>CAYJHH010000034.1:8474-22863 GCA_964369995.1 uncultured Desulfovibrionaceae bacterium
GGGTTTGGGGAGGGAACTTTTTTCAAAAAGTTCCCTCCCCAAAAAGTTTCTTATTCCGTCCCCATTTGGATTTGCTTAATGGTGGGTAGGGTTTTAACCATTTGCAAGGCCATGCGTAATTGATTATCGAGAGCTAATTGCTCAGTGATATCTTTTTCGCCGTTGGAAGGTGCTGTCTTGGCATCTTTTGTATCTTTCTTATCATTTTGACTTGGCTTAGCCTTGTCTTCTTTGGGCGTGTCGGCCTTTTCTTTTTTCTCATTTTTACCGGCAATATGGCGTGAAAGATCTTTTTCACGTACCACTATGCGGGCATTTTTGCGATCTTCTTCGCTGACGGGTTCAAAGGGAATTTCCATATCGGGGGTAATGCCCTCGGCTTGGATGCTTAAGCCTTTGGGAGTGTAGTATAGGGCGATGGTAAGCTTAAGTCCTGACCCATCGGCCAAGGGGATGACATTTTGCACAGAGCCTTTACCAAAGGTTTTTTCACCTAGGATGAGGGCGCGTTTATGATCGCGCAAGGCACCGGCCACAATTTCGGAGGCTGAGGCAGAACCGGCATTGACAAGAACCACCATGGGGGCGGTGATGTCGGAATTTTGCTTTTTCGCCTTATAGGAGCTCATGGCGCGTAGACTACGACCGCGGATGGAGACGATGTCACCGCTACTTAAGAAAGTATCAGATACGGACACAGCTTCATTGACAAGACCGCCGGGATTATTGCGCATATCTAGCACAATTCCTTTGATACCGCCTTCGCTTTCTTGGGCTTTTTCTAGGGCTTCATGCAAGTCATCGGTGGTGCGTTCTGAAAAGCGTGTAATACGTAGCCAATGGTAGCCTTTTTCAAGTTCTTTGGCTTTTACACTAATGAGCGGGATGGAATCACGAGTAATGGTGACGGTTTCTGGGCTATTGGAGTTGGTATGAATAATGGTGAGTTCCACATCGGTACCCTTGGGGCCACGAATGCGAGAAACCACTTCTTGTAAGGAGAGTTCTTGGGTGCTTTCACCGTCAATGGTAAGAATAATGTCGCCGGGTTGCAGGCCTTGACGAAAGGCTGGGGTGTCTTCAATGGGCGATACCACCTTCACCTGACCATTTTCCATGGTCATTTCAATGCCAATGCCGGAAAACTCTCCGGAGGTCGTTTCTTGCATCTCTTCATATTCTTGCTGTGTCATGAAGGTAGAGTGCGGGTCAAGATTTTCCAGCATGCCTTTTATGGCACCATTGAGTAAATCTTTGCTAGGTGTTTCTGTAACGTAGTGTTTTTCCACTAGTTCCAGTACTTGGCTGAAGCGTTTTAAGGCTTCGTACATATTTTCTTCTTTGGTGGTTTCAGCTGCCATAAGCGGTGCTGCGCTTAAGGACAGTCCCAATAAGGCAGCGCCAACGGAAGCAGGTAAGGATTGCATATACATTCTCCAAAGGTAAGAGTTAGGGTAAGATTACTGGTCGTGCATTAACGTAAGCGGATATCAAGTCCTGTTTCTTCGTACTTAAGGTAACGAATATCACTGGGAATTTTTTTAAGATCAATGACTATGCGGCTTCCTTCTTTATGGTCGCCAATGCGTACATTGGAAACAAGGGCATTGGCAGGTACGCCGGGAGCGCGCATTTTCCATGTGCCATCAAGGTCTATGACCAGTCTTTCCGGAGCTGTAAGACGCATGGTTGTATAGGTGGGGGGTTGATTGCTATCTAGTCTCACGGTGATACCGTCACCTACACGGAGCACATAAATTCTTTTGATAATTTTTTCTGCCGGGACAGCCGGTTTTTTGGGGGCTGTTTTCGCAGGTTCAATGAGTGCCGTAGGCAAGGTGGATTCTTTTCTGCTGGCGGCAAGGGCTTTTTGTACAGGATCTTGAGCCTTTGTGGTTTTAGGTGGCACGGGTTTGGGCGCCTGTGCCTTAGGCGATTCTGTTTTGGGCGCTTCTGTAACCTTTGGGCTGGCGGGGGCCGGTGCAGGGCTGGGTACTGGAGCAGCTACTTTTGCCACGGGCGCAGGCTTAATTTCCGGGGCTTTGGCCACGGGTGCAGGTTGTGCTTTAGGTGTTGGCACAGGTGCAGGTGCTGTGGCCGGAGCTTGCGTTGTAACCGGAGCTTGCGCCAAACTTGGCTTAGATGCAGGCACAGCGCTCACCATGGGAGCTGTTTTAGGCGCCGTAGCCATAGTGCCATGTCCATTATTTTCTGGAATGGCGGCAGGCGGTGTGGATGGCTGTGCAGACACACTTACCATGGGATTTTCTGTGATGGTATTTTGTGCACTTAAAGGCGGCGCCACAGGGCTTGTATATTCATTATAGGTAATAAGTGCCATGCCTAATAGTATGACGGCGGTGATGACTATGGCTATATTTTTATTCATATATTCTCCTTTTTGTGGCGTATACTAAGACGCCACTTCGTATAAACAACGAAGACTCCCCAGTATAAAAAATACAGGTGAGAATAACGCAAGCTAGCGTAACGTACCAAAGCTAGCACGAAGTAAAAGAAATGTAAAAGTCTTAAGGCTTGTGTAAAAAGAAAGTTTTTATTAGTGTATTCAATTTGTTACAATAAAAAATTATTGTGTAGATTTATAAAGTGATTCCATGCAAGCAATAATTTCTTCCCATGCGACTAGGCTGTATTCTTTATTTTCAAGATATAAATGCGCATAGCTGCTAAAAGGATGTAATACTTGTGGGAATTCTTTCCAAAAGTGCTCTGTTACTGTATATTTTTTATGAATAAGTGTATTTTTGAGCTCTTTACGTAGGCTTTGCCCCAATTGTACTATACTATATTGCATGCGCTCTGCTAGGGACGGATAGTACTGTGCAAGCAGTGCAAAAGCTTGTGCGCAAGATTCTTGCCCAGTCTTTTTTTGTAAGCGCGTAAAGAACCATTCTTGCCAAAAATTTGCCGTAAGCTCACGAGATGTAGGCACAGTGGATGGAGCACAAGAAAGAAGTTTGTAAAGGCCACGAGTATCTTGAGTGGCGCGGTACAAATGTAATCCTGAAAGTTCTTGCTCGGTGAGGGAGGGCCATGCATGTTGCCATGACGGAGCCCGGCCTTGCTGCCCTTGCTGTTCTTGCTGTCCTTGCCGGCCCCGTTCTATGAGGGCATGTGCCACAACTGCCACACGTTCTGGATGCATTTTTTCATGACATTGCGCCACATGCTCACAAGCTTGCCAGCAACCAGCACAGGAAAGGGCGGGTTGCAATACATAATGCGTGGTGGCATTACTGCTATGCGGGCCTGTTTCCCACGGATTCACCGGCCCCAAGGAAAGGTTAAGTATGGGCGTATTCACCCATGCCGCCAAATGCATGGGACCAGTATCTGGTGTGATGAAGAGAGTGAGTTTTTGTAAAACAAGAGCCAATTGTTCTACACTAAATTTGCCGCATAAAGACGCGCCCTTAAGGCCGCTGAGGCGCTCTGCCTCCAGACCCACAGGAATATCTGAAGGCCCGCCAAGGAACAGGGTTTTATAGCCTTTACGACAAAGGCTTTTGGCCAATTTGGCAAAGTGCGTCGCCGTGGGACGCTTTTCTACCTCGCTGGCACCCACAAAAATACCTATGGTATTATCTCTGGGTTGCGGTCTGGTGGTGACATTCCAAGGGGGGATGGGGCGGTCTTGCACATGGTCTAAGAGGTATAAATCACTCCAATGGAAAAGATTATACTTATTATTATGCACAATGCTTGCCTTGTATAAAGCCCAATCACCTCCAATATAGGTGGTATTTTCGCATGTGTGAGCGCCATAACGTTTTTTGGCATCCACAGCACCGGCCAAGGCTATGGCCTGAGGGCGATGGCTTAAATTTATAACAGCTTCATAACTTTGGTGTACAAGTTTATGGGCAGCTGTGGGGGGAAAAAAGACCGTTTGCGGCGCCATGGGCATGAGCTGGGAAAAAAATTGCTCTTCGGCCACGGTCCAAATGGGGTGCCCTGGGTAAACATTTTGCAGCATGCCAAGCAAGGGAAAACTTAAAATAAGGTCTCCCATGCGCTGCATTTGTAAAACAAGTATAGGCTTTTGCATGCAAAGTGCTCGTGGTTGTGTCTGCTATATATGCTGTTTGGCAGGGGTTGCGTAAACAGCTCGCATATGCGTAAGCAGGCTTTGCACACGGTGATCCCAAGTATGCTCTGCAAAAACGCGTTTACGGGCGGCGGCGGTGATACTTTGCCTTTCTGCGGGGTGTGCCAAATAATGACGAATGAGCTCAGGAACTTCTTCAGGCTCTGTGTAGAAAGCTATTTCCTTATGGGGTTCAAAGAGCGCATCCATTTGCTCGCGCCAATCGGTAAGCACAAAAGCATTGCAGGCGGGTACATCAAAAATACGTTGATTTACAGCACCTTTCATCTGCTTACTGGTACAATTAAAGTTTATGTCTGATAAAGGATAAAAAGCCGGAAGATCCGTATAATAGCTCAGTACATCGTGCAGGGTAAAGCTGTCTTTTTGGGTGGCAAAAATAGTATTCCACCCATCATCACCCACAATAAGAGGCTTAAAGCTTAAGGTTTGTGCCACACAAGAGGCGCGGTATATGCGCGTGGCTTCCCAAGTGAGGGCTGTTTCATAGCCCAATCGTTCTTCATGGGAAGGCAAGGCCGCGTAAAGGGCATACTCTTGTGGGCGTTGCTTTTTAAGAAAATCTTCTATGGAGCGCATTTCGCATGAGCCAAATTCTTCAGCTGTGGCGGTGAAGGTGGCCAGAAGCTCTGGGGGCAGGGCTGTTTTACTGAGACGCGAATGTACCTTATGCAGCATGGAATTGCCCACAAAGGACACGGCGCTTTTCCAGGATTTTTTCCCTTGTGTATTGGGGCAAAAAAGATGCGGATTGGTGCCAAGGGGCAAATAAAAAACATGCTCAAAGCCCATGGCACGCAAAGAGTCTATATTATCTAAATCCCAAGAGAAAATACTTACCCAGGGGCTTTTAAGCTTTTCGTATAAGTGTACTATAAGGTGGGGATTATCCACAAACCATGAGGCTAAAGGCAATTGTAATTGTTCCAAAAGCTCCATAAGAATACCTTCACGATCCACCCCAAGATGATTCAATGTAAGTAAACAATCGGGTTGAAATTCTGCCACAGCCGTGAGGAATTCTTCAATAAATAGATGGCTTGCCACAGCTTCATCGGGTATGGTGAGCAATTTATGGGCTATACCAAGGCGCTTACAAGCACTGGCCACTTCTCCCATGAGAAAATATTTACTGGTAATAAGTAAAAGGCGCGGATGCTCATTTTGAAAGCGTGCTTTACGCACCTTTGCCCAAAAATCACACTTTTCGCTGGCCTCTAAATGATGGCGTATAAAAGCATACCATTCTTTATGCAGGCGCTGGTAAAAAGGGTGAATAATGGGGGTAAAGGCCTTGCCGCCATGCTCTTTTTGCCATTGCGTGAGGGCGCGTAAGGTGGCGTGCGGCTCTTGTGCAGCATGGGCAGTAGGGGTGTTACTTTGCTCGGGAATCCATATAATTCGTTCTAGAACAGCAGGTCCAAAGTGCTCTACAAGATTTTTTTTGATTTGCGTAAGCTCTAAAATATCCCATTCTTTATCCACCACCGCCAAAGGCCCTGTAGAGTTTTGTAAAAAAGCTTTGAGGGCATGCCCAAGGCCGGCGCCTAAAAAGACAGGCAAACTATGGCCTTCATAGGCAAGAGGGTCTATATTTTGTAAAATTCGCAATTCACGCTCAGCGCCGCCGCTGCCAAGCATATGCAAAGCATGCCCCCTGGAGGAGGCAGATGAAGTGTTGCGTTGTACCACTATATCCACAAGGCCCTGTTCTGTGATGCAAGGAGTAATGGTTCTCATGATTTTTTTACCGGCTTATAAGGTGTGCAGACTATTTCATTGTTTACCAAGGAAAATACAACGCTTTGACATGGTTTGTCCACCCGCAAGTAGGCTTGCCCTATGGCTATTTCTACACCGGGAAAAACTTCTCCCATGATGACCACTTTGCAATGGTTGATATGCTCTTCATCGCATTGCAAATGGCTCCAAAGGTGATGGCGCGCTTTCATAAGGGTATCATTTTTTTTGCGTGCTTTGAAAAGCTTGCGGCTTAATTCATTGGCTTGGGGGCCCAAATGTCCGGCCACAGAGATTAGATGGCGAATATCTTGCGCTAAGCTGGCAAGATGTTCGTCAACTTTTTCTAACTTTCTAATATATAAGGGATTATATCCCAAAAAAATACGCGTAGGGGTGGCGGCTTTATTGCCTAAGGAGCCGCCCACAAGCACCCCTTGGCGACCGTGTAGGGTGCCGCCCACCAAACGATTTTTTATAATAGTATTACTGCCGGCATAGATGGTACTGTGCAAGCAATTGCTTTCTATACTTACATTGCCATGGCATTGTATTTCTGCCTTTTCCATAAAGGATACACGAATATCTTTTTTGGCAATAAGTTTACAATGCTTACCTGCACCGCCGCGAACCCCGCCGTGAATACGTATGGAGCTTTGTGCACGTACAATGCCTCCCTCCACCATACCTGTAATGAGTACATTATGCCCATGCACTTCAAAGCCTGCGCGTACATTTCCATTGATGGCAGTGTCGCCATGAAAAATAATATTGCCCGTTTGAAAGCTCACATCTGAAAGTACCTTAAGTACAGTTAGTACGCATATATTATTATCTTTATAGGTGACATAGCCTTTTTTACTAGCCAAAAGGCGATGTGAATTGTGCGGGTCAATATGGGTATTTTCTCCCACAGGTAAAGCAGGATGTGTGAGTAGGTATTGCGAATCTTGTTTTTCCACCGCATGGGGGGGGAGAAGCTCAGCTAGGAGTTGCCCTGCATGTACATTTTGTACATAGCCAAGATTATGCAAGTTTTTCTTAGCTCCGGGAATGGGCTTGAGGCGGCGTTGGCTCACCTTAGGGTCAAAATAATGCTGTAAGTATAAGGCCACATTGCCCTCCAAGACAAAATCTTTAGGAAAAATGCTTACATAGACATGTTAAGGCCTCTTAAGCGAATACGCGCAAGGGGTGTTGTATATATATTTGTGCACGTAACATATCTTAAAGCAAATACATGATAAAAATGTTCCCTTGAAAGGTCTAGGAGCTTAAGCGGCTTATGTTCAAGGAATACAGGTAAAAAGGCTTACTTACACCTGTAATGCTTCATGTAATTGGGGAAAAAGCTCTTCACTGTCTAACATAAGGGTGACAGGCCCCCAATTGGTGAGGCTGACATCCATCATGGCACCGAAGATACCTGAATGTACACGAGAAGGAAGCTTGGCGTCAATGTCTTGCACCCATTGGTCAAAGAGCTGCGCAGCCATGGCGGGAGGGGCGGCTTTTTGAAAGTCGGGGCGACGCCCATTTTTACAATGGGCAAAAAGCGTAAATTGCGAAACAAGAAGTATTTCGCCGTGAAAATCCAAAATATCCCTTTGAAATTTATGGGCTGTTTGTTCTGTGTCTCCGGGGAAAATGCGTAAATGTAAGAGTTTATCTATACAAGCTGTCCAAAGCTTTGATCCTGGCATATGCGCTGTATCTTTTTCTCCAAAACCCACAAGCACAAGTAAACCTGCGTTTATAGAAGCCACTTCAACGGCATCCACATGTACCGAAGCTTTATGTACGCGTTGCACTAAAAGACGCATATTAAGCCTTGGGGGTGGAGGTATTTTCAGCTTGCGCAATATCCTCGGCTTTTTGTTGCTCTAAAAGAGTCTTTTGAGCTTCTTCTTCACGTAGAACGCGACGCAGCACTTTACCCACAATGGTTTTGGGCAATTCTTGGCGAAATTCTACCATTTTAGGCACTTTATAGCCGGCAAGCTTATTACGACACCATGCAGTAACCTCAGAGCGTGTCATGTTCTTTCCTGGTTTAACCACCACATAGGCTTTGATGGTTTCGCCGCGTGTGGCGTCTTCAATGCCCACGGCGACAGCTTCTAAAATATGCGGATGTTCCAAAAGTACTTCATCAATTTCACGTGGGTAGACATTGTAACCGGCCACAATAATCATATCTTTTTTGCGATCCATAATATGAAAGTAGCCTTGCTCATCCATGGTGGCTAAGTCTCCGGTGTACAGCCATCCATTGCGTAAAGCTGAGGCGGTTTCGTCGGGATTATTCCAGTAGCCGGACATAACTTGCGGGCCGCGTACCACAAGCTCTCCTAATTTTCCCACAGGTAGGGTAAGGCTGCCTGCTTCTTTATCCACAATACGGGCATCTGTGCCGGGTAAGGGTAAGCCTATGGAAGCTATTTTACGATCTGTGGCAAAAAGTGGATTAATATGCGTGATGGGGGAGGCTTCGGACAGACCATAGCCTTCCACAATGGGCGCGCCTGTGAGCTCTTGAAAGCGTTTGTAATGTTCAGCGGATAAGGGGGCAGAGCCGGAAATACAGAGCTTTATACAGCTTAAGTCGTATAAGCTGAGGTTTTTTTGCTGCATAAGGGAAACATAGACAGCCGGCGCTCCGGGAAAGATTGTGGGTTTATGTTTTTTTATGAGTTTAAGCACATCTTGCGGTACATAACGTGGCATGGGCAAGACACAGGCCTGAATGGCTGTGGGAATAATAAGTCCCACGGATAAGCCGTATACATGGAAAAAGGGCAAAAGCGATACAAAGGAATGTTTTTCTTGAGCAACGTGGTTAATAACAGCTATGATTTGATGGCAATTGCTGCCCATATTTTTATGGCTGAGCATAACGCCTTTGGGAAGCCCTGTGGTGCCGCCTGTGTACTGGATAAGTGCCAAAGAGTCACTGGCAATATCATGGGCGCTATACTTTTCACGGGTGGTAAACATGCTTTTCCAAGAATGCACGTGCTTTCCATAAGGAATGGAATCCACCGGCGCTGTTATACGCTGTCTTTTTTCACGAAAGGTGTATAACCAGTTGAGAGGAAAAGATAAAGATTCAGCAATACTGGTGACAATATATTCTTCAATGCCGAGGCGTGAGCGTAATTCAATGAGCTTTGGCCAAAGTAAATCCAAAACAATGAGATGCTTGGCGCCAGAATCTTGAATATGGTGAATGATTTCCTTTTCCATATACAGAGGATTAATCATAACCACCACGCCGCCAGCTTTCATAACGCCCCAAAAAGCAATGATGGCTTGCGGAATATTGGGAAGCATAATGGCTACGCGATCTCCATGTCCCACACCCATAAGACGCAAGGAGGCGGCAAAGGTTTCTGCCAATCTTTGTAATTTTCCATAGCTTATTTTGGTATTTTGGAAAATACAGGCAGGGGCGCCGGAAGCCTTTTGCGCGGCTTCATCAAGTAAAGAGTATAAAGGCCCTTCAAAGGGAGGCACTTGGTGTGGTACACCTTGATCATATTGAGCAAACCACGGCTTGTCGTGATGGAGGGTGACCATATTTTGTTCTGTTTGCATGCTCTTTATCCTCATTAAACCATGGTAGACTGTGCTATGGGCTGCGCCATGGTGGCATTTACCAAGGCAACAGCTTTAATGCCGGCACCTTCACCCGTGAAACCAAGACCTTCTTCCGTCGTAGCCTTTACATTGACACACTCAAGGGGCAAGGAAAGTAAGTGCGCTATATTTTTTTGAATGGCAGTGCGCCTCGGGCCCACTTTAGGCTTTTGGGTAATGACAGTAAGATCCACATGATGCAGGTGTAAACCTTTTTGTGTAATCATGCGTAGCACTTCTTGTAAAAGAACGGCAGAGTCTGCACAAGCAAAAGATGCGGATGTATCAGGAAAATGCAAACCTATATCGCCCAAGGCGGCAGCGCCAAGCAAAGCGTCCATGAGTGCGTGCAACAGAACATCGCCGTCAGAATGCGCAAGTACATGCAAAGCACCATCCATGGGTACGCCGCCTAATTTCAAGGGGCGCCCTTTGCCGGCAGCCACATCTGCTGCGGTGGCAAAGCGGTGTACATCATAGCCAAATCCGGAACAGGGGCGAGAAATGTGTTTTTCTTGCAATTTCATCAGATCATCCTCATGGGTGATTTTGCTATTTTCTGCTTCACCAAGCACTGTGCGCACGATAAATCCGCATTTTTCCAGCATGCTGGCATCATCGGTCACAGCAAAATCTTCTTTTTGAGCACGTTCATGCGCAGTGAGCAAAACGCTACGCACAAAACCTTGCGGTGTTTGTACGCTCATAAGGCGGCTGCGCTCCGGCGTATGCACAACGCTGCCTTCATGTACTTCTTTAATGGTGTCCACCACGGGCAAAGCGGGAATGATTCCGGCTACACTTGCATGCATGCTTTCTTGGGCATCATTGGGGAGTGGGTTTTGTGGCAATACAAGGGCGCTGTGTACTCTTTCAATAAGTGCGGGAGAAACAAAAGGACGGGCAGAATCGTGCACAAGCACATGAGTACATTCAGGGGGCAAGGCCTTAAGGGCGCAGTAGACAGAGTCTTGTCTTCTTTCACCGCCGGCCACAGCTTTCCACTCTATACCTAAGGATTTGCTTACTTCCCTTTGTTGCAAACGAGAAAGTTCTGTTTCCAGACTATGGCTTGGAAAGACAAAAATAATGCCTTTAAGACGAGCATGGCGCGCAAAGGTTTGCGCTGCATGAAGATACAGCGGCTGATCTTTATAAGAGAGAAATTGTTTAGGACAGCCTCCCGTTTGTGCACGTAAACGAGTGCCTGAGCCGGCTGCCAAGAGTATACACCATGTACAATACTTTTGCGGCGATATTTGTGTCATAGCTAAAGTAATACAAGAGTCGGACTATAAGCCGGGTTCTGTCTCTGCTCTGGGGGGTACCAGGGCAGGAGGCCACCATTAGTCTAGGAATGCAATTACTCACATCCTCCAGCAACCTACCCGAAAGGTAAGATCGGGCCGATCACCTTTCCTATTTGGTCTTGCTCCAAGTGGGGCTTGCCTAGCTTATTGTGTTGCCACAATAACTGGTGAGCTCTTACCTCACCCTTTCACCCTTACCTCTTGCGAGGCGGTCTACTCTCTGTTGCGCTTGCCAAGGGTTACCCCTTCTGGGAATTACCCAGCACTTTGCCCTGCGGAGCCCGGACTTTCCTCCCCGTATCAAAAGATACGCAGCGGCGGCCCATCCAACTCTTGTAAAATAAGTAAAAAGTTATGCTCTTAAGCGTCTTCGTTAAAGAACTTAAATTTGGGTGCAGCAGGGGCTGCTTCCACCACATTTTCAGACTCAGGGCGCTTAAAATGCTCGCACCAGTATACAAGTCTTTGACAATTGGGGCAGGAAAGAATTTGCTGTCCGCGCTGTAATTCAATGAAAGATTGAGGAGGAATAGAAATATTACAGCCACTGCAAATACCAGCTTCCACAGGCACAATCACAGGATGGTCTAAACGATGACGAATAAATTCATAGCGTTGAAACACAGGAGCTGGTACTTCATCACCGGCATTACCGCGTTCTGATTCTAAAGTATCAAGCTTTTTCTGTGATTTATCAATGCGTTCTTGTAAGCTTTCGCGGCGCACTTCTAATTCAGCTTTGAGTGCAAGGTAATCTCTGTCAATTTCAGACAAAGCTTCTTCTTGAATTTGCATTTCTTCTTGCAAAACAACCTTTTCTTCTTCACGCAGGCGGTTTTGCTTTTCCATGGAATCCATTTCGCGCATCATGGCGTGATATTCGCGCTGATTGGAAACTTGAGCCAATTTATTTTTACTTTTTTTAATATTGGCCACGTCGTTTTCAATTTCAAAGGCCAAACGCTTTTGTTGTTCTTGGATATGCGTGACTTTATCCACAACTTTATTGCGCTTTTCTTCCATATGTGCAAAGCGCTCTTCAAGACTGGACAGCTCAAGAGGAGCCTTTTTCAAATCTTGATTTACATCATATATGGCATCGTCAACTTTTTGCAGTTCAAGCAATTGTTCAATTTGTTTTAAATATACGTTCATATTTTTCTCCTTATGATGGATCAATGTTCTCTTAAGCTAACGTTTTTGCAGGTCGTAAAGGCGATGCCGAAGGCATAAATTCCACATGAACTGCTGGCAAAATCTTTTGTAATACAAGGCTAAATTCACGCATCATAATCTCTTCAAGACTATGATGACCCACATCAAGAGTGCAGAGGGGGCTTTCAAGGGCGCTATGATACTTCACATCACCGGTAATAAAAATGTCTGCGCCATGCTTTGCTGCCGCATGCATGAGGGAAGAGCCAGATCCTGTACAATAGGCCACTCGGGTAATGCTTTTTGGCACTGAGCCGCATAAGGTAGCCACATCAAGGTCAATATATTGCTGAAGGCTAGCTAATAAGGCTTCATAACTTAAAGGGCTTGGCAAAGTACCCACAAGGCCATAGCCAAATTCATGAGGCACACAGCGCTCATCATCGGTGGTGCATACCCCGTCAAGCACCTTTGTTTCATACAAAGACAAGGCTCTGGCAAGCCATCCCGCAGGCCCATCCCCATTGACATCCAATGATGTATGTGCAGCATATAAGGCCACATCATTTTGTAATAGCAAACGTAATACCGTATGGTAATTGTCTACTTTATTTGGCAAACGTCCTTTCATAAGTAGGGGATGATGCGAAATAATACAGTTGGCGCCTTTTTCAATGGCGGCGCCTATGGATGCTGGCGTAGGATCAAGGCAAAGCATAAGATGCGTTATATTCTCTTGCAAACAAGCTACTTGAATACCTGAATTGTCCCAGGAAGCCGCAAATTGTGGGGGGGCAATTTTTTCTATTGTAGTAATAATTTCAGAGAGTTTCATTTGCATAGCCTCAAATAATAAGGTGCTTTACTGTTTACAGCAGATAAAGCACCTTGAAAATTTCTTTAAACGCCCACGCGACATGCGTATCACATGGGCGGTTTTTTGTCTTTTGTCAAGTGTTTTCTCTTAAGGGGCATGTGCTGCCCTAAGGAGAAAATGCCTTAAATGGTGTTCTCGCGCAGATGTTTTATGGCATTTACAAAAAGTAAAGTACCTGGGGCTGCCACTTCGCCGCGTGTCCAACCGGGATGGTTGCTCACATGGTGAAAAGCTTCTGGGTGAGGCATAAGGCCAAGCACATGTCCTGTAACATCGGTAAGCCCTGCAATGCCTAAGGGGGAGCCATTGGGGTTGGCAGGGTAGCTTTGTGTTACTTCACGGCTTTGTGGATCAATATACTGTAAAGCGATGAGATTTTCTTTTTCTAAGCGCTCAAGGCAAGCTGCATCCACAGGAATGATTTTACCTTCGCCGTGACGCACTGGCGAGCTTACAAATTCAAGGCCTTTGGTAAAAACACAAGGGCTTTGTTGATTTACTTTCATTTCAATCCAGCGGTCTTCATAGCGTGCAGAATCATTATGCCCAAGGGTTACATGACGCACAAAGCGCTCTCCATCAAAAGACGGTAGTAATCCTAGCTTAACAAGCAGTTGAAAACCATTACAAATACCAAGAACGAGCTTTCCATCATCTAAAAATTCTTTCAGATGTGTGAGTAGGGGAGTGCCATTTTTATCTTCCAGATGACGCCAACGCATGCTTGCTGCGTGAGCGGCGCCAAGGTCGTCACCATCTAAAAAACCCCCTGGAAAAACAAGAAAATGATAATCTTTAAGTTTTACCTTGGCGTTGACAATGTCGGCAAAGTGCACAATGTCAGCTCTGTCTGTACCGGCAAGGCGTGCTGTGTGTGCTGTTTCCATATGGGAATTGGTGCCGTATCCGGTGATAACCAATGTATTAACTGCGCCCATGAAGAGTGGTCTCCTGTTGTTGCTTATGTTGCTTGACCTTAAAAAATTTTCTTTACAATGCAAGAAAAAAATCAAATGGTCTTATTTACTATCTTTAGGCTTTGTTTAGCCTAAAAGAGTGCCTTTAGGCAATACTTTATATGGAGGAAAAAAACTTGCTCATTGTATTGTATTCATATATTTTTTTTGAAAATAGACATTTTTATGGCTTCTAGGGGGGCAGAAAATGTCAAAAAATTTTTTTCAGTGTAAATTTGCCATTGGTCTATTATTAGTGTAAAGCCTTCTTTGTTTGGAAGCGTATTTTCCTTCAAGGCGATGCGATTCTTACTAAATAACTGAAAACTATCTTCTATTGCATTGGTATTTGTAAAAGTGCATAGCCTATTTGTCTTCATGGAATACTTACAGACTCGCTTTGGGTCATGTGGTACTGTTTTGATTTACGAAAAATATTAAAAAAATGCCTCGGCATGAGAAAAATTTTTTGTAAAGTACAGGGGCTTTTGTGTGGTTTTTTCCTATATATGTAATGTAGATAAAGAAAAATAATAGGTTGGAAACATGAAAACAAAATTTATTTTTGTTACAGGCGGCG
>CAYJHH010000035.1:0-22422 GCA_964369995.1 uncultured Desulfovibrionaceae bacterium
CAGCATCGCCGATGATTTCACCAATTTCGCTAATTTCTTCACCGGAAATATCCATGGAAGCGGTGATATTATAAAGAACAGCCTTAGCTCCCTCAAGGGAAACATCTTCTAAAAGCGGGCTCATGATGGCATTTTGTGCAGCTTCACGGGCGCGATTTTCGCCAGAAGCTACGCCAGTACCCATAAGAGCTAAGCCGGACTCTTGCATGACGGTGTTTACGTCTGCAAAGTCAAGGTTAATCATACCTTCTTCCATGATAACATCGGAAATACCTTTTACAGCATAGTACAGCACGTCATTGGCTTTTTTAAGCATTTCTGTAAAAGGAGCCTTTTTAGGCGCAAATACCAAGAGGCGATCATTGGGGATGGTGATAAGACAATCCACATGTTGACGCAATTCTTGTAGGCCAGCTTCGGCAGCAGCGCGGCGCTTGGCACCTTCAAAACTAAAAGGCTTGGTCACAACACCCACGGTGAGGGCGCCCATTTCGCGGGCTGCTTGAGCAATAACAGGAGCTGCGCCAGTGCCAGTGCCACCGCCCATACCGGCGGTTACAAATACCATGTCAGCACCATCTAAAGCTTCACGAATGGCAGTCACGCTTTCAACAGCGGCTTCTTTACCTTTATTGGGATTGGCACCTGCACCAAGACCGCGGGTAAGGGATTCGCCTAACTGTACCTTATGGGGCGCAGCACTTTTATTAAGCGCTTGTACATCTGTATTGGCGCACACAAAAGTTACATTGCGAAGACCAGAGGTAATCATGTTTTGTACAGCATTTCCTCCGCCGCCACCAACACCAACAACCTTTATCTTAGCGTTTCCCGCCAATGATGATTCAAAATCAAAAAGATCCATACGCCTCTCCTTCCTAACAAGTTCCTAATTATGAAATATCTTTTAACCATTTTTGCATGCGTGAAAGTACTCCTTCAAACATGGTTGTTTCATGGTTAGTAAATACTTTTTGTCCTTGATTTTCTTTTTCTGCCCCGTAACGCAAAAGCCCCACAGCGGTAGCGAATTTCGGACTATTAACCACTTCTTTGAGCCCGCCCACATGACGCGGATAACCTATGCGTGTGGGAAGTCCAAAGATTTGCTCTCCAAGCTCTTGGCAACCTTCAATGAGAGCAGTGCCACCTGTGAGTACGATTCCTGCTCCAATCATATCTTTATAACCAGAACGTATCAGAGTTTGATCCACAAGGTATAAAATTTCTTCCATGCGTGGTTCGCATATTTCCGAAAGCACTTGGCGTGAGAGCCTACGTGCTTGTCTACCGCCTACACTGGGAACTTCGATAACTTCATTATGGCGCACTAAATCTGTTAACGCGCAGCCATATTTCACCTTAATCTTTTCCGCAGCCGCCATGGGCGTACGCAAACCAAAAGCTATGTCATTGGTGAGGTTTTGTCCGCCTAAAGCCAGTACTGCTGTATGCTTAATGGCATCATTGGCAAAAATGGCAATATCTGTAGTACCACCACCAAGATCCACCAAGGCTACCCCAATTTCGCGCTCTTCTTCGGTGAGCACGGCCTGGGCAGAAGCTAAAGACTCTAAAGCTATATCTGCCACTTCCAAATTGGAACGGTGGCATGAACGCACAATGTTTTGTGCACTTGATACAGCACCGGTGACAATATGCACCTTCACCTCAAGACGAACCCCTGCCATACCGAGGGGATCGGCAATGCCGCGCTGATCATCTATGATGTACTCTTGCGGCAAAATATGTATCACTTCACGATCTGCGGGAATGGCCACAGCGCGCGCAGCATCTAAGGCGCGCTCAATATCGCGTGGAGTTACTTCGCCGCCCTTGACAGCTATGACTCCGTGACTATTTATACTGTTAATATGACTACCTGCAATGCCAACGTACACTGCATGGATTTCACATCCGGCCATAAGTTCGGCTTCATCCAAGGCTTTTCGTACCGACTGAACCGTCTGCTCGATATTAACCACAACGCCTTTGCGAAGACCTGTAGAGGGGCACGTTCCTATGCCAATAATTTCTATGATGCCATCGTCACTAAGTTCGCCAACCACAGCACAAATTTTGGTTGTGCCAATGTCAAGACCTACTATAAGTTCAGATTTACTCATATTTACCCCCCAAAAAAACCTTTGCCATACGTTTATACATGTTTAATAACCCAAACATTACCATCGGTAGCGCGCACCTCTGTCACTTGCGACAGTTCGTTGCGTCGTGCTAAATCCGCTAGGGTCACCGACAGGCGCTTTAAATTTTTTTCCCAGCCATCTAAGGACACAGAAAGAAGTATTTCTCTGTCATCAAGGTAGAGCTCAATGCCCCTACCCACACTGAGACGTAAAGCAGATATGGCGCCAAACTCCACCGGCAAATATCCACTTTTTAAATCTTCTAAATAATTTTCTAACTTCCCAAGGGCATCTTCTGCCCCAGGCTCCACCTCTAAGGTGGGCAATGACATAAAGTGTTCTGTGGCCACCGGCGCAATAACATTGCCTTGCACATCGGCATAATAAAGGACATTAGCCTTGCGTACCCAAAACACAGGTAAACGCTCTTCCACAGAAATAACAAATTTATCCGGTAAAACCCGCTTTACCGAAACCCTCTCAACCCAAGGAGTTTCCAGCAAAGCTTGCTCCATATGAGCAATGCTTAGATCTAGCGAATTATCACCAATTTTCACTCCGGCTATATCGCGTACCATTTGCGATGATAAACGCTTTGCCCCCATCACCTCCACATTTTGTGTGGCAAAATACGAGGAGGAGGTAGCCGTATCGTATAAAAAAAGCACGCCAAAACATAAGGCCGTAAGTACAACACTTCCCGCTCCCACACAGGCTAGAATAATTCCTAGTCCTTTGGCGCCTTGCAAAGCCGGCAAAGCCACCCCTTCGGGAATCACGCGAAAAGTCGGCAAGGAAAATTTTTTGGGAGCTGCAGGAGGTTTCTTATAGCTATTGCGTGCTGGCGTACGCGAGGATGAGCCATTTTTGCGCGTTGTGTACCCCTTGGTATTTCTCAGGGACATACTATTTTTACCTCAGTCTCAAGCTCTATTTGGAAGCGCTCTTTAACACTTTCTTGAGCCTCTTTTATTAGCTCAAAAGCGGCCTTGGCGCTGCCCTTTCCTTCATTAATTAAAAAGTTGGCATGCATGTCTGAAAAGGCCATGCCACCCTTAGTTTTTCCTTTAAATCCACACTGTTCCAGAAGCATACCTGCAGGTTTATCCTGGGCAGGATTTTTAAAAACGCACCCCGCGCTCCAAGCGCGAATGGGTTGTTTAGACTTTTTCTGGAGAAAGTCAAGAAACATTCTCTTTTTAATGCCATTCATGTGCGTTTGCGTCAAGATAAAAGTTGCTTCCATAACGAAAAACCATGTGTCCATTTGCTGTAAAGAAGGAATAAAAAATCTTCTGTAGCCATAGGAAAAATCGCCTTGATGCAACTGTAAAATACCTGTTTTGGGCGAGTAAATTTTCATGGAAAATATATTGGCGCACGTTTCATGACCAAAAGAACCTGCATTCATGGCAATGGCTCCGCCAACGGTACCAGGAATGCCACATAATCCCTCTAGTCCACTTAAACCAAGTTTTGCACACGCACCTAATAAACGAGGCAAACGCACTCCAGAGCCCACCGTAAGCCAAACTTTATCTTGCTCTTGTTTTATAATACGCGGCGCCGCAGGAAAAAGAGGACGCAATAAGGTTATATCCAAATCTGCATCGCTAGCCAAAATATTTGACCCAGCACCTAATACAAGTATATTGCCACCCAATGCGTCAATTTTTTTTGTCAGTGCATCTTCATCCAAAGCATCAGTCAAACGTATTTCCGCAATGGCTTTACCGCCAAGGCGCAATGTAGTTCTTTCAGACAGTTTTGGTTCGTATATAATTTGCACTGAATTTTCCCTTAAAAATACATAATTTTTTTATAATATAAGTATAATTTTTTATGCCTAAAAATACTTTATTACAGGTAATTTTAATTTTATTTTAGCTGAATACAGCCTAATCCATTAAAATAATAGTCCATATTCAGCCAAAACATTTTACATGCCTAATTGGCTAAATAGCGCGGCCCCACACGAGTAATGGTACCAGCACCCAGCGTTATGAACACATCGCCGGGCTTAAGGTAGGCTTCGGCCTCGGCCAAAAGTACGTCAAAATCTTCGCAAAAAGTCACGTCCACATCGGTCACTTGCCGCACCCCATGAGCTAAACTTTGTCCGCTCACTCCCGGAATGGGTTTTTCAGATGCCGCATACACTTCGCTTAAAAAGAGCTTATCCACCTCTTCAAAGGATTTACAAAATTCCCCAAAAAAGGCCTTGGTACGGGTAAAACGATGCGGCTGAAAAGCCACCACCACGCGGCTTTCAGGAAAGGCCTGCTTTGCCGTGGCTAATGTTGCTGCTATTTCAATGGGATGATGCCCATAATCATCAATAACCGTAACGCCATTTTTTTTGCCCTTATACTCAAAGCGACGACCCACGCCTGCAAAACGGCTTAAGCCTTCTTGGCAATCTTTAGGTGTGAGACCCGTTTCCAAAGCCACACCGATGGCAGCTAAAGCATTAAGAACATTATGTCTTCCTGGCTGAGCCAATTCCATAACACCTATGCTTTTACCGCGCAAAAAAACTTCAAAGCGACTTTTAAGTCCCTTTTCCAACCATACGGCGCGCAAAATATTACTTTCATCAAAGCCATAGGTGAGTACAGGTCTTTTCACCTTGGGTAATAAGCGGCGTACGCCTTCATCATCACCGCACACAATATTGCGCCCATAAAAAGGCACTTTATTCATAAAATTCACAAAAGCTGTATCCACAGCTTGTATATCCCCATAAAAATCCACATGGTCCAAATCCACATTGGTTACCACGTTGATAATGGGTAAAAGGCATAAAAAGGAACCATCGGACTCATCCGCCTCAGCAATGAGATAATCCCCTTGCCCAAGGCGAGCATTGGCGCCATAAGCGTTGAGCAAACCACCTATAATAACAGTGGGATCCTTACCTGCAGCATCAAAAATAGTTGCCGTGAGCGAGGTGGTGGTGGTTTTACCATGGGTGCCGGCAATGGCAATGCCTTGGCGTAAACGCATAAGCTCAGCCAGCATTTCTGCACGCGGGATAATGGGAATATTTTTTTCTCGTGCAGCCATAATTTCAGGATTTTCTTCTTTAATGGCCGTGGAGCGCACTAAAACTTGCACATCACCCACATTTTCTCGGCTATGCCCTTCAAAAATCTCCGCACCCAAGGAGCGTAATCGCTGCACCGTGGCAGAATTACTTTGGTCTGAGCCATACACTCGATACCCAAGGTTAAGCAAAACCTCGGCTATGCCACTCATACCAGATCCGCCAATGCCCACCATATGAATGCCTCGAATTTTCTGCATATGCTCACCCATGTGAAATTCTCCCTCTTAGCTACGCACTAAGTGTTGTAATTGTTTAACCATATCCTGCGCCGCATGGGGGCGGGCTTGCGCTTTCGCGGCTTTAGCCATAAGCTGCAAACCTTCAGGATCATGTAATAAACGTACTATACAATCCATCATATCTTGCGCATACATATCCTTTTCTGCAAAGGTTTTTGCTGCGCCAAAATCTGCCAAAAGCCTCGCATTATAACTTTGATGGTCATGGGTGGCATAAGGGTAAGGCACAAAAATGGCCCCGCGCCCTGCCACGGCCAGTTCCGCCACCGTGGTGGCGCCGGCGCGACACAAAACCAAATCCGCTGTGGCATAGGCTTGATCCATATTGTTCACAAAAGCCATAAGTTCACTTACATCAGCGCCTTCTTTGCTATACATGGCATGCACGCGCTCAAAATCTTTCACACCTGTTTGATGCTGCACAGTAATGCCATGCCCTTGCAAGCGCTTAATATTTTTAGCAATAATATCATTAAGTGCTCTTGCTCCTTGCGAGCCGCCCACCACAAACAATTTTTTTCCCGTAAAGCTATGCTCTTGTAAGCCCACGTTCACCACATTTTCACGTACGGGATTTCCTGTTAATACCGTCTTTTTTTTGGCAAAGCCGTGAGCATTCATGCCGCTGAGCATGGGCATGGAAAGAAAAACCCTATCCACAAGCTTGCCTAAAATTTTATTACTTACACCAGCCACGGCATTTTGCTCATGCAAAGCTGTGGCAATACCGCACATTTTAGCCGCTAATAATGGAGCAAAAGCCGCATAGCCACCAAAACCGAGCACCACATCTGGCTGAAATTCTTTCATAAGAGTGCGCGCTTGCCCTAGGGCTTGCAGCATTTGCACTGCGGCGCCCACAGCCTTAAAGCCTCGACCAATAAAACCGCGTACTGCCAATCCCTTAAAAGCTATGCCCGCCTGACTGACCAGTTCTTTTTCTGGCCCATAAGCCGAACCCACAAAGAGAATTTCCACAGAAGGAAAATTTTTTTTCAGCTCCTCTGCCACGGCTAAAGCAGGAAAAATATGTCCACCGGTACCACCGGTGGTAAGTACTACCTTTTGCATGCTTTACACCTCAGCCTTGGAAGATTTCGTCAGCGCGGCCTTTTTGGCTTCAAAAGTATTTTTCACTTTTTGCCATGTGGGCTGTATCACTTCCTCAAAAACATCTTTTTTCACTTGGGCGGGGCGCCTTATCGGCGCTTTAGCTGCCGTTTTTGTCGACGCTTCACTTGTGACCACTGCGCGCTGCGCCGTACGTGAAAAATTCATGAGCAAGCCAAGGCATAATAATGTGGCCACCATGCTTGACCCGCCATAAGACAATAAAGGCATGGGCACACCCTTGGGCGGTGCAGCCCCCATGATGACCGCCAAATTCAATATTGCACCCAGAGCAACAATGAGGGATAGGCCAAAGGCGGTGAAGCGATCACGTAAGTTTTTTTGACCAACGACAATATTTAAGCAGCGCCAAAAAAACAGTGCAAAAAGTGCCATCACCAAGGTTATGCCTAAAAAGCCCATTTCTTCTCCTAACACCGCCATGATAAAGTCATTGTGCGCTTCAGGGAGATAGAACATTTTTTGCTTACTGGCGCCCACACCCACACCCCAAAATCCACCGGATCCCAAAGCGTATAAAGATTGCACCAATTGATAGCCAGAATCTTGCGCATCTTTGAAAGGATCCATAAATGCTGTTAAGCGGCGCATGCGATACGGAGCCGAAACAGCCAAATACGCCGCACCGGCTATGGTTATGGACACAGAAATAAACAAATACATAAAACGTGTTCCGCCAGCTATGCACATGAAAAAGAGTAAAGCCGCCAAGACTACAGCACTACCAAAATCCGGTTGCAATAAGAGCAAAAAGCACAATGTCCCCGTTACCAAAAATGGCGGCACCACACCCCGTGTAAAGGTTTTGATGTGGTTTTGCTTGGAACTCATAAAGTATGCCAAATAAAAAACTAAGGCTATTTTAACAAATTCCATGGGTTGCAAAGAAAAACCGCCAAATTGCAACCAACGCGAAGCGCCATTAATGGTGGGAGCCAATGGCGTAAGCGTTAAAGCAAGTAAAACAAAAGCTAAGAACAGTGCCGGATACTGTAAATTATACAAAGTTTTTCGTGGCATAAGTGCTGCCACCCAAAAACCTACACCCCCCACACATGCAAACATAAGTTGGCGCTTAAAAAAGTAGTATTTATCACCATTAATTCTTTCTGCCACCACGCCACTGGCGCTGAGTACCATAATAAGACCAATGCCTAACAAAATCAGAGTAATGGCTAAAAACCACCAATCAAAATCTCCCATCTTTAAGCTGTCGCTCATTTTTTTGGCGCTACCGCTTTTAGGCCAAAAACTTATCTTCTCCTTGGCAGGAGCGACAATTTTATGGCTTTTATTTTTAGCGCTATGGGAGGGCTTACCCTGAAGTTGTTCAAGAATACGCATTATGCCAAGGCTCCTACAATATTCTTAAAATCATCGCCGCGTTGCATATAGTTGGCATACAAGTCAAAGGACGAAGTGGCCGGTGCCAAAAGAACTACATCTCCCGCCGTGGCTTGGTCATGGGCATGGTGCACCGCTTCCGCCAAAGTGGCGAACCACACCAATGGAACACTGTTTTCCCAAGCCTGCACAAAGTAGTTTTCGCTGGCACCAAAACCCACCACGCCCTTGACGTTGTTTTGCAAAAGCGGCACTAAGGAGGCTAAATCTCCCCCCTTAAATTTTCCGCCGCACAGTAAAAACACGGGTTTATCAAAAGATTGTAAAGCCACGCGCATGGCATCCACCGTGGTGCATTTGGAATCATTCACATACAGCACCTCATGCAATTCACGCACGCGCTCAAGTCTATGAGGCAAGGGCGCAAAAGCGGCCACGGCCTTTTGAGCTTGCTCCAAATGAACACCAAGGTGCGATACAGCAAGCCACGCTGCTTCAATGTTCAGGGCATTGTGCGCTCCCAAAAGCAATGTATTAGGGAAGTTTTGCGCATCTTTTTCAAAGAAAATCTTTTGTGCCTTCAAAGCATATTTTTGCGCCAAAGGCTGCAAGGATGCGTGTAAAATAGCTATATCTTCCGCGCCTTGGCAGGCAAAAAGTTGCATTTTTGCTTCTTCATACTCTTGCATATCTGCATGATAATCCAGATGATTTTCTGTAATATTCAAGAGCATGGCCACATGCGGACGAAAAGTAGAACACCCTTGTAATTGAAAACTTGATACTTCCAGTACCACGGCATCGGCGCGTAAGCCTGTTTTGATAACATCCAAAATATATTCACTGAGCGGTGTGCCGATATTGCCCCCAAGGAAAACCATTTTCCCTGCAGCTTCGAGCATTTCTGCCGCCACAGACACGGTGGTGGTTTTACCGCTGGTACCGGTTATGGCTAAAACAGGCTCGCCCGTAAGGTGGCGCCATGCCAATTCCATTTCAGAAAGCACTTCAGGCATGCGGCCTTGGGCATCGGCGCTGAGCATGGGTAAAATGCCAGCAATGGGAATGCCAGGACTGGGAATCACATAATCCATGCCCACAAAATGCTCTGCACCATGCTGCGCATGCAAAATGGTAACGCCTTGTTTTTCCACCTCAGCACGAAAATCATCATACACACGCGTACTATCTTGCTCTATCAAAGTAGTATGTACACCACGCGCCACAAGCAAACGCACTGCGGCCATGCCAGAACGCCCAGCGCCCAAAACCACAGCCTTTTGACCAGCGGTCACCATGTTTGACAAATTTTCTTCTTTTTGTGTTGATGCTTGCATTGTTATCCCCTTTTAGCGAAGCTTGAGCACAGAAAGAGCCACAAAGCCCAAAAGCACAGAAGTTATCCAAAAACGAATAATAATTTTGGATTCCGGCACGCCTTTCAATTCAAAGTGATGGTGCAAAGGCGCCATACGAAAAATACGTTTGCCGCCGCTCCATTTAAAATACCCCACCTGTAAAATCACCGATAAGGTTTCCACCACAAAAAGTCCGCCCAACAATACCAAGAGAAGTTCTTGCTTGCACAGCATGGCCAAAAAGCCCAAAGCGCCGCCCAGCGCCAACGAGCCCACATCACCCATGAACACCTGCGCGGGGTAAGCATTATACCACAAAAACCCTAATCCGGCGCCCACAAGGGCTGCAGAAAAGACCGTTATCTCTCCCATGCCGGGTATATATTGTATGAGCAAATATTCTGAAAATTTTATATTTCCTGTTACATAAATAAAGACAGACAGCACCGCCGCCGCCACAATGGTGGGACCAATGGCCAGGCCGTCTAAACCGTCGGTAAGATTCACCCCATTGGACGCTCCCACCATGATGATGACGCCAAAGGGTATGTACCACCAGCCAAGATCAGGCGAGAGTTGCTTGAAAAAAGGTACAGCTAAAGTGGTGGTAAAATCCGGCTGTAAAACCAAAGCAATGACGGCAATGGAAGAAACAAAAATTTGCCCCAAAGCCTTAGCTAATGGACTGATACCTTTATTTTTCTTACCGCGGATTTTCACCATATCATCAATAAAGCCCACAAGGCCAAAACCCACAAAAACAAAAAGCACTAACCATAAGTAAATATTACGTAAATCTCCCCAAAGCAAACAAGACACCACCAAGGAGAAAATTATCAATACGCCGCCCATGGTGGGGGTTCCGGCTTTGGAAATATGCGTTTGCACATCTTCATGTATGGGTTGACCAAATTTTAAACGGCGTAACCAACGGATAAACATGGGGCCTACCACAATGGAAATAAGCAATGCCGTCACCATGGCCCACGCAGCACGAAATGTGATGTAGCGAAAGACGTTGAGCGCCGCAAATTCTGAGGCCCATGGAACTAAAAAATTATAAAGCATGCTCACTCCCCGCTGTGCCACTCACAGCTTCTCGTGCGTATATATGTATTATATCAACCAATTCTTCCAATTTATTGGAGCGTGACCCTTTGCACAGCACATATCCCGGACGCAAGCGTCGCTTAGACCAATGATGGGTGAAATTCGACACATTTTTCACCTGTACAAAGGTGCCGGCATAGCCCTCTTGTCGCATGGCTTTGTGCACCACATCCCCATAAGAACCTGTCCAAAAAATATCCTGTATGCCGCTTTGCGCCAGAAAAACACCCAAGGAGGCATGTTCTTTTTCCGCCTCAGCGCCCAATTCTCCCATGGCGCCTAAAACGGCATAACAAGGCAAATGTTCCGCCTGCGCCATTTCCATGGCAGCTAGGAGCATGCGCTTCATGGATAAGGGGTTAGCATTGTAACTATCGTCAATAATGTGCCATGCGCCCACGCTTTGGGCGTGAAAGCGTTGCTGAGGTAAGGCCGCTTGCAAAAAGCCTTGCTGTACATGGTACATATCCAGCCCCAGAGCTTCGGCCACAGCCACAATGGCCGCCACATTTTCTGCCCCATAGGAACCATAAAAAGGTGCAAGCACTTCAAAGCGCTGACCAGCGCCACTGCCATCCAATGCCTTACGCACAGCATATTTGCCCTTGCCACCTGTGGCCTCAGCCGCTTCAGTGGCATTGAGCCCTGGCCCTTTACCCATACGCACACGCCCTAAATAGGTGGCTGTATACGTGGCTTCAGGGGCATTTTCTGCCGAAAAATACTGCACAGCAGGAAAAATTTCATGGGCCTTTTGACTTAAGTCAGCATAATCGGCACTGACAAAAGCGCGCCCGCCCGCTTGAGGACTGAGCACATGGGCTAAAAGGCGGCTTTTATGATGGGCTACACCCTGCTCGCCAAGGCCTTCCGTATGCGCGGCGCCCACATTGAGCACCAAGGCCACATGGGGCTGTAAAATGGCGCCTAAAATGTCCATATCATGCGCTTGGCTTATGCCCACTTCCATAACCCAAATATCTTCTTCACCCGAAGTGGCCAAAACAGAAAGGGGCATGCCTATTTGATTATTAAAATTCAAAATATTACGCGCAACTTTTTTACCGGAGGCTGCCAAAACATCAGCTAGTACTTCTTTGACGGTGGTTTTACCGGCGCTACCCGTCACTGCCACCACTTTACCGCCCTTTTGCACAAATTCATGACGCCAAGCCTGCGCCAATGCGCCCAAAGCCACCACAGTATCTTCTGCCACCCATTGTGGCACGGCAAGATCCGGCAAGGGACGCGAAACCAAAAGAGCCACAGCCCCATCTTGCACAGCTTGAGCGGCAAAATCATGCCCATCAAAGCGCGCGCCTTCAATGCACACAAAAAGAGCCCCGGGGGTTACATCCTTGGTGTCCCGGCATACGGAAGAAATGATAAGCTCTTCCTTACCCTGTAAACCCACACAAGGCAGGTTGCACATGGTGGCTATTTGCTGCAAACTTACACGCACTGACAAAGCTCCTGTACTGTCTTTTGATCGCTGTAAGGATACTTGGTATCCCCTATAATTTGATAGTCTTCATGCCCTTTACCGGCAATGAGTACGGCGGCATGCTCACCGGCCTTGCTGGCTTCTTCCCATAATTGCAAGGCTTTTTGTGTGGCCAAGCGGCGATCCACTTCCACAAAAATTTCTGCCGCACCCTGTTGTAAGCCGGGTAGCACATCATCCAAAATGGCTTGCGGATCTTCACGGCGCGGATTATCTGAGGTGAGCACTGCCACTTGTGATAAAGCCGCCACAGCTGCGCCCATGAGCGGACGTTTGCTTCTGTCTCTATTGCCACCGCAACCAAAAACCGTAATGATTTTTGTAAATCCTGCCCCTTGCAAGGCTTGTAGCACATTGGTCAAGGCATCAGGTGTATGGGCATAATCCACAAAAACATCCATATTTTTTGCATTTTGCACGCGCTCAAGACGACCGCACACGCCGTGAAAATGCGCCAAATGCTGCAAATCTTTTACGGCTACGCCCATGGCTAAAGCTATACTTTGCACAGCAAGAAGATTGGCGGCATTAAAGGCTCCCACTAAAGGAGAATGCAATTCCCAAACCTGCGCTCCTTGTGCTCCTTGAGAGCCTTCAGCACCCGTCAACTGCATGCGTAAATGCAAACCCTTGGTGGACATGGAGCACATATGCCCCTGCACATGATGGGCAGCGCGTGCCTTTTCAGCTTGCTCATGCAAAGCAAAGGAATAGCCCTTACTATTGCCTTGCATACGTTGTATAAGCGTGCGCCCATACGCATCATCCCCATTGATGGCAAAAGCCTTTCGCGCTGGCTCAGCCTTGGTAAATAACAAGGCCTTGGCTTCAAAATACGAATCCATGTCCTTGTGATAATCCAAATGATCTTGGGTCAAATTGCTAAAAACAGCGCCGGAAAAATGCACGCCACCCACGCGTTCTTGTTCTAAAGCGTGAGAAGACACTTCCATGATGACATAACGCACTCCGGCCTTATGCATGCGCGAAAGCAAAGCATGCACTGTAATGCTATCGGGAGTTGTTAAAGGCGCCGCTTCTTCAAAGCCCGGCCAACGATAGCTCACCGTACCCATGACGCCCACCTTATGCCCAAGGCTTGCAAATAAATGCTCCAGCAAATAGGCCATGGTGGTTTTGCCATTGGTACCCGTCACTCCCACAACCTGCATATCTTGCCAAATATCTTCCGTGCCATGATATGCCGAAGCCAAAGCCCATTGCGCAGTGCGAGGCTCTTCATGGCTTACAAAAGTGCATTGTGGATACTGCTCCCTGTACTGCTGTGCTATGGCCTCTGGACACAGCACAAAAGCTGCGCCTGCGGCTATGGCCGCGTTAATATAAGCAGCGCCGTCGGCTTCACTGCCGGCTATGGCAAGAAAAATTTCGCCGCCTTGCACCTTACGCGAATCTGCCACCACGGGATTATTGCCCTGACGCGCCACCATAAGTAATTCTGAAAATTGCATATTAATTCTCCGAAAGCTGCAGGTAATATTCTGAACCTTTATCCGTAGGCCAAGTTGAGCCTGCAGAAGGGTATTGGCGTATAACCCTTTGTCCGTGACCGCGTAAAATAGGTACAATGCCGCCACGAGCAAAAAGCTCTACAGCATTACGCACAGTTTTTCCCACCACATTGGGTACCACAGAAACCGCCTTACTTTCTTGACCTGGCAAGGTATTATAAGGCTTGGTTCTTTGAATTTTATGTAAGCTTTTCATGGCAAAAAGCGGTTGTGGCGCTCTGGAGGTTTTAAAACCACGCGCCGTATTATCAAATTCCGCACCGCGCTTAATGACAGCGCCGCCTCTGGAATTATTTTCAGCATACACCACATCCGGCAAAAGCCCGTCGTACATGAGCGCCATGCGCGTCACTTCTTGAAAGACCGGCGCCGCCACCACGCCGCCGTATTGATTCTTGGTGGGCTCATCCACCATGACCAAGGTCAAATAACGCGGCTTGTCTGCAGGAGCAAAGCCCACAAAAGAAGCCATGCGTCCCTCACCATAAGTGCCGGTGGCCTTATCGGCTTTTTGCGCTGTACCCGTTTTGCCGGCTACCTTAATGCCGGCAATGCGAGCTCTACTGCCGCTACCATCTTCTTCCACCACATCTTGCAGCATACCAAGCACGGATTGCGTCACATCTTTACGAAAAACTCTATGTATTTTAGGATGCTCTGCCGTATCATTAAGCACTAAACGCAAAGGCTTATACACACCACCATTGATGAGCGTTAAATAGGCTTGCACCATTTGCAAACCTGTCACCGAAATACTTTGCCCAAAAGACGTACTTAATAAATCTGCCTCAGCCCATTGAGCGGGCTCTCGCAAAATACCTTTGTGTTCTGCCACAGGCACCACGGTGCGTTGCCCAAAACCTAGTCTGGTAAGATAACGGTGATAGGTTTCAGCGCCCAATTGTTGTCCAATTTTAGCCACGCCAATATTACTGGAATAGCGTAATATTTCTGACACAGTCAGGTCTTCTCGCACAGAAGTATCACGAATAACAATATTTTTTGTTTGCCAACGCCCATTTTCACAATCAAAAACCGTTTCCGGTGTCACGGTTCCTTGCTGCATGGCCGCCGCCACTAAAAAAGGCTTTAGCGTGGAGCCAGGCTCCAAAGCATCGGTGGCAAGGCGATTTCTATACTGGCTAGGAGCATAGGTTCTATAAGCATTGGGATTGAAAAATGGATATTGCGCCCAGGCCAAAATGTCGCCATTTTCCACATCTACCACCAACACTCCGCCCCAAGCGGCGCCGTATTCGTCCACGGCGGCAGTGATGGCCTCTTCGGCAATAAATTGCATTTGCGAATCCAGCGTAAGCTGAATGGTCTTGCCTGTGGGCTCATCTTGCCCTTCTGCTTGCAAAAAGAAGCGTCGACCCAGCGCATCTCTTTGTACAGTACGTCTGGCGGGTACCGCCGCCAATTGCTCGTCAAAGGAACGCTCAATACCTTCCAAACCTTGGTCATCCACACCCACAAAACCTATGAGATGCCCTGCCATTTGCTTGAAAGGGTACACGCGATTATATTCTTTAGACAGGCCAATGCCATCCAATTTGGCATCTTGCACCGCTTGAGCTGTGTGATCATCCACCTTACGGGCAAGCCAAATGAATTTACGAGATTTTTTATTCAATTGCTCGGCTATTTTTTCTGCAGACATGGGTAAGTGAGAAGCCAAAATAGCCGCTGTGCCAGGCACATCTTTCACATCTTGAGGACGAATATAAATGGAACGGCTTTCCACCGAACGCGCAAGCACTTGTCCATTACGGTCTGTAATGGCACCGCGCTTACCGGAAACCAAAACAGAACTCATATATTGCTGTGAGGCTTTATCAGCAAGGCGTGGGCCTTCCAGCACTTGCACATACCAAGCACGTCCCCACAAACCAATCCACAATAAGGCCAAGCAACCCACCACAAATTTAATACGAAAAAGTCCCCAATTAACTTGAGATAAAAAGGCACGCACGTGCTTAAGACGAGACGTGGCAGCTTGAGACTTCGCTTTAGCGCCGCCTTTGCCCTGCTTGCCCCCCTGACGCGATGGCCGTGAACGCATGCCTAAGGCCGCAGAGCTCGCACCCTCAGGACGGCGACGCCCTTCGGAACGGCCAGCGCCTTCGGTACGCCGAGTAGTATCTGGCGCACGCTTGCTGCTTTCACGTTTATTTTTTACTTTTTTATGAAAAAATACCATAACTTTACCTACATATCTTCACGCCAACGAACTTGCCCAGGTTCCGGTTGATGCAATTTCAAATCCTTAGCCCTGCGCCCTAACTCTCTGGGAGAAAGTAAATATTCTCGCTCCACTTCCAATTTAGTCTTATGTACTTGCTTTTCGCGTAAATCCACCTGCAATGTCGTCATAAAATAACTGATATCTGTACGCTCTATATTTACCCATACAAGCACCAAGGTCATAATCATGGCCGAAAGTACGCCTATAACCACGCATAGGCGCCACCCATTTCTTTCCCCTTGCAGCATTACTGCGCCTCAACAATTTTTTCCACAGCGCGTAATTTGGCACTGCTTGAGCGAGAGTTTTTCTGCAATTCTTCGGGAGATGCAGTGACAGGTTTTTTATGGATAATACGCACTTCTGGCTTATGACCACAGCGGCAACGCATAATATGACGCGGGCAACGGCAACCCTCAGCCCAGTAACGCATGCTTTGCTTCACCATGCGATCTTCTAAGGAATGAAAACAAATAACAGCCAAACGCCCGCCCACCTTAAGGCGCTTAAGCACAGCGTCTAAAAATCTTTGTAATTCACCAAGCTCATCATTCACCACCATGCGCAAAGCCTGAAAGGTGCGCGTGGCAGGATGATTGCGCGATTTGGCGCGCCACGCAGGTGGATAGGCATTATAGACAATATTAGCCAGCTCCGAGGTGGTATCAATGCTCTTTTTTTGGCGCGCTTCCACAATGGCGCGGGCAATGCGCCCAGCTTGCGGATCTTCACTGAGGCGCTGCAAATGCTCTTTAAGCACCTCAAAGCGCTCTTTATTCACCAAATGCCATGCAGACTCATGCGCATCTTGATTCATACGCATATCAAGGGGGCCATCGGCATTAAAGCTAAAACCGCGCTCTGCCATGTCTATTTGCATGGAAGAAACACCAATATCTATGAGCGCGCCGTCAATTTTATCCCAACCAAGACTATCTAAAGCCTGCTCAAATTCACTATAGCGCGTATGAAAATAATGCACATTGTCCCCGTAAGGAGCCAAAGTGATCTTGGCACGCTCTAAGGCATTTTCATCTCTATCAAGGCCGCATAACTGTGCACTGCCACCTTGCGCCTCTATTTGTTGCAAGAGGGCAAGACTATGCCCCCCAAGCCCTAAGGTGCCGTCTAAATAACGACCTCCGGCCTTGGGTGAAAGCGCCTCAAGCACCTCGTTCACAAGAACAGGCACGTGGGCAGCATCATGCATTCTGGGTGTGGTCTCAGCCATATAAATTACCCTTTGCAAAAATTAAAAAGACACATTAAGCGCGGCGAGTTCATCGGAAACATCTTCAGTGACCAGACTGTCAAACTTCGCTTGATCCCAAATTTCAAACTTACCATTAAGACCTACCAACATGATATCCTTGGTAAGGTTACCTGCACGCATGAGGGGTTGCGGTAAACGCACCCGCCCCTGTGCATCGGGGATAAGTTCTTCTGCAAGACCAAGCGTTTTCGTGATAAAGTTGCCTACTGCTCTGGAAGGGCTTTTTATGGAAGCAAGTTGAGCGCGAAGAATTTGCCACTCGTCTGGCATGTAAGCCACGAGTTTGTCGTAGATGAGCGTGAGAACAAACCCCCCAGAGGTGGAGCACGAAGCAAGAGCCTCCCTGTATTCCACAGGGAGCATAAGTCGGCCTTTTGCATCAAGGCTACGACAAGAACTCTTAAAGTATACCGTCTCCACTTTTCACCACCATTTACCACGTTTCTCCCCTTATGCCCCACATTTTCCCACCTGTCAACACAGCCAAAAGTAAATTCTCACGGAAAACATTTGGTATTTATGGCGGCGCTGAAAAAAATAACTTAATTATTTTAAATAATTATAAATAGAGAAGAAAAATAGTGAGATTTCTTACTCATGGTGGAAGAGAACCCCACACAAAGGCGTCTTGCCCTCCTCAACGGGGATGCAAAGGGATGCAAAAGGGAGAAATGTGGTAAAGTATGCAAGAAAAGAAAGCAAAAACATTTTTTATTCTCTGAACACAATTTTCTTGAAAAGTGTACCCGTTCAAGCTATCTTACGGCAAAGAGATTATGTCTTTTGCTGCATATAGACATCTCCTTGCTTAGCATTTTGCGCAGAGCGCTTCATCTATTTTAAAACACATCTTACATAGGATATTGCATGAAAACTAAAATCATTGCCACCATTGGCCCTGCCTCCAATTCAAAAGAAAAAATCATTGAATTAGCACTGGCTGGAGTGAGAATTTTCCGCTTAAACTTCTCCCATGGAGATGCTTCTATGTTTGTGGATATTATTAAAAATATTCGTGACGCAGAGGTAGTAACCAAGATTCCTCTCACCATTATGCAAGATCTTTCCGGCCCTAAAATCCGTCTTGGCACCTTACAAGGTGAGGGTAGCATCACCGTGACCAAAGGGATGAAGCTTTTACTTGGCCCCACAGCCAAGTACACTGAAGAGTTGCCCTATTTGCCCTTTGACCATGATATTATTTTGGAAAGCTTGGTACCTAATGACCGTTTAGTGCTAGCCGATGGGGGCTTACAGTTTCATGTGACCGAAAAACGTAGCGATGACCTTATTATACTTGAAGCCAATAACGAAGGTTTAATCACCTCTCGTAAAGGTCTTGCTTTGCCGGGTAAAGCCACCAAGGTGCCGGCGCTCACAGAAAAAGACCGCAAGGACTTAGCCCAAGGCCTTATTCTTGGCGTGGACGCAGTGGCTATTTCTTACGTGCAAACTCCGGAAGATGTAATTGAAACCAAAAATATTATTTTAGCCGCCGGTAAAAACATCCCCGTGGTGGTAAAGCTTGAACGCCAAGGTGCTGTGGATAGATTAGATGAAATTTTACGCGAAGCTGACATTGTTATGGTGGCTCGCGGCGACCTTGGTGTGGAATGCCCACTCCCCATGCTGCCCGGCATCCAAAAGCGCATCATTCGCGCCTGCAATAAAGCAGCAAAGCCCGTTATTGTGGCAACACAAATGCTTCTTTCCATGGTAAACAGCCCTGCTCCCACCCGCGCTGAAACCACCGACGTGGCCAATGCTGTGCTTGACGGAGCAGATTGCGTTATGCTTTCCGAAGAAACAGCTATGGGTAATTTCCCTGTGGAAACTGTTGCCTACATGCGCGAAATTACCAAACAAGCCGAAAGTCTCATCGTTGAGCGCCATAAACTTAAAGAGCCTTCTGAAGAAAAGGGTATTGCAGAATTTTTAGCCTATTCAGCATGCTTGCTTGCGGAAAAATCTAAAGCTGTGGCCATTGTATCTCACAGCATGAGCGGCTCTTCCGCCAGACAATTATCTGCATGCCGCCCACCACAACAAGTCTATGGCTTAACCCCAGAAATAGAAGCTCTTAAAGCACTCAACTTCTCTTGGGGCGTGACGCCTGTGCTTATTGATACCCCTGCCGAAGAGCAAAGCCACACGGGACGCTGCGAAAACTTTATTCTTAATAATGCCGTTTTCCATCCGGGAGATCGTATGGTCATAACTGCAGGCCAAGCCCAAAGAGGTGGCAGACGCCGCGGTACCAACCTTGTAAAAATATTCTGGAAGTAAATTTATGGCACGTAAAAACTCTGCACATGTCCCTAATAATATTACGGAACAATACTATCAAATTAGTATTGAAGTATTGGATTCTTTTCCTAAATATAGGCTGCCCATTAATCTTTTCACCTTCAATGAAGAGATTGCTGTTTTGCAGCCTTATAGCCGCCCAGACCAAAGGCTTAGTAATGAACAGGTAGAAGAAATCCATGCTTTGTGCAATGAAGGTATGCTTTTTGTTTCACGCTCAGACTTTCCTATCTACTCTAAGCATATAGTGAAGCAATTGGACCTTATTTTACAAGACCCCAATTTAACTAATCCTGAAGTGGCAGATCTTTGCATCCTCTCCATCACACAGCACTTCACCACGTTTAGTGACAGCCCCGTTAAGGGTACCTTTACGCCGCTGTATGAAGCGCTCATGGCATTGACCGAGTGGATTTGGCAAGATAAATTTAGAATAAAGACCTTCCTGCGTCGACTGCCCATTGGCTACTCCCACGCCAACCACGCTTTCATCTCCATGATTATTGGTACTTGGCTGTGGTTTGAGAGTGAAGCGGAGGCCAATGTAACGCGCCGCGGGCTGGATAAAGTAGCTCTGGCTTTTCTTTTGCACGATATTGGCATGGCTAAAATCCCTGCCTTTATCTTGCAAAGAGCCACCAAACTTTCTTCAGAAGATCAAGGCAAGGTGCGCGCGCACCCAACCTTAAGTTATAAAATCATGCAAAAGCTTGATCTTGCCTTTGATGAATTGGCCCATTGTATAATGGAACATCATGAAAGACTTGATGGATCAGGCTACCCCCAAGGAATTAAAGGGAATCAAATCAGCAAATTTGGCAGAATGTGTGCTGTAGTAGATGCCTTTAGCTCCATGATTGCCGAGCGTCCGCACGCCGCCGTCAAACCATTAGAACAAGCTGCCATTGAACTTGTGGGGGACGATACACGCTTTGATAAAGCCTATAGTGGCAAAATACTTCTTGCCATTAAAACAGACCAATTTGGATAAACTTTAAACTTGCAATGAGGTTATGTATGAACCTTGACCCCACGCAGCATGCAGATTGGGAGCTTGCAGCCCATGCAGAAAGCCGCATGGCTCCCATCACGCAGATAGCGAAAAATATGGGCCTTGAAGAACAAGAGCTCTTGCCCTATGGGCACCATATGGGAAAAATTGACTATCAAAAAACCTTACAACGTCTTCAATCCCAACCCAACGGTAAATATATTATTGTGACAGCCATAACCCCCACGCCCTTAGGGGAAGGCAAATCCACCACCACCATTGGCCTCACCCAAGGTTTTGGCAAAAGAGGCAAAAAAGCCTCTGCTGCCATACGCCAACCTTCCGGCGGCCCCACCATGGGGGTAAAAGGCTCTGCCGCCGGCGGCGGACTTTCACAATGTATTCCCCTTACACCGTATTCGCTGGGTTTCACCGGCGATATCAATGCCGTCATGAATGCGCATAACCTATCCATGACAGCGCTCACAGCGCGCATGCAACATGAGCGCAATTATGACGATGAAAAGCTCGAAAGCCTCTCGGGTATGAAACGCCTAAACATTGACCCCACTCGCGTAAGCATGGGCTGGGTCATGGATTTTTGTTGCCAATCTTTGCGTAATATCATCATTGGCATCGACAATGGCAATAAAAGTAATGGCATTATGATGCAATCGCATTTTGACATTGCCGTGGCCTCAGAAGTTATGGCTATTTTGTCCATAAGCAAAGATTTAGCAGATTTACGCCAGCGAATGGGTAAAATCATCATGGCCTATGATCGCTCAGGTAAGCCCGTCACCACCGAAGACCTACGTGTAGCCGGTGCCATGACAGCTTGGATGGTAGAGGCCATTAAGCCTAACCTTATTCAAACCATGGAAGGCCAGCCCGTACTTGTGCATGCCGGACCTTTTGCCAATATAGCCATTGGGCAAAGTTCTGTTATTGCAGACTTTATAGGCGTAAAATGCAGTGAGTACCATATCACTGAAGCCGGTTTTGGCTCTGATATTGGCTATGAAAAATTCTGGAACCTCAAATGCCGCGCCAGTGGGCTTACCCCCGATGCCGCCGTCATTGTGGCCACCATTCGCGCTTTGAAAAATCATGGAGGTATCCCCTCCCCCGCACCCGGTCGCCCCTTGCCCGAAGCTTACAAAAAAGAAGATGTGGGCGCTGTGGAACGCGGTTGCAGTAATCTTTTGCATCATATCAACATTGTGAAAAGCTCCGGCGTACCTGCTGTGGTGTGCATCAATGCCTTTGCCACCGATACCCCGGCGGAAATAGCCAAGGTGCGCGAAATTTGCGAAAAAGCCGGTGCACGTGTGGCCGTGTCCACCCATTGGCAACATGGCGGCGAAGGAGCCCTTGAGCTCACCGATGCCGTCATAGAAGCCTGCCAAGAGCCGGTCAACTTCCGCTATTTATATGATGAAAAAACATCCTTTTGTGAACGCATTGAGCGCATAGCCTGGGAAGTTTACGGCGCCGAAGGCGTGGAATACTCCCAAGAAGCACGCAATAAAATGAACGACTTACAAGCCTTACCCAACGCGCATGAACTGGGCGTTTGTATGGTAAAAACCCAATACTCCCTCTCAGATATACCCAGTAAAAAAGGTGTACCTGAACGCTGGAAGCTCTATGTGCGCGATATGCTACACTTTGGCGGCGCAGGACTGGTGGCACCCGTGGCAGGAGATATCATGCTCATGCCAGGCACAGGCTCCGCTCCCTCCTTCCGCAATATAGACGTGGATACAGAAACTGGTAAAGTATCAGGATTATTTTAATTTAAATACTTTTTAATTTACATTTTACTGGGGGAAAACCTTTTCTGAAGAAAAGTTTTTCCCCCAGACCCCCTTTCCAAAAAACTTTCATGGCGAACTCACTCTTTCTTTGGATAGAAATCTCGTCCGCACACCATCTTACAAGATGTTCATGCGGAAACAAGCTACATTTCATGTAATGTTTCGTCCGCTATGGGTTTTTTTGAGGGGGTTTGGGGGAACTTTTTTTTTCTAAAAAAAGTTCCCCCAAAAAATAACCTTCAATCCAAAAAGGCTTTCATGTTAGAATTTGTTATTTTTGCATCTGGTGCTTTAATAATGGTATTAGAA
>CAYJHH010000036.1:0-22305 GCA_964369995.1 uncultured Desulfovibrionaceae bacterium
TACCTAAAAAACTCGACATATACATCTTCATTTCAGGACGACTCTTACCAAAATAACTAAATTCTTTTTGTGTCGCTGTATTATCGCCTGCAATCATGGGGCGATAGATAATATTTTGAACAAGCTCTTTTACAGCCACAACATTCTTATTCATGGTGATTATAAATCTTTGTTCATTGGTATACGATACAAATACCAAAAAAACACCTATGATTAAAGTCATCATTATGCCTATGAGTAATGCAAACTTGTGTCCTATTTTTTTACGTATTTTTATCATAATGTCTTTTCCTATGTAGTAATATTATAAATGTAATCACAGTATGTGTATGGATACTCATGAGAAAAAACTATGTTAATGGCCGCCGGAATAAATGCGCCCATCGTATGATATTCGCGCTATCTTACTATCATCATGGCACGTTTCACAAAGTTCAATGGTAGGCGTGCGCGAGATGGATTCAGGGCTACCGTCTTCTGTATGCAATCCGCCCATGCCATGGCAAGATTCACACCCAACATCTGCCAAGTACGGTGTTTGTTCATAACTAATAAAGCCCTTTTTGCTTCCATAGCCTGTGGTATGGCAGGACAAGCAACCCACAAATTCAGCATCGGTAAGTTTTTCTTTCATTATCATGACAGAATTTTTACTCGTAGCTTTTTTGGAATTGGTTTTAAAGGCTTTTACAGTGTCGGAGTGGCATTCAGCACAGGCATCGGTGCCCACATACCAATTTTCTGTTACAGAACTCTCGTTGGCAGTAGTTCCATCTGCTGGTTGCGCGTACGCAATCGCATGTATAGCAAAACACATGATGCAACACACTAAATTCAAAGAAAAAAGTAAAGCTAACCTACTCATAAGACACCTTTCCTCATAATCATTACATAGTGAATTATAAAAAATCTTGGAGCCCTAGCAGACTGCTGAAAACCTGTTGTAGTCATGCCACTCAGAACAACTCTATTGACTGCAAAAATAGGCAATCGCATGGCATTTATGTAAAATACATTTATTTTTTCAATAAATATGCATAATTTTTCGCTATATATTCAAACACAAGCAAAAAAGTGAACTACAATACCACAATGGTCAAAAAGAGATGCAGTAAATGTATCAAACTCTATCGGAAAAAACAAACAACTATTTGGGGCTACACAGGATAAATTAGTATTTTATGTGGAAAATTTTACATTCATGTAAAATAATCCGAAATTGACTTGCGTCGTATCCGTAAAGGCTATTTGCAGTGGGCATGCCTTTCTTAAAAACAGGCGACAACACGTTTTTACGCGTCAATGACATAAACCTACCATGTGTTTTCTTCTTCGCAAACCACGCTGACCTTAGAACCTCACATTGTTCACTCTACTGCCGTGTACGTGGTGTACAATTGCGTAGCACGATTTTTAAAAATTGACACGCTTCCTGTAAAAAGGTACACATTACATGCGTAACACGATTTTTTAAAAATGACACACCTTGTGATATAACAATAAGAATTAAGCAAAGATATGTAAAAGGCGAGGACGTATATGCAATTAGAAAGCATAAAAAAGTATTGGGATAGTCGAGCTTTGGGATATTGTGCTAAAAGTGTGGATGAACTTTGTTCTGATGATGCAAAGCTTTGGACGGAGCGTTTACTGGCGCACCTGCCCCACAGGCAAAATTTACGATGTCTAGATATGGGCTGTGGCCCCGGTTTTTTGGGCATATTATTAGGAAAATTAGGACATAAAGTTACATTTTGCGATTATTCCCCCAAAATGCTTAAAGCTGCGGAAGAAAATGCCAAAGCAAGTCATATTGATTATGCCCTCCATTGCTGCGATGCGCAGGAGCCAAATCTTTGTGAGGAGCAATTTGATGTAATTGTTAATCGTAATTTGGTTTGGAATTTAGAGAAGCCTGAACAAGCTTATAAAAAATGGCTGAACTTGCTCAAACCCGGAGGTAAATTACTTATTTTTGACGGCAATCACTATTTATACCATTACCATAAAACGTATCAAGAAATGAAGCAAAACCCTCAATATGTCGACACGCATACGTATGAAGCCATGCAAGGTGTTGACCCCAATATAATGGCAGAAATTGCTTATAACTTACCTTTGAGCCGTTTTGAAAGGCCACGTTGGGATGTGGAATTTTTTCAGAATAATAACGTAGACTTTGTGCAAGCTTTTCCTGTGTATAAAGAGTTTACAGGTCTTGACGGGCAAAAAAAATCCATTGTTGATCAATTTTTAATTTGTGTCGAAAAGTAAAGTTCGAACCTTTCAAGGAGGATATATGCGTACTATACCTATGATATGGGCTGTGATTCTTACTCTGGCTCTGCTTGTACCCAGCGGCGCAGTAAGGGCTGAGGACACATCTACCCTAACTCTTGCCAATTTTCGCGATATACGCGACCTGAATCCTCATATGTATAGTGGTGAAATTTTCGCACAAAATCTCCTCTTTGAAGGGCTTATCTTTATAAATCAAGAAGGAAAACCCAGCCCATGGCTTGCCGAAAGTTGGGAAGTGAGCCCCGATGGTAAAATATACACATTCAAATTGCGCGAAAATATCTCCTTTTCTGACAACACTCCCTTTGATGCTGAGGCTGTTTTGAAAAACTGGTATGCAGTTTTAGATAATGTTACGCGCCATGGTTGGCTTGAGTCTGTACGTCTTTTGCAACAAACAGAAGATGCAGGCAAAAAAGCCATTCGCGCACTTGATACATACACCGTGCAAGTGGAGTTTCCGCAAGCCTATTATCCCTTTTTGGTAGAGCTTGGCACCACACGCCCCTATCGTATGCTCTCTCCGGCATGTTTTAAAAATGGCAGCACCAAAAACGGTACGCTTTGCCTCCATGGCACAGGCTCCTATATACTTGAAAGTAATGAAATTGACCAAGCTGCTACCTTTGTGCGCAATGAAAAATATTGGGGCGAAAAGCCTAAGCTACAGAAAATTGTAGCCAAGGTTATACCTGACAATAGCGCACGCCTTTTTGCCTTAGAAAATGGTGATATAGATTTAATTTATGGTTTTCAACTCATCCATGCCAAGCCCTATGAAAGATTTTCCCAAATGGAAGCATTTGCCGCAGCGTTATCAAAGCCCATGTCCTCACGCATGTTGCTTTTAAACACTACCAATCCTGTTTTACATGATGTTCGCGTGCGTCGGGCTTTGCACCATCTTACAAATCGTGAACTTATTAGTGAAAAAATCATGCTGGGCCTAGAGGCTCCGGCTTATACGCTTTTTGCGCGCTCTATTCCTTATGCCGATATTGATTTAGAGCACCTTACTTATGATGAGCAAAAAGCGGCACAATTACTTGACGCCGCCGGTTGGCATTTGGACGGAAAGATTCGAAAAAAGCAGGGACAAGCACTTAAAATTACCTTGAGTTATGATAGCGACAAGGTTGTTGAGCGCACCATTGCTCAATACTTACAAAGTGTTTGGGGCAAGGCCGGCATTGTCATGGAAGTGCTAGGAGAAGAGGAGCAAGCCCATCGCGACCGCTTAAAAGCAGGAAGTTTTGACCTTACTTTTAATAGCTCATGGGGTACTCCCTACGACCCACAATCTTTCCTTGGCGGCATGCTCAACCCTGCCGTGCATGGCGACCATGCGGCTCAACAAGGGCTTAAAAATAAAGCCCACATAGATGAACAAATTTTAGCCGCTCTAAAATCTGTCAATGAAGAGGAAAGACAAAAACTGTACACTTGGATTCTCACCACATTACATAATGAGGCCCTATACCTACCTCTTACCTATGAGCGTAATCGAGCCATTTTTAGCAAAAGAGTTGAGAATGTGGAATTTAATCCCTCTCAATATGAAATTCCCTTACAACGCATGAACATAAAACCATAGCAATAAAAAGCCATGATACATTATTTTGTAAAGAAACTGCTCATCATGCTCATGACCGTGCTAGCAGTTTCTTTTCTTTCTTTTTCCATTATAAGTCTTGCCCCCGGTGACCCCGCAGAAATTGCCCTGCGAGTCAATGATGTTCTGCCCACACCTGAAGCCATTTTAGAGATGAAGCAAGAGTTAGGGCTTGATAAACCCTTTTTCACGCGATATATAACATGGCTTCATAATTGTATGAAGCTTGATTTTGGCGTATCTTATACCAATACCCACAGAACCGTTGCCAGCGAATTTGCCCGTGCTTTCCCCTATACTCTTAGCTTAGCTGCCGTAGCTTTTGTCATGCTTCTTGGAATCAGCTTGCCCCTTGGGGTTTTAAGCGCTGTGTGGAAGGATAGTTATTTTGATAAAGCAGTGCGTATATGTATTTTTGCAGGTACATCTATACCAAATTTTTGGTTAGCATTTTTGCTCATTTGGCTTTTTTCATTGCAATGGCATATTTTCCCCAGCGGTGGCTCAAGCACGCTTATGCATTATATCCTCCCCGCTTTTTCCCTGACCATGCTCTATATTTCCACATACATACGCTTAATACGCAATAGTATGCTTGAAAATATGAAACAAAATTACGTTCTCTATGCCAGAGCACGCGGCATTAAAGAAAAGCGTATTATTTGGGTGCATGTACTGAAAAATTCTTTGCAATCTTCCATGACAGCCCTTGGCATAAGTGTTGTACGTCTTTTATCCGGCACAGTTGTCATTGAAAACATTTTTGCCATTCCCGGTATTGGGCGGCTTTGTGTGTCCAGTATTTTTAATCGTGATTTTCCAACTATTCAAGCCTATATCCTCATTATGGGCGTGCTTTTTGTGCTGGCTAATTTTCTTATTGATATGGTGCACTACCTTGTGGACCCGCGTTTGAAAAAAGGGCTACAACATGCATAAGTTACTTAAGAATAAAACGGCTCTTGCATGCATTATCATCATAGCAACAATTACCATGCTGGGCATTTTTGCTCCGTGCATTGCCCCCTATGACCCCAATGAAACGGATATTATTGATAATTTAGCCCCACTTTCCATGGAGCATTTACTAGGCACCGATACCCTTGGACGTGATATCTTCTCACGCCTGCTTTATGGAGTGCGTACCACGCTATTTTATTCATTTATCACCATGCTTGTCACCGCTCTGCTTGGCTCCACCATTGGCATAGCTTCTGGCTACTTTAAAGGAAAGCTTGATGAAATAATTATGCGAGCTTGCGATATTATGCTCTCCTTTCCTTATGAGGTTCTTGTTTTAAGTATTGTGGGGGTGCTTGGGCCAGGGCTTATGAATATTGTTTTTGCCAATATCGTTGCCAAAAGCGCTTGGTATATTCGTTTAATTCGTAGCGAAACTTTATCTTTAACCCATAAAAATTATATACTTTATTCTCAAACCATCGGTACCCCCAAGCCATATATATTTTTTCGCGTACTCTTGCCCAATGTGGCAAGCTCTATAATTTTGCTTGCTACCCTTGACTTGGGGTGGATTATTCTCAGTATTTCCACGCTGTCTTTTTTGGGCCTTGGAGCACAACCCCCCACGGCAGAATGGGGGGCAATGCTCAATGATGCCAAAGAAACTTTGCTCACCAATCCGGAACACATGCTCATCCCCGGTCTTGCCATTATGGTGGTGGTGGCGGCTTTTAATATGCTTGGCGATGCCTTACGCGATATTTTTGATCCCAAGGAAATGTAAAAATGCTGCTAGAAGTGAAAAATCTTTGCATAAGTCACCGCACGCGCAAAAAAACCACACCCCTTATACACAATGTCTCATTTTGCCTTAATAAGCATGAATGTTTAGGCGTTGTGGGTGAATCTGGCAGTGGCAAAACCCTCACCTGTGCTGCCATAACTGGCTTATTAGACAGTAAAAACTTCATTATGAGCGGTGAAATTTCTTTTAATGGAAAAAATATTCTGAATATGAACGCCGAAGAACGCCGTGACCTGCGGGGGAAAAAAATTTGTATGATTTTGCAAGACCCTGCAACGGCCTTTAATCCCCTGCTAAGTATTGGGGCGCACATAGTAGAAACCATGACTGCCCATAAGCCCATGACAACCCAAGAAGCTCTCACGCATATGGCAGAGATGTTAGGCAAACTTAGGCTAGAAAATGCTACCGTTATTTTTAATAAATTCCCTCATGAGCTCAGCGGCGGTATGTTGCAAAGAATCATGATCGCGCTTGCCCTTGTATTGCAACCAGATGTAATCATTGCTGATGAACCCACAAGTGCCATTGATTATATAAGCCAACAAGAGGTTCTACACGAGCTTATCAAGATTAAACAAGAATTTCACACAGCTCTCATCTTCATCAGCCATAATTTAAGTCTGGTAGCGCATGTGGCGGAACACGTCCTTGTGATGCGCCAAGGGCAAATAGTGGAACAAGGGCAAACGCAAGATATTTTTTTTCATCCACAACATGAATATACTCGCAATTTAGTGGAAACGCGCCAAAGCATTTTGCAATCTTTTATGGATATTATGGGTGGACGCCATGCTTCTTAGTGTGAAAAATGTTCATAAAAGTTTTATGGTTAAAACTGGTTTTTTCAAAAAACAGCGCCAGCATGTGTTGCACGATATTTCATTCACCTTGCTTGAAGGGGAATGCCTTGGCATAATCGGAGAATCAGGTAGCGGTAAAAGCACCTTGGGTAAACTTATCCTTGGTCTGGAAAAGCCAGATGGCGGTACCATCACATTTGCCCCACACATTGCAAAAAATCCTCTTTTACGCAGTGTGGTTTTTCAAGATTATACCACATCCATAAATCCCAGAATGCGCATGGGAGAGGCCATTGCTGAACCCTTACAGAGGCTGAATTTAAGCAAAAGCACCCTCCATGAACGAGTGCGCGCCCTCTTACATGAAGTAAACCTTACAGAAAACTTGATAGATCACTATGCCCATCAATTAAGCGGAGGACAATTACAACGTGTGTGCATTGCAAGAGCCCTTGCCGCGCAGCCGTCTTTTATCCTTTTTGATGAGGCTCTTAGCTCATTGGACACGGCAGTGCAGGCTCAAATACTCATGCTCATGCGCCAATTACAAGTAAAATATACTATGACCTTTATATTCATCACCCATGACCTTACTGTTGCAAGCTACCTTTGCAATAAGCTTCTTTTTTTACAGCAAGGGAGGGTTGAGGAATATATAGAAAATTTGCACGACCTACCACATAGCACTAATGCCTATGTGACCAATTTTTTACAAACTGCCCAGCACTTAGAATGCCCCATCATACAAAAAAAAGCGTGACATGCCAAAGATTCATGGCAGCACGGTGGTCTCTTTTATTACAAAGCATTGTATGCTTTCAGACCATTGACAAAGTATAAGATTAAAAAACTCTACGTAAAAAGATGAACCAAACATTAAATTTTATTTTTTCATCTTTTAAAAATGTGCCAAAATCATACACTGTAGAATTTTACATTGTGATAAAAATGCCTTTCATAAATATAAGGTGTTGATGCAATGAAAGTTTTTTGGAAAGGGGGCCAGCTCTGAGCGGGGGGAAGAACCTTTTCTTCAGAAAGGGTTTTCCCTCAGGAGACTTTGTCAGCACTCTGAAAGCAGTGTATGCTTTCTCTTTCATGTTTCACCATGGCTCATGTGGCAAAATATACGCTTCATGCTACAAAAAAACTGCCAAAAGAACATCAAAGTGCTATTCCTTTGGCAGATTAAAAGCTTTGGTACCTTGTACCCTATGTTGATAAGACTCGAAGCTTAGGCATTATTTTGTGCAGCAGCTTTTTGTTGTACCAAGTCAACATTACGGCCAGCACGCAGCACATAGCTTCCGCCGGAGCACTCCACAATATTTTGTGCAAGGCGGCCAGTGCTTATGGCTTTTTCTAAGTTAACATCAGTGTTGACGTCCATTTCATGTAACATATGTATAAGGTCTTCCGTGGCAACATTACCAGCAGCACCAGGAATAAAGTTACATCCGCCAAAACCGGCAAAGGCACCATCAAACGTCGTTACACCGGCTTGTAAAGCCGCCACCACGCAAGCCAAAGCCATACCGCGCGTATTGTGCAAATGCAATACCCAACGCACCTGCGGAAAGGCTTTGCGCATATGCTGGCAGGTGGTAAAAATTTGGCGCGGATTCGCCATGCCGGTGGCATCGGATAAAGAAAGCTCTGTTATGCCAAGCTCCACAAAAGCGGTAGTGATTTTTTCAATTTGAGCTAAAGCAATGGGGCCTTCCCATGCGCATCCCCAAGCAGAAGACAAAGCTCCGGAAAGCTCTACTCCATTTTTAGCGGCAAATTCCACACAAGGCTTAAATCCCTCCATCATGGAAAGGGGGCTTTGATTAAAGTTTGCCATGCAATGTGTTTCGCTTATACTTACGGTGAGCTTAGCTTTATGCAAACCAGAATCATGGGCGCGCTCAAGTCCCTTTAAATTGGGAACAAGAGCTCTATATTCCACGCCGTCTACACGTTTCATATGCTTAGCCAGCTCGCCAGTATTCGCCATTTGCGGCACAGCTTTAGGATGTACAAAGGCTCCAATTTCAATAACTTTAATACCAGAATCTACCACAGCATCTAAAAGCTGTAATTTTTCTTCCAGTGAAAGAATTTTCTTTTCATTTTGGATACCATCGCGCAAGCCCACTTCACAAATTACAGCCTTTTCAGGCAATACGAAAGAATTTTCCATGCTTTCCTACACTCTTTTCAAAATATATAAAAGAAGGGCTTTTGCCTTGCTAGGTAAAAGCCCTCACTACAATTAAATAACGCCCTTATCTTTAAGCTCAGCCACATCTGCTTCGCTTAAACCTAAGAGGTCGCCAAAGATTTCATCATTAAAAGTACCAAGATCTGCTCCCGGCCATTTTACCTCACCGGGGGTTACAGAAAGCTTTGGCGTAACGCCTGGCATACGCAATGTACCAAGACGCGGATGATCCACCTCAACAAGATTTTCACGGGCAGCATAATGTGGATCAGCAAAAATATCTTCCATGGTAAATACAAGGCTTACAGGTACGCCAAATGTATCTAAATGATTTTTGATAAATTCCCAATCATAACGTCCCATCCATTCGGTGACGATTTCATCCATCATCTTGCTATTTTTTACGCGCGCTCCATTGGTATTAAAGCGCTCATCGGCAAGCAAGTCATCACGATCCATGGCTTTAGCAAAGTACTCAAAGGTTCTGTCTGTGGAACAAACAAGCACAGCCCATTTTTCATCACCCGTTTTATAGGTGCCGGAGGGGCTAGCAGAACCTGCAATGGTGGGAGCACGATCGCGATTTTTGCCCGTTTTATCATACCAACCAATATGGCCTTCTAACCAACGGAAAAGCCCTTCATAAAGGCTCACGTCAACTTCTTGCCCCGTACCATTATTCACGTCACGATAATATAAACATAAAAGCGCTGCAAAAGCGGCATACATGCCAGCCACATAATCTGCCATGGAAATGGGAGGGCTTACAGGGGCGCGATCCGGAAAGCCAGTGATGCCTGTCAAACCAGAAAAAGCCGTACAGGGAGTACCAAATCCAGCCAATTGAGCATTGGGCCCTGTTTGTCCATAACCAGTTATACGCACCACAATGATATTAGGATTACGCTGTTTCAAAGTTTCATAATCAAGCCCCCATTTATCAAAGGTGCCTGTGCGAAAATTTTCAAAAATCAAGTCGCTTTTTTCTACCAATTTCAAAAAAAGCTCTTTGCCTTCTTCTTTGCGCAAATCTAAGGTAATATTTTTCTTATTACGTGAATATGTAGGCCAACGTAAAGACTCTCCATCAAGAAGCGGCCCCATGGCACGCGAAGGATCGCCCTTTCCCGGCATTTCAACCTTAATGACTTCAGCTCCAAAATCAGATAAAAGCGACGCGCCAAAGGGGCCGGCGATAACTGTTGAGGCATCTAAAACACGTACACCTTGTAAGGGGCCTGGCATAATTATATCTCCTTAACTAATAAAACAAAAAACATTGCTCATACCATTACAACAGTATCGCTCCACCGTGGCGCCATACCATTTCCCCCCGTATTGCACATGTCATGCCAGTGATTTTTAAAAAAATAGTACTAAAAATTGAGTAAATTACATTAATCACAATCTTCTACTTTCTTTTTGCATCTCTCGTGTTGCTTTTTTTCTTATTTTCTCATAAATATGTTGCATTTTGTTGCAGAAAAAGTAAAATGCACGCAACAGCGCTATAAAATAATAATATATATTTTAACGTATTACAAAATATGTGCAACACAACATTTTCAATGAACAGCTCGCATATCCAGGATAATTATGAAACGTATTCTTTTTCTTTTTCCATCATTAGATACAGCAGAGGAAGCAAGAAATATCCTTACCAAGTACAATAGCCAATGTATCATTGACCATTGCCTCCCCCATGAAGCTCCTGAAGTTGCACAGCGCTATGCTACACAAGGCATTGATATTATATGTGCGCGCGGCGGCATTATGCACTTGCTTGAAAATTTCGATAAAAATATCATTAAAGTATATATTCCCATCACCGCTTTTGAAATCATAAAAGCCATCCATATAGCCAAAGCTTACGGAAAAAAAATAGCTGTTATAGCCCACGAACAGATGGTCATAGGTATTGATTTTTTGGCCTCCTCCATGGGAGAATCCGTGAAGCATTATGTCATGAAATATAATCAAAACTATGAACATACAGTGCAAAAAGCCATTAAAGACGGCTCTTCGGTCATCATGGGAGGGGTGCTTGCATGTCAGGCTGCACAAAAATATAATATTCCTTCATCGCTCATTACCTTTGGCGAAGAAGGTTTATTACAAGCCTTAAAAGAAGCGACGCAAATACGTGATGCCTTGGAAGTAGAAACAGTTAAAAGGCAATTTTTAGAGACTCTTATAGAAAGTTCCAATGATGGTATTATAGCCATTGACTCCATGGCACGTATCACTCACGTGAATAATCGTGCAGAAAGGCTCTTACGCCTTACCAAAGACAAACTTTTGCATGAAAATATAGTAAAGATCATCCCTAAATTACGTTTTTCCAATAAAGCGCGCACAGAAATTGCTCCACAACAACCCATCATTACACTTTTTAAAAATAAAATGCTCTGTGATATCAGCCCCATTGAACATGAGAAAAAACAATATGGCGCCATTATTCGTTTACAAAAAACAAGCAGTATTCAAGAAAAAGAAGGGCTCATAAGGCAAGAACTCTATACCCGTGGGCATGTGGCAAAATTTCGCTTTAGCGATATTATTGGCAATAGCAAAAACATACATGAAGCTGTGCATATTGCCAAAGATTATGCGGAAACCGTGTCCAATGTACTTATTTTAGGTGAAACAGGCACAGGTAAAGAAGTGTTTGCCCAAAGCATTCATAATGCCAGCCCCCGCGCGCATGGCCCTTTTGTGGCCATTAACTGTGCAGCCATCCCCACCCATTTATTGGAAAGTGAGCTTTTTGGCTATGTGGGCGGAGCTTTTACCGGCGCCAATAAAGAAGGCAAGGCCGGACTTTTAGAAGTGGCTCATAATGGAACCATTTTTTTAGATGAAATGGCAGAGCTTGACTATATCAATCAAGGGCGTTTGCTGCGCTTTTGTCAGGAACGCGCCGTGGTACGCCTTGGCAGCCATAAAGTGGTACCGGTGAATGTGCGTATCATCGTAGCCACCAATAAAAATCTTGAAGAACTCATTACCAAAAACTCTTTTCGCGACGATTTGTATTACCGGCTCAATGTATTACGCTTAGAATTACCTCCTTTGCGCTCCAGAACAGGCGATGTGCCGCATTATGTGAAGTATTTTTTGCAACAATTCATGCAAAACTCCCCGCACACATTACAGCTCTCCGCCGGAGCTTTACGTCTTTTGCACGAATATTCATGGCCGGGTAATGTGCGCGAATGCTTAAATATGGTGGAGCGCATTGTGGCACGCTTTAAATCTGGCACTGTTTCCAGCGAGATGATGCAATCCCTCTTCCCCACCTCATCACGATTTGAAAAAGCTATCCCTTCGCGTAGTCAGCGTCAAAAAGATACCATGCTTCAAGCCCTTGAAGATTCTCATGGAAATTACAGCAAGGCGGCAGAATTACTAAATATCAATAGAAGTACATTATACAGGCGCATGAAAAAATACGGTCTTGAACAATAAATATGCTGTTCATATATAAAGGGAGGCACTTCACGGCACCTCCCACAGTCATAACAGCCTGTTGATGAAAAACTTCATGTTTTGAAAAATGTTTAGGAAACATTTCAGACCATTGACAAAGTATAAAATTAAAAAACTCTACGTAAAAAGATGAGCCAAACATTAAATTTTATTTCATCTTTTAAAAATGTGCCAAAATCATACACTGTAGAATGTTACATTGTGATAAAAACACCTTTCATAAAGATAAGATGTTGACGCAATGAAAGTTTTTTGGAAAGGGGGTCTGGGGGAAGAACCTTTTCTTCAGAAAAGGTTTTCCCTCAGAAGACTTTGTCAGCAATCTGAAATATTTAGGAAACATTTCTTTTTATGGAGTTACCTCAGGCTGTTCAAAAAGTGTAAAAAGCAAGTCTGACGACGCCATTTGCATTTTTTCAACGGCCTGATAAAGATTCTTCCCATGCACAGGCATGAATAACATTACAACGGTTTTACCTGACGAATCACATCAATGATACTGCCATCACGATATTCCACAAGGCAAACCACTTTATCCGTACAAGGCACGGGGCGCGGCTCACCCACAAGCCCTTCGGCTAAGCTTTGCAATTCTTCTATCTGCACTAATTTTAACGATGTTTTTTTTAAATCAGCAAGAAGCATAGCATAATTTTTATGCTTGGGATTAAGAGCAATGCCTGCTTCCGTCACCACGGCGGCAATGCTTTCACCAGGCGTGCATACCGTAAAAACTTTTTTTACCACAGAAGGGATGCGCCCGCGCACCACAGGCAAAGTAACAATGGAAATTTGCGCTCCGGCTGCCACATCAGGCCCGCCGCCAAGGCCGCCCATCATGGCTCCACCGGCGCCGGTGAGGATGTTCACATTAAAATCCAAATCCACTTCCAAGGCACCTAAAATACCAAAATCTAACTTATTGACCATGCTTCCTTTGGAGTGAATATTGGCATAGACGCTGTTATCAATCTCAACAATATGCGCATCCGAAAGCATGGCTTTGGCAGCCACCACATCAAAGCATTGGCTACATTGAATGGTACGAATTAAACCACGCTGAAACATATCCACAATGGCCGAGGTACTGCCCCCAAGGGCAAAGGAAGCTTGAATGCCCTGTTGCTGCGTAAGATCTGCCAAAAAATTCGTGCAAGCTATACTAATGGCACCGGCGCCTGTTTGAAAAGAATAGGCATCTTTAAAAAGAGAAGAATGCCCTATGAGTTTAGCCGCGCTTTCAGCGATTTTTAAATCACGGGGATTTTTCGTCACTCTTGCGGCGCCGCGCCCTATTTTTTCACTGTCGCCAATGCAGGCCACCGGCACCACCATATCCACATATTGCTGAGAAATACTGGCGGGAACACAAGGATAGTCCACCACATTATCTGTAATCATAATCACAACGCGCGCAGTTGTAGCATCAATAAAGGAATAGCCTAAAGCGCCACAAGCATTGGGTCCCGCACTGCCTGTTCCATTACCATAACTATCTGCGGCAGATACGCCAATAAAAGCCACATCTATACACAGCTCGCCGGCTTCTATGGCGCGCGGGCGCCCTCCATGGGGGCGCAATATCACCGGTACATCCATAAGACCTTCAAGCACAGCATCGCCAAGTTCTCCGCGAATGCCGCTGGCTTCAATACGTGTGATGGTACCATCTTTAATAAAGTCCACCACGGAAGGCTCTTGAATATTCACAACGGCACTGGGGGCAAAGCAAAGATTTTTAATGCCAAGGGCTTGAATAGCGGTGAGCACTTGCCCAACGATACGATCTCCCTCACGAAAACTGTGGTGAAAGGAAATGGTCATACCATGGCTAAGGCCACTTTTTTGTATGGCTTCTTGCAAAGAAGATACAAGCTTACTTTCACCGGGTCGCTGCACCATTTGCCTGCGCTGGCTTTGCACGGATTTTTCTTGAGGCCGCGAAGTAAAAAGCCCCGAATAAGGTCTAAACTCACGCCCCAAAAGCGCACCGGCTTCATCTAACATCTGCTGAGAAGGCTTAACCATGCTCTTTGTCCTCCTGTAACATGCCTGCAGCTTTTGCCAAGGCAAGCACTTGCTGTGCGCGTACTAAAATAGGCAAATCCACCATACTGCCATCCACGGTAATGGCACCTTTATTATGCCTTTTGCCATCTTCCATGGCTTCTATGACCCGTAAAGCATGGGCCAATTCTTTGGCAGAAGGGGAAAAAAGCTCGTTCACTGTGGCAATTTGACGCGGATGAATCACCGTCTTTCCATCAAATCCTAAATTTTTTGTCATGCTCACATCTTCTTTCAGGCCTTCCATATCTGCAATATCACTAAAGGGCGCATCAATGGCGGCAATATTGGCAGCACGACAAGCCAGCAACACAGCATTACGCGCATAAAAAATCTCCCAGCCTTGCTTGGTACGACGCGCTTGCATGCTAGCCGTAAAATCTTCTGCACCTAAAATAAGCGCCTCCACACGCTCATGGGCAGCGGCTATTTCCTCAGCGCGCAGCAAGCCCACATGACTTTCGATGGTACACCAAAGCTTTATGCTCTGCGGAGCAATGCCGGCTTGTTCTTCAATATCTAGCATCATAGCCGCAAGATCTTGTACTTCTTGGGCTGATTCCACTTTAGGTATACGCAAAGCATGGGGTCTGGCCCGCATGGCAGCTTGCAAATCTTCTTGAAAAAAAACCGTGTGCATACCATTTATGCGAATTTGTATATGCTTATCCTTAGGGCGATGCTTACGTAACATCTGAAAAACTAAAAAGCGTGCTGCGTCTTTTTCATCCATGGGTACGGAATCTTCTAAGTCATAAATAAGACAATCTTGATCAAAAAAAGACGCTTGAATCATATTGGCAGCATTGGCGCCACTGGCATAAAGCCCTGTTCTTTTTAAAAAATTACTTTGCATGCGCCCCCCCTTCATCTTCCTTGGTCCAATCATAAGAAATATGGGCCGCACGACACAAAGCCGTTTGCATGCGAGCACGAATAACAGCATCGATGGCCCCTTTATCGGTCACATAGACACGCGCATCCTTGACGGAAAATTCTTGCAAAACGTCTCGCACGGTGGCCTCTATGGCATGACCATATTGCACATAGACCACGCTTTCTATATGTATTTCTAAGCCTTTATCCGCATTATCTTCCACACGAATAAACACATCACTGGACTCTAGCGTTCCTGCCGCAGCTGCTTGTAAAAGTTTCGTCATATTTTTGCCTTTTGCATGAAAATGCTTTCTGGGTTTTCTTGTATAAACTGCCATGTACTTACAGGCACCAGAGCTTGTAAAAGCCCATTGAGCGCTTCCATGGTATATCCCTCCTCATGCTTTCCTTGACAATGCAAAGCATATTGCCGCCAAAGAGCACGCACCCGAGAGGCGCTTATGCACGCCTGCCCTTCGGTACAACGAGGAATTTGCACCACTTGTATTCCGTGTTGCGGTAAAGTAGCCAGCATGGTGGCATTATATTGCTGCGTCACAGCACATAAGGGCTCTTCTCCCACAAAGCGTGTATGTATGGAAAAATGCGGCGCCACATGCTGCGCAAAAAGTTGCACATCTAAGGCTTGTTGTAAAGATTCCCTAGGGGCGCGATCTTTAAGAAAATAGGAAGGAAAACTGGCCGCAGAAATAATATACGCACCGCTAGCGTGCACACGTACATGTTTCATATGCGCCGTCCCTGCTTGCACAAGCGCTAATCGGGTGGCAAAAGGAATATCCGAAGCATTTTCCTCCACCACAAAAACATGCACCAAAGCGCATTGACTTGCCGCATGCCTAATAAGATATTCATGCCCCTTGGTGAAAGGATTGGCATTAAGTACCACAGCTCCTGCCGCTTGCCCCGCATCATGTGCCTGCAAATGCCGCTGAGCAAAAAGCGCGGGGCCATCCTGCCTATTTTCGTATAAGACCACATCCTCTGTGGCACAAAGTTTATAAAAGCCATTTTTTTCAAAAAAAAGGCCATTTTCCGGCGTGGTATAGACAAAAAGATGGGTTATCTGACGATTATATTGCCATTTTATGCAATGGGTTAAAAGTAAGGGCAACAGATTTTGTCCACGAATATGCGGCGCGAGGGAAAAGTATTTCAATATGGGGCCAAAACAGGCTCCTGTACCCACAAGGCAATCTTGCGCATCGTATAAGCCCACAGCATGGGCGTGCTCACAGGCCAGCTCACTGTCATCCTCAAAGAACAAGCCTTGTAAAGACAAAAAGTGAGACAATATCTTTCGCCCTTTGGCTGTATGTATACGTAAGTCGCGCAATTGCATTATAATTCTCCGCACATTTTCTGGGCGCATTTTCTGAGCGTATTTTCTGGGCGTATTTTCTGGGCACCCTTATATACGCCATGCATACCCTATATGCACCCAAAAGGTTTAACAAGCCATTTAAACCTTTTGGTAACAATGCAAATACCATGCACTCTCCCAAAATCATGTCATTTTATACGCAATATATCAATATTTTCTTTATTTTCAAGGCCATAAACATCCTTACATTTCAGCACATGCAACAGCCACATGCGCGCCACATGAAAAAAGCAATACAAAATGCAACACAATGCATCATAGAGAGCATCACATCACAACACACACTTGTGAAACTACACACAAACAAAACTAATCATACTAAATACTGGTGTTAATTTTCTATACACATTCTGGCACGTAATATGCTATACGGAAAAAGGATGCAGTATCTACTAGTTAGAAACACAGCCCCTAGAACTATGCACTGGGCATATGGGCGCGGATATCACTTAAATGTTTTAGAAGGAAAGTTCAGTATGAAAAAATGGACATTACTTACTTTGGCTTTGTCGCTTGCTTTAACTTTATCAAGCGCAGCCCATGCGGCACAATTTGTACGTGTAGGCACAAGCTCCGTAGGTGGCGGATTTTACTTAATCGGTAATACTATCAGCCAATTAGGCCAACAGAAGCTACCTGACACAAATTTCTCTGCTGTTACTGGTGGTAGTATCAAAAACATGATGAACCTTGAAAAAGGTGATATTGAACTTGGCCTTACCCAGTCTTCTACCCTTGCCATGGGCATTACGGGTTCTGGCGCTTTTAAAAAGCCCTTAAAGAAAATTCGTTTTGTTACTGCCATTTACCCCATGCCTGCACATATTTTGGTGGGTCTTGAATCTGGCATTAAAACTCCCGCTGACTTTAAAGACAAAAACATTGACTTTGGCCCTGTGGGCGGTGGTATTGAATTAAATGTACGAGAACTGTTAAGTGTATATGGTCTTACAGATAAAGATGTAGATATGGAACGCTTTGGCCGCTCTGAATTTGAAGAAGCCTTCAAAACCGGCGCCAGTGAAGGTACCCTTTGGACCACCACCACCCCCAACGCACAAATTTCTGACCTTATCCGCACAGAAGCCTGTACCCTTATCAGCATGGAGCCTGAAAAGCTTGAAGAGCTTATGAAGCGCTATCCTCACTATGTGCGTGCCACCATTCCTGCCAACACCTATGAAGGTATTGATAAAGATATCGTAGGCTTTGGCGCTGTGGGTGCCTTACTTACTCACGAAGATGTATCTGAAGAGCTCATCTACAACATCACAAAAATGATGTATGAAAACTCTGCTTTCTTGCAAGAGCGTCTTCCCACATACTTTGCTGCCTTTGGACCTGAACTGGCTTTACAAGGCGCAAGCTCCACCATTATTCACCCCGGCGCTGCAAAGTACTACAAAGAAATTGGTATCTTAAAATAGTAACATGTGAGGTGTGTGGGGTTATATGCCCTGCACACCTTTTTTTAGGACTTAGAAAGAAGGAAAAGCCATGACCCAAGCAACATCAACCACTGCTCCACCTGTGGGAAATAAAGAAGAAGCGCCCAAAAAAAAGGGAAAACGCCGCGTTTTTACTGGAAATCTCAAATTGCTCATAACCGTTCTCACGGTAGCTTTGGCTGTTTTCCATTTATGCACATCTTTTTTTGGCCTCTTGCCCTCCATGCAACAAAGAAGCCTACACTTATCTTTTATTTTACCACTTATTTTCTTACTGTATCCAGCCGGCCCCTCTTCGCCTAGAGATAAACCCTCTCTCTTAGATTGGATTTTAGCCATCACTGTGGCAGGGTGCTCACTCTATGTCTGTGTTTTTTACGAGGACATAGCAAATCGTGCAGGTATGTTTGAAGATTATGAAGTTTGGCTTGGCGGCGCCATGCTGGTGCTTGTTTTTGAAGCAGCACGCCGCGTTCTTGGCTATATCCTCCCTGCTTTCTGCTTATTTTTCTTATTCTTTGCCTATTTTGGGCAATATATGCCCGGGCCTTTCATCCATGCTGGTTTGTCTGTCCCGCGCATTCTTGAAGAGCTCTACCTGACCACCGACGGCCTTTTTGGCTTGGTAACAGGTGTTTCTGCTACCTTCATCTTTATGTTTATTCTTTTCGGTTCTTTTTTAAATTCCACAGGCACCGCAGCCTTTTTCAACGATTTCTCCATGGCTCTTACAGGTCACCGTAAGGGCGGACCGGCTAAAATCGCTGTTATGTCCAGTGCTCTTATGGGAACCATCTCCGGCTCTACCTCTGCCAACGTGGCCACCACGGGTACATTCACCATTCCGCTCATGCGTAAAATTGGCTACCGTCCTTTTTACGCCGGCGCTGTAGAAGCTGCTGCTTCCACAGGTGGTCAAATCATGCCTCCTGTGCTTGGTTCTGCCGCCTTTATTATTGCCGACACTGTGGGTACAGCCTACATCAACGTGGTTATTGCGTCCTTGGTTCCTGCTTTGCTTTACTTCTTTGGTATTTGGTGCTCCCTTTCTGTGGAAGCTAACCGCTTAGATTTAAAAGGCCTACCCAAGAGCGAATTGCCAAAGTTCAAAGATGTACTCTTTAAAACAGGCTATAAATCTTTACCTCTTATTGTTATCATTACCCTTTTATGCATGGGCAGAAACCCTCTCTTTGCTGCTGGCATTGGCATTATTTGCTGTGTGTTGCTCTCCTTTGTGCGCAAAGAAGATCGTCTCGACCTTAAATCCTTCATTGCTACCCTGGAAGATGGTTCTAAATCGGCGCTTTCCGTGGCCATTGCTTGTACCATTGTGGGCGTAGTTATTGGTATGATGGGCGCCACAGGCATTGCATTGCGCATTGGCGATGTTATCTTGGGCTATACCGATGGTCTCATGATACCCACACTCATAGTAACCATGCTTATATGCTTACTTTTAGGCATGGGTATGCCCACCACGGCCAGCTATGTTATGGCTTCTGCTGTGGCCGTACCTGCCCTCATTAGCCTTGGATGCAAGCCTTTAGATGCGCACTTCTTTGTATTCTTCTATGCTGTGCTTTCCTCGGTAACTCCTCCCGTATGCGTAGGTGCGTATACAGCCGCAGGTATTGCCGGCGCTGCCCCCAACCAAACAGCTTTCACGGCTGTGCGTTTGGCCTTACCCGGCTTCATCGTACCTTTTGTATTTATCATGTCTCCAGAATTGCTCATCACCAACGTGACCAGTTGGGTAGATTTTGGTGTTACCTTAGTCACTGCCATGGTAGGCATCATGACGCTCTCCATTGGACTTGAAGGCTTCTTACTGGTAGCCTTGCGCATGTACGAGCGCGCCGCTTTGGTAGGTGCGGCACTTTGCATGATTTGGCCAGGCCTCTACTCTGACGCCATAGGTGTAGGTATTTTAGGTGCCATATATATGCTCGTGCGTATGCGTCGCGGCACTGTACCCCCCAGTGCACCGGTAACGCAAAGTTAAGAGAATATTTCTCTACCTAAACTCTAACAGGGGAATGCCTTACTCATAAGGCATTCCCCTTCTTTACTAAGAAAGACTTTTGTGAAAACACCACATCTTCCCCATTCCATGCACAAGCTTCTGCAAGAACGAGAGCAACTTTGGTCACATAAGCAAGACCTTGCTCAAGCATGGAAAAAAACCTTGATCTGCATCACCTTGCGCCTGCCTTTAGAAATTCGCCATGAATATCCTGACCTTGTGCAAAGCCAAGCTCAATTTTTTATACAGCAAAATACTTTGCCCATTATGCATTCCGAATACAGGCATGGGCTTGACGGGCCAACGTGGCTGGCCATCACAAAGCTAGATCCACTCACAGTGAAGCAGCACGCCATGCGCCATGAAGCAAGCTCATTGGGTACATTCCTAGATATAGACATCTTTGACCACACAGGACAAACTTTAGATCGAAATCATTTACATGCGCCTCAGCGTTCTTGTCTTATATGTGATCGCCAAGGACGCCTGTGCAGTAAGGAGCGCAGGCATGACGAACAGCAATTGCGCCGCACCTTAGAACAGCATATGCATGGCGCCCCCCATGGCCTACCTGAAATCATAGCCCATCTAGCGCACCTTGCGGTGGAAGATGAGTTACGCACCACAGATAAACCAGGCCTTGTGACGCCTTGCGCCTCCGGCGCTCATGCTGATATGGACTTTACCCTGCTATTACGCAGTGCTCACGCCCTTAAGCCCTTTTGGAAAGCATGTGCAGAAATGGGGCAACAATACGCACATCTTCCCAGCACAGCACTCTTTAAACGCTTACGTCCCTTGGGTATGCAAGCAGAAAAAACCATGTTTGCAACCACCCAGGGCATCAATACGCATAAAGGTATGATTTTTGGCATGGGCTTACTTTGTGCAGCCTGTGGCAAAGTGTGGCAAAAACAAAAGCCCACCACCCTTGCCATCTTACAAGAAGTGCAAAAGCTCTGTCAGGGGCTTACGCAGGCACATTTTACGCATATGCAGCATGCCACAACGCATGGGGAAAATGCCTTTAAAGCCCATGGATGCACAGGCGCTCGAGGAGAAGCCGAAGCCGGTTTTCCACATGTACATCTCAAAGCCTTACCAGCCTTGCAAAAGCATGCTGCATGCTCTTGGCACACAGCCAAGCTCATGGCTTTGCTTCATCTCATGTCTGCAGTGCAAGATACAAATATTATCCATCGCGCCAGCTACGAGCACCTGCAACACGTACAAAAGCAAGCCCATAACATTCTACTCTTAGGTGAACTTTATACAGAAAAAAGCCAACAAGCCTTGCACCGTTTACAAGAATATTGCCTCACACATAATTTGAGCAGTGGAGGCTGCGCAGACATGCTCGCCCTAAGCTGTTTTCTCTATCGCTTAGAACACTATGCTTCATGAAGTAAACATGCATCCCCTCATTATGGCTCATTTGTGCATGGATTCCCGTAAAAAGAACTATCCCCCATGTCGATTCACTAAAGGCCATATTGTGATTGTAATAAAATACTTTTCAGTATAAATTTCATGCCATGTGTTATAAACATCCATGATATATAAAGCCTACTAGAAGGCAGCTCATAATTCAGCTTGTACTGAATTATGTTGTATCACTGCGTTAAAAAACGCGGTTTTTGGCTTGACGGCTAGAAGCTACTCAAAAAACGCTTTTGCGTTATTATGAGATAACTTCTATTGTACACAGAGATACGCTTTATGGATGGTAAACATAATGCAAATTTATTTTATGTACGGATGGACACCATGCACACACCTATGCGAAGAAAAAATCTTGAAAGAAGAGAACCTGAATTTATTGATGACGTTTTGCACAGAGCAGAAGACATTTACATAGCTTTTTCTGCTGCAGATGCACCTTATATTGTACCGCTTAATTTCATATATCTTGACAAAAAGATATATTTTCATACGGCCTTAGCCGGGCGAAAACTTGAGTGTATTAAAAATAATCCCAAAGTAGGATTTAGCACTGCCATAGATATTACCATCATGCCAGAAGAAGCTTCTACACTTTATAAATCCATCATTGGCACAGGCAGCGCTCACCTTGTGGAAGATGCATCTGAAAAAGGACGTGTGCTTGACGCCATAGCAAAGCGCTATAATGCTTCTTGTGATCAGCCCGCAACGCAAAACATGATTGCTAAAACAGGCATTGTCTGTATTCAAATAGAGAGTATTTGTGGCAAAGGGAAAGACGCACCGGCACCCTTAAGTGATTTTATATAGTCGACACTGAAAAACAACTTAACTATCAGTAAAAATAGAACTTATAAA
>CAYJHH010000037.1:0-21941 GCA_964369995.1 uncultured Desulfovibrionaceae bacterium
TGAGCTTGGCATGGGCATGAAGCTTCAATGGGGATTTTAAATTTTTGTTTTTTTAAGGGGCGGGAACTTTTTGAAAAAAGTTCCCGCCCCTCGAAGGCTTCGCCTTCTCACCCCACCCTCAAAAACTTTTCATGGCGACAAAACGCTCACTCTTACAAAATCCTAAGTCGCATGTAATGTTATTCCTGCCTCTTTGTTCTACAATACGTTACAATGGTAGTCGTTTTTTCAGCTCATTAATAATTGATTCTTTTTTGTGTAGCGCAAAGCGCAGTCAAAAAAACATGTAGTGTCAATTATGAAGAGGACTATGAAGGCGATTTTGTGGGAATTGTAAGATTTTTTCTTGTGACAAGGAAGAGGTGTTTTGGGGAAGGTAAGCGACCTTAAGGTCGACCCAAAGGGCGCAAAGCGTAGCCCTTAGCGAGGGACGAGCTTTAGGGATATCGTACGCCTAGGCGCGTGCGTTCAAAAAAACGCAACTGACGCAGGCACAAGTAAAAAGATGAATTCCCCAAAAGCGCCTTCATGCCATGCAAAGGGCGCATCTGCGCCGCATGGAAAATCGCATGGAAAGCTACAGCTACACCATGCCCAGCTCTTCCATACGTAAAAACACCTGCCGCCCTATCCACGCATCCGTGGCCGCATACACCACTTGCCGCTCCGAGAGTACCTGCGCCGACCAATTGGAACACTGCGGCCCTTTAGAAATACGAAAATCAAAAAAATTCGCCGCTAAATTACGAAGCCCCTGCGTTTCAAGCTTATGATGGCGCGCCACATTGCCCAAATCCACTAACCCGGCCGGCTCAAAAGCATGTATTTTTTGCAACTCACGCATATCATCTTGAATACTCACTCCAGCCTTCACAATGCTTGCATCACTCAGAATTTCTGCCATGGCCGCATTAAAAGGAATCCATGTGAGTTGAATAAGGTATACCATATCTTCCGTGGCCATTTGCACTAAAGAAGGCGCATTAATGCTCCCCTTACGAAAGGAAGGCTTGGTTTCAGTATCAAAACCCACCACACGCTCTTCTTTAATCTTTTGCAAAGCCACTTCCAAGGCTTCCACTTCGGTGATGAGTTCAATCTTTCCCTCATAGCGTACTATGGGAAGTGTATTAATTTCATCTTTGCTTAATTTGCGTCTGTATTGCTCTAAAGACATGGCATATCCGTAAATTATTTTCCTATGCAAAAATTTGCAAAAATTTTATCTAAAAGCTCATCGGCGCTATCTAATCCGGTAATTTGCCCAAGCAAAGCCACCGCCGTATCCAGACGCACAGAACATATATCATAAGGCACATGGGCAGTGATATCTGCCAAAAGCAAGGCTAGCTCAGCGCTGGCATCTTGTAAAAGCAAGGCCTGACGCATATTGGGTACCACGTCCCCGGCCTCAGGTTCAGCGCTGCTATCTTGTAATATAACATCTTTAATGGCACAAGAAAGCTCTTGTAGCCCTGTAGCTTCCTTGGCAGAAATAAGAATACACTTTTTTATAAGGTCTTGCCAAGTGTCAGGAAGTATGGGCTCAGGGGCAAGGTCACTTTTATTCCACACAAGCACAGTTTTCTCATTATTTGCTAAAGAAAAACCTTCCTCACCCAAGTGCATTGCGGCATCTGCGCCAAGGCTACCGTCCAGCAAAAAAAGTACCGCATCCGCTTCAGCTATACGTTCTCGGCTACGAGCTATGCCCATACGCTCCACGGTATCCAAGGCTTCACGTAGGCCAGCCGTATCAGTAATACGCAAAGCAAGACCATCTAAATTAAGGCCTTCTTCCAAAAAATCTCGAGTGGTTCCGGGAATATCCGTCACTAAGGCACGATTATAACCAAGTAAGGCATTAAGTAAAGATGATTTGCCCGCATTAACCGCGCCGGCTAAGACCACTGAAGCCCCTTCTTGCCAATGCCTACTACGATTATACGCGCGTAAAAGATCTTCCACAGCCTCGCGCACAGTTCCTATGACTTGTCCAAAAGCTTCTGGGCTAAGGCATTCCACTTCTTCTTCAGGAAAGTCCACAGCCACGCATAATTCCATACGAAGAATTTCAAGCTTTTCGCGTAAAGTGCTTACTTTTTCCCCCAATAAGCCTTCCAATTTGGCAGATCCCAAGTGTAGGGCGGCCTTGCTCTTGGCTGCAATCATCTCTGCCACGGCTTCGGCTTGGGTTAAATCCATGCGTCCATTCATAAGAGCACGGCGCGAAAATTCTCCGCGATCTGCCAAACGTGCACCGCATGCCACAATGTTTTCTAACAATGTAGCCATGAGCACTTGTCCGCCATGACCATGAATTTCCACCACATCTTCACCGGTAAAGGTATTTGGGCCAGGCATGTACACAGCAAGCACATCATCAAGCATGGCTCCTTGCGCATCGATCATGCGGCCGCGATGCAATGTCCAAGGGCGAAAGTCTTTGAGGTCTTTTTTGGCAGGCACAAAGATTTGCCGTAAAATTTCTTTGGACTCAGGGCCTGAAATACGTACAATGCCTATCCCTCCACTGCCGAGAGGGGTAGCTATGGCAGCTATGGTAGGAGAGTGAAACATAAAGCCCTCAATGCTATGGTATACATAAGCCACCCCCTTATCCAAGAGAGTGGCCTACAAAAAACACGCTGTAAAAACAGCTCGATATGCAAACAGGTTAGGCGCGTTTGCGCTGAATTATCACACGCTTTAAGGGGCCTTCGCCGGAAGATCGCGTAATAAGGTCTGTAGCATCTTGTAAAACCACATGCACAATGCGTCTGTGATACGATGATAAAGGCCGCGTAGAATGTGCCTTACCTGTGGTGCGCACTCTTTCAGCCAGTACTTGAGCCAATTCGCTGAGTTTTTCATCTTGACGGGTACGATAGTCACCAGCATCAAGTTGTACGCGTACAGCAGCGTCCATGGCGCGAGATACAATGCGTGAAGTAATATATTGTAAAGAGGCTAAGGTTTGTCCCTCACGTCCAATGAGCAAGCCGGAATTTTCATCACAATCCAAATGCACATGCACGCGCCCTTCATGTAATTTCATTTCCAGCGGCACTTCACCCACAATGGAGCGAGTTAAGATACCCACAGCTTCTAAGGTCACCGTTTTTAAACGCTCTTGATCCAATTCTTCCAAAGGAATGCGGCGTACATTTTCCACCTCTTCCACATCATCACCAAAGCCTAAAGAGTCCAAATGCTCTGTGGGAGCAGGCTTAGCAGCGGCATGTTTAGAAGTATCAGAGCGTTTATGCTGTTGGCGCCGATTATCACGAGAATCGCGGGAATCGCGGGAATCGCGGGAATCGCGGGAATCGCGGGAATCGCGGGAATCGCGACCTTCCCTACCATCTCTCTGATGACGATGACGATTTTTATCTTGACGTTCAGCGCGTGGTTCGGCGCGATTACCATCCACGTCCATGCGATTGCCATCCACCTCAACGCGATTGCCATCACGCTCTATGCGGTTACCATGGCGGTCACCACGTTTACGGTCTTGGCGTGTATCAGGGCGTGCATCAGGGCGTGCATCATAGCGAGAATCTTGGCGCGACTCTTGGCGCGATTCTTGGCGTGCATCAGGACGTCCTTCACGTTTAGGCTTTTGCTGACGCTCACGACGCGAATGCTGACCACGCTCGCCCCTTTCAGCACGCTCTGCGCGCCCTTCATGCTCAGCGCCATCTAAGGCGTCAGCAGAAGGAGCTTTTGAAGCGTCTTTTAAAGCATCCATGTTATGCTCGACCTGAACTTCCTCTTTAAGAGAGGAAGCGCTCAGCTCCTGCTTTTGTGCAGCCGCGCCTTTAGGTGCGCCACTTTTTGCAGATGCTGATGCAGGAGAAGAAGCTGCTTTTTTAGCACAAGGTGCAGCGGCTTCCGTGGCCTTATCTGCTGTTTCACCCACAGCCGCAGCCACCGCGGCAGATTTTTTGGAGCGACCCAAAATATCTTCCACGGCATCACGTAATTGGACGCGGCGCGCCCGCACTACGGCTTTACGCGCGCCCACAAGACCAAAGATACCGGATTTAGCATCTTGTACAATATCAATTTCTAAACGTTCGCGAGACGTATCAAAGTACGTGCACGCATCATGAATGGCATCATCAAGGCTTTTGCCTGTAAACTCTTTAAAGCCTTCCATACGTATACATCCTGTGTGTATTTATGCTGTTTGCTTTTCTGCTTTACGCAAAAGTAACCATTGCTGCAACATAGACAATAAGTTGTTAACAAGCCAATAAAGCACAAGGCCTGAGGGAAATGACAAGAACATAAAGGTAAAGATGAGTGGCAAGAACATCATAATCTTTTGCTGCATGGGATCACCCATGGGTGGACTCATCTTTTGCATGAAGAACATGCTCAGCCCCATAATGATGGGCGTAATATAGAAAGGGTCAGCCTGAGATAAGTCTGCAAGCCAAATCACGTCCGTGCCGGGTAAATAGGTCACAAAGGACGCCCCGCGTAACTCAATGGAAGTGAGTAAAGCTTGGTACAAACCAAAGAACACAGGAAGCTGCACAAGCATGGGAATACAACCACTGGCAGGGTTAATGCCATAGGTTTTATGCAAGGCCATGGTTTCGCGTGTTAAGGCTTCACGGTCATCGGCATGTTTTTCTTGTATGGCTTTAATCATGGGCTGTAATTTGCGCATTTTAGCCATGGAAGCATAACTTTTTGCCGTCAAAGGCCAGAACAAAATCTTAATGCCCACTGTGAGCAAGATGATGGCTACGCCCCAGTTATTGGCAAATCCATGCAAATACTCAAGGCACCATAAAAGAGCAGAACCAATGATGCTGAACATACCAAGGTCAATGGCATTGATAAGCTCATTGGGAGCTTTTTCTAAAAGATTGCCCACTTTAGGTCCAACCCAGTAGGTCACATCTTGTTGCACTTCGGTATTGGCTTGTACCACAATATCCGCTTGTTCTAGCACCACACGATAAACACTATCTTGTAAGCGCGCTTTCAAGGTAAGGTTTGCTGTATTGGCAGGAGCAATGGCGGACATAAAGTAGGTGCTTGAAGCCGCTGCCCACAAAATGGGACCCGTTTCTTGAATACCTGGTTCAGACAAAGTGTCAGGATCGCTTTCTTCTGCGTATTCACCGGTAATACCCCAAGCCACACGCATGGCGTCATAGTAACCGCCGGCAGCCACAGAGGCATCTTCGCCTACGCTATAGCCAAGACGCACGGAGCGAGCTTGATCGCCAAGGCCCACAATGCGTACTTTTTCTACAATTTGATAAGTATCAGCTGAAAAAGTTAATTCACGAACCACACGCAAACCATCCACCTCTCCTGTGAAGGAAAGAGATTGTTGCCCAGAGTTCAAGGTAATATTTTCGCCGGCAAAAGACCATTTGCCTGTGCTCCAAGAAGGTTGCCCATTAACAAGTAAACCCAAGGGGGCAACGCGAGCAACAGTGGGCGTGATAAGGTTCACATTGGGGCGCGGACCTTCTTCATTGGCGTAGGGGTTCTTTTCTCCAATGCCAAAGCCCATGATGGAAAAGAGAGGTTCTTTTTTAATGCCTTCAGGATATTTTTTTAGCTCAAAAGAACGTAAAATGGCACCACCGGAATAAATGACAGCCTTGTATAAAGGAGTCTCAACGATAATATCTTTACCGGGAGCAGGTGTGAAGGTGGCTAAAGGAGCCGCCGGAGAGCTAGATGCGCTTTGCACTGCCGCTTGCTGTTCGGCTTCGGCAGCTTGTTGCTGTGCTACACGGGCTTGCTCCTGCGCGGCAAGCTGCTCAGGACTAGGAGTCCAACCCATTTCTTGAGAAAGGAACGTCCAACCAACCATAACAGCCAAAGAAAGTGTGATGGCGAGAATTAAATTTTTAGATTGCATAGAACCTCTATTTATTGTGTGTCTTGCGGGCACCAAAAGAGGGGGGAGGAACAGGGTCTACACCACCTCCCGCCCAAGGATGACAACGCGCAAGCCTGCACAAAGCCAACCATGACCCACGAACTATGCCGTGGAGCATGACCGCTTCTACGGCATAGGCAGAACATGTGGGATAGTAGCGACACGCCTTGGGGAGCACGGGCGAAACAACATACCTGTAAAAAAAGACTGGCAGAAGATAGATACGGCGTATCCATATCCTCATACCACACGCTCCCCAAGGGCATTGAGTTTTTTCAAGAGGGGGCTTAAGTCAGTGTGCACCAAGTCATACGAAATCGGCATACCGATTAAGTTTTTCTTGGGAACAACTACAATATCAAGCCCTTGTGGAAGTTTTTGACCATGCAAGCGGAAAAACTCTCGCAATACGCGCTTTATGGAATTACGGCGCACTGCATTACCCATCTTGCGGCTCACCGTAAATCCGGCACGCCATCCAGCTTCCTCTTGTTTTCTGGTGAACAACACAAAATATTTTGAAAAATAGCGCTGATTTGCATCATAACATAGCACAAAATCACTTCTGCGCTGCACTCTTTTACTACGAGGCCACTTTGTATCCCATGCTTGTGGCATAGCCCTTTAACCTCGCGTTTATACTTGTCTTATTCGGTAAAATTTTTTGCGCTATACGCTGGCGCTCAAACGTTTGCGGCCTTTAGCACGACGACGACGAATAACGGCGCGACCAGCTGCTGTTGCCATACGTGCACGGAAACCACAGGTGCGTGCTCTACGAATTTTACTTGGTTGATATGTTCTTTTCATTATCAAACTCCTTCGAGAAATAGAAAGAGTCGTTTACACCAATACCCGTAAGGCGTCAAGCTTTCTGTGTCGCATGGGCACATTTTAGCAAAGATTTCTTGACGGGCATGGGTGGCAACGCTCTTTCTGTGTGTTTAATTACCCTTCAATGGCCTTGGTAAAACCAGCGGCCGAATTCCTAATGACACTTTCGTCCACGCAAAATGTAAGGCGGAAATGCCCTGGGCAACCAAAGCCAGTGCCGGGCACGGCCAAGATTTTTTGCTCAAAAAGGCGTTGGCAAAAAGCCACATCGTCGCCGCCGGGGGCCTTGGGGAAGAAGTAAAAAGCTCCGGCTGGCATTTGAAATTCATAGCCTGCCTTGGTGAGTACTTCAGCCATGGCATCGCGACGCGCTTTGTAAATGTCCACATCCACATTGGAACCCAATGCCGCAGCCATGATGTGCTGCCCCACCACAGGAGGGTTCACATAGCCCAAAATACGATTGGTTAAGGTGAGCGCGCCCATGAGCTCTGCCCCTTCTTCTAAGTCCGGTGAAATCACCACAAAACCTAAACGCTCTCCGGGCAAGGAAAGGTTTTTGGAAAAGGATGAAACCACCACGGAGTAAGGATACATGGGCAATAAAGAAGGCACCTCAACGCCATCAAAGGCCAAGAAACGATAAGGTTCATCGGCAAGAAGCCAAATGGGCTTACCGTATTTTTCGCTGGCCTTTTGCAACACGTTTACCACGCCTTGCAATTGCTCTTTGCTATATACAACGCCCGTGGGATTGTTGGGTGAGTTCACAATGAGTACGCGGGTCTTTTCGCTGATCTTAGCTTCAAGGGCGGCTAAATCCGGCGCAAAAGTATCTTTTTCAGTGGGTACAGGGGCAAAGCTGGCACCATGGTTGGCTGCATAAAAGCCGTATTCAACAAAAAATGGTGCAAAAGAAAGCACTTCTTCACCTTCATTGAGCACAGCACGGAAAAAAGCATTGAGGCCGCCGGCAGCACCGCAAGAAAGTAATACATGCTCAGCTTTAATTTCCACCCCTTGTTCCACAGTGGCTTGCTTAGCCAGCATTTCACGCGCCCAGGGGTAGCCGCCATTGGGCATATAGCCAAAAGAAAAAGGTTCAGAAGCTTTATCTGCCAGCTTACGCAAGCCCTCAGCCACGGCAGGGGGCGGAGGTAGGTCAGGATTTCCTAAACTAAAATCATACACATTTTCTGCGCCGAATTCGGCCTTCAACTGCGCTCCTGCTTCAAACATACGTCTGATCCAAGAAGCGTTTTTCATATACCCTGCCACACGCTGGGAAAGAATGGACATAAAAACTCCTTTACTGGTCAATTTAGACATATTGCCATTTTCATGGCTCTAGCTTATACTCTCCTAACATTAGTTTGAGGAGAATACCATGCGATTTTTACCTGTAGCCCTGCTTGGCACGGCCCTGCTAGCCGGTTGCGGTGGCAATCCTACGCCTCCCGCCCCCACACACGTTGCTCAAAATATGGAAGTTTCTGTGGATTTGCAAGATGTACATCGTTGCTCACGCATTTCACCTGAAATAGAAATCCCCTATCCCCCACAAGGCACAGACTCTTTTCTTGTGAATCTTGAAGATGTGGACGACGGCTACCGTACCCATGGGGGTGGCTCTTGGGAATTACAAGGAAATTTAGAAGATGGTGCCATCATTGCGGAAGGAGCCCTTACTAAATATTACACTGGCCCCTGCCCTCCTGCTTCTCAAAGTCGTGTTTATCAATATGTTGTAAAAGCCCTAGACGTCAACAAAAAGACGCTCAGTGTTGGCACATATACCTTCTTACAAGAGTAATTCATGAATTATTGTGCATGGGGTGCCTCCCTTGTAGACACCCTTTGTCTTCTTTTTTGCCGCGTGGGTGTGGCTGGCCTTGCGCCTCATGCCCCCGGCACTTGGGGATCCTTAGTGGCTACGCTTCTGGCTCCCATTTGGTTTTTGCCCATGCCTTTCATGGGACGCATCCTCACTTTGCTGGGGCTTTTTTTCGTGGGCGCCATTGCTAGCACCCATGTGGAGCAAGCCTTGCAATGCAAAGACCCTTCACAAATTGTCATTGATGAATTTGTGGGTGTGTGGCTTGTGCTTTTGCCCTTTGCTAAAGTAAGCCCCACGGAGCTTTTCTTAGCCTTTATTTTCTTTAGATTTTTTGACATTCTCAAGCCTTGGCCCGTCAATGCCTCTGAGCATTGGATGCGCGGTGGCTTTGGCATTATGCTAGACGATGTGGTTGCCGCTTGCATGGCCATGGCCTGCCTTGGACTTTGGCGCTATCACTTTGCTTAATTGCTAACAACCTTCCCCTCAAAATCATAAAAAAAGTGTCCTATAGGTTTTTAATGAAACCCATAGAACACTTCTTCGCATTTACCAAAAGCAAATACAAAAATTATTTCATACGATACGTAATACGCCCGCGAGTAAGGTCATAAGGGGAAAGTTCCACCTTCACCTTGTCACCAGGGAGAATACGGATATAAAATTTACGCATCTTACCGGAAATATGTGCAAGAACTTCATGCCCATTTTCCAACTCTACTTTAAACATGGCGTTGGGTAATGCTTCTTGCACCACACCATCCACTTCAATGGCACCTTCTTTGGCCATAGTACCTCCGAGTGCTGTTTTTTACTGCACAGAACTACTTACACAATAAAAGCCCAAGCTGTCAAGATATTTACAAAGGTTCTTATGCAATTCTCATACGCAAATTTGAGCCATGATAAAAAATGCCCGCATATAAAACAATACTAAGCTTTACGAGGCCACAAGAGCCATAGACCTATGAGTATAAGCGGCAAAGAGAGCACTTGCCCCATGGTCAGCCAATTAAAAGCCAAATAGCCCAAATGCGCATCGGGCATGCGTACAAATTCCACCCCAAAACGAGCTAAGCCATAGCCTAAGGCAAAAAGACCAGCCACGGCGCCTGTGCGGCGTTTTTTCGCGGAAAAAATCCACACTGCCACAAAAAGTATCAAACCTTCGAAAAAAGCTTCGTAAAGTTGTGACGGATGCCGTGGCAAAGCGCCGGCATGGGGAAAAACCACACCTAAGGCGCTATCGGTAATTTTTCCCCACAGCTCTCCATTGATAAAATTACCTATGCGCCCAAAAAATAAGCCTGGAGGCACTAAGGGCGCCACAAAGTCCATGACATCCCAAAAAGTACGCCCATTATGGCGCGCATACAGATATAAAGCCGCAAGCACGCCGAGCAAACCACCATGAAATGACATACCGCCATTCCATATGCGGAAAATCTCTGTGGGATCTGCTATATAATTAGGCAAATCATAAAAAAGCACAAAGCCAAGGCGCCCTCCAAGAATAACCCCAAACATACCATAGGTCAGAGCATCATCAAATTGCTGTCCTGTCCATGTGCTGCCGGGGCGCGAAGCACGCCAGCGTCCAAGTAACCACGCTGAGCCAAAGGCCAGCATATACATAATGCCATACCAGCGAAATTCTAAGGAGCCAATACTAAAAGCTACAGGGTCGATATGAGGCAATACCATCTTACACTTTCACCACAGTTTGCGCTTTATCTGCATAGTCGGCAGCGCAATAAACGCCGCTTTTCCCACCGCTTTTATACACTAAATGCATGCCGTCAATGACCACATCTTTTTGTACAGCCTTACACATATCATAAATGGTGGCCGCTGCCACTTGCGCGCCTATAAGGGCTTCCATCTCCACACCTGTGGGGCCGGAAGTACGCGCTTCGCACTCAAGCTCAAGACCATGCAGCACGTCAGTATCATGCAGCACAAAACGCACATCCACATACGATAATGAGAGAGGATGGCATAAAGGAATAAGCTCTGCTGTACGTTTGGCCGCCAAAATGCCGGCCACTTTTGCCGTGGTAAGCACATCGCCCTTGGGCAAAGCTTTTTGCTTAAGCAATTCCAAGGTGGCGTGAGCTAGGTGCACAAAGCCGCGCACAATGGCCACACGAGATGTATTTTCTTTATGACGCACATCCACCATGGAAATGGAGCCATCAGCGCTCATATGTGAGAATTCTTTTGACATATAGTACCCTTCTTTTCGTTAGGAAAAATAGGAGCCGCAACAACATAGGCTGCGCCCTTTCGTCTATGAACATACGGTATTAATAGATAATGCCCACCCACTTATGCCACCACTCAGGAGCTATGTGTGGCTCTGGCTGTTGCCATCCGGAATCCTGCCCTGCGCCGGCCAAGAGTAAGCGAACGCTTGTCCACGCAGAAGGAGGAAGAGAAGAAGCCTCTGCACCTTGTACTTGCTGCGCCCTACGCACCTCCAACAAAAAGGTAGGATTCCCCTCATTGCGTACAGCCATAAATTCATGCACGGCACCCAGCAGCGTTGAAAAACGCAAGTCATACACGCCCCATTGGCTTTCGCCTTGAGGAGCATGCGCTTTTTGTTCCATAATAGGCATGACCAAAAAATCTAAAAAGGCGTGAGCGCGTCTGCTTTGCTCCGTTAAACTTTGCGCAAAGTCTTTATGCAAAGCCGGATAGCGCATGAGAGGAGAGTGCCATGCCCCTGCCAAAGTAAAGCCTTGTTGATAAACAGTGCCTTGGCTGGAGGGGAAAAAATACCCTGTGCGGCTTTTTTCTTGCGTCGGTGTATAGGCATTGGCCACAGTGAAAGTATACGGTTTTTGCGTTTGATACACCACCCGCCAATACCATGGCGCCAAGGCATCGGGGAAGACCATCAAATCCTCCAGGGCGCCGCGCTCTTGCACCAAGGAATCTTGTTGCAATGCCGTGCGTATTTCTGCCTCATGATAATAGCGAATGCCCACACAAGTGGCAGGGTATACACAAAGCCATATGAGCCCGAGCACAGCATAAGGGCGATACTCCGAACCATGCCACACAGCCAAAAGCAGGGGTACGGTAAGCAATATATCCACGATAAAAACACCGTTTAACCGCACCCTATACTCTGAAAATGGCAAGAAAATCATGGTACCGTAGGTGGTAACAATATCAAGCCAAATATGTAAAAGTAAACAGACCACGGCCAGAAAAAATGTTTTTTGAAACGTCCACGGAGCTCGTTCCGTATGGTCTGCGCCTTGCTCTTTTCCCCATACCTTATGCCATAAAGGAAAGGCCAGTAGAGCCAAGACCACAGCCATAAAAGGCACAGCAGCCAAGGAATGAGTTATGCCACGATGCAAAAGAATATAATTTATGGGAGCCGTGGCAAACAACACATCTATATCAGGTGACGCAGCCATGAGCGCCGCAAGCCAAACAAAAAGCTTGGACTGCGGTTTATAACGCTCAGGCAAAGCGTGAGCCAGCAAAGCGCCACTGGCAGCGTGAGTAATGGGATCCATACTTATTGCCTAAAGGGGCTTACTTGCCTCGGTTGCAGGTTGGTATAGTCATTGGGAGCTTGCTCGCCGGCATAGCTTTTACGCAAAAAGGTATCTAAGCGGCTTTGCCGAGCTTGCATGTATGCCGGAGTATTCATAATATATAAAGCTTTATCTAAGGAACGCCCGCTCATGGGATAACGCGCATAGGCAGGATCTTGCGCCGCAGACACAGACCCTGTGGGGGTAGATACAGACACATCCTCTCCCACCACTTTTGACCCGCAAGCACCAAGAAAAAAACAAGTGAGCCCTAAAAGACAATAAAGAGTCTTATTTACAATGTATCCTTGCATAATAGTTAACCCTTTCTTTGAGCTTCTTTTCTTTTTCATAAGCATACACCAAGCTTGCCCCACATGCAATGCAGGTTTTTTTCATATTTCTATATTTTTTTCTTGACGCCCGGCCAAACATTGCATATAAGCATCTTCGTTGAGTGCTCTTGTAGCTCAGTCGGTAGAGTGCATCCTTGGTAAGGATGAGGTCACCGGTTCAATCCCGGTCAAGAGCTCCACTCAAAAATAAGCCCCGTTAAGATAACAATCTTGCGGGGCTTGTTTTTTTCGATCACAAACACTGCCCCCTCATGCGCCTCACGCGCCCAGTTCTATGATTAGAAAAAACATAGTATGCATTATTAAAACCTAAAATAACAGCCAATTATAATTAATTTTCCATTTAAACAACATTTCACTCTTGACATATTTCAAATAGTGTTGAAATATTGAATTGTACAGCGCGCGAGAAAAAGCTTTATGCGAGCCTTTTGCCGTAAGTACACATGAAACAATTGCACATTCATATGTCAACACTTCAACAAGCATTACAGTAACGAGGCCTTTATGAGCTCTGTCAGCACTCCCCCCACGCACACCGGTGCTTCTTGGAACAGCAAGTACTTCTTGCGCATATCTGTCTTAGCAGTACTTTGGACAGTGGTTTATATCTACATTTTAGATTCCGCCCATTTTCTTGTTTACGACATGCTAGGTATGGCAAAAGATTCACACTTTGCCGCTTCCTTAGAATTTTTTATTTACGATACCGTTAAAATACTTATGCTTCTCGTGGCACTTATTTACGGCATTGGCTGGATAAGAGCCTCTTTAAATGTTGAACGTGTGCGAGATTACTTATCCTCCAAAAGACGCGGGGTGGGATATTTTTTAGGCTCACTCTTTGGCGCGGTAACACCTTTTTGTTCCTGCTCCAGCATTCCGCTCTTTTTGGGATTCACCACCGCGCGCATACCCATTGGCATTACCATGGCCTTTCTCATCACCTCACCACTCATCAATGAAATTGCCGTGGTCTTACTCTGGGGCTTACTGGGATGGAAATTCACCCTTGTTTATGTATCCATAGGCCTTACGGCAGGCATTATAGGTGGTTTTGTCATGGATAGTCTTAAAGCTGAGCGTTGGTTACAGCCCTTTGTCAAAGAGGCCATGGAACACGCCCCTGCCGTGCATTATGTGGATGAAAATAATCAGCCCAAAAAGCTGAGCGTGCAAGACAGGCATAGTTTTGCTTATCATGAAATGCGTACCATCTTCATGCGTATTTGGAAATGGGTCATCATTGGCGTGGGCATTGGCGCCGCCTTACATGGTTTTGTACCTACCAATTGGTTTGCGGAAAACCTTGGCGCCGGCGAATGGTGGACAGTACCTGCGGCGGTTTTAGTGGGTATTCCGCTGTACTCCAATGTGACCGGCATTATTCCCATCATGCAAAGCCTGCTCACTAAAGGCTTGGCTCTTGGTACTACCATGGCTTTTTGCATGAGTTCTGTGGCCGCAAGCATCCCTGAAGTGATGTTACTTAGACAAATTATGACCTTTAAATTGCAAGCGGCTTTCATTATTTACTTGCTAATTATATTAACCTTGGTGGGCTGGATACTTAATGCCTTACAGCCCTATATCATCTAACCTATAACATATTATGGAGTCTCTCATGGAAATTAAAGTATTTGGACCTGGTTGTCCCACATGTGCCGCCGCTGACAAGCTTGTACGTGACGTAGCCGCTGAAAAGGGCATAGCCGCTGACATTCAAAAAGTCTCTGATATTAAAGAAATGATGGCAGCCGGCGTGCTTTGCACCCCTGCTGTATCCGTTAACGGCGTGGTTAAGCTTACCGGTCGCATCCCCACCAAGGATGAAGTGTCAGCTTGGCTTGAAGGCAAATAATACACACAATCTCTCATAAAATTTTACGATTAAGGTGGCATCATGGAAAAGACGCAACAAGCAGGTATAAGCTTTTTTGAGCGCTATTTAACAGTATGGGTGGCTTTATGTATGGTTATTGGCATAGCCATAAGTAAATTTGCCCCCGGTATTCCCCAATTTTTAAACCATTTGGAATATGCCAATGTGTCCATTCCCATTGCTATTTTAATCTGGGTCATGATTTATCCCATGATGCTTAAAGTGGACTTTCAAAGCATCAAAAATGTAGGAAAAAATCCCAAGGGTCTTTTAGTTACTTGGGTAACCAACTGGCTTATTAAGCCCTTTACCATGTTTGGCATTGCTTGGCTTTTTTTCTATGTACTTTTTAGTCCCTTTATTTCTGAAGACCTAGCGCGTGATTACCTTGCCGGTGCAGTGCTTCTTGGCGCAGCCCCTTGTACGGCCATGGTCTTTGTATGGAGCCACTTAACCAAGGGCGATGCCGCCTATACAGTGGTACAAGTGGCTACCAATGACCTTATCATCCTTGTGGCCTTTACTCCCATTGTGGCTTTTCTTTTGGGCATTGGGGGCGTGACTGTACCTTGGAACACTCTTATTCTTTCCGTGGTACTTTTTGTGGTTATCCCCCTCTTTGGCGGCATGATTACACGTCATATGGTGGTAAAAAATAAAGGACTGGAGTATTTTGAAAAAAGCTTTGTACCCAAATTTGGCAATAGCACCATCATGGGATTGTTACTTACCTTGGTACTCATCTTTTCCTTCCAAGGTACAGTAATTTTAGAAAACCCCTTGCATATTGTGCTCATAGCCATTCCGCTCATTATTCAAACGGTACTGATTTTCTTCATTGCCTACAGAGCTAGCCAAAAGCTTGGCTTACCCCATTGCATTGCTGCCCCTGCCGGCATGATTGGCGCCTCTAACTTCTTTGAGCTTGCCGTGGCTGTGGCCATTGCACTGTTTGGCGTGGCTAGTCCTGTGGCTCTGGCCACCATTGTGGGCGTTTTGGTGGAAGTACCCGTCATGCTTGCCTTGGTAAAATACGCCAATAAAACTCAAGATCAATTTATTAACTCTTAAACTTCGTATAATCTCCTCATACGCGTCTGCCAAAAAAATTCCCTCTAGTTTTTTTGGTGGACGCATTTTATCTCTCTCATGCAAACACAGTGAAATGCTTATATTATAAAAGCCCTTCACTGTATTGCCTTTCCCTTGCATTCATGTTTATATGCTTTTTATGTTGCCTTAAATATCATTTGAATAGGGGGTATTATGAAAAAAATTCTCGCATGCTGTCTACTCGCTTGTATGATTATGGGCTGTGCAGGGCCGCGCTCTCCGTACAACTATAGCGAAGAAAAGAAAATCACCACCTATACTGACATTGGTCAGGTGAAAGACGTTCGCATAGAAGACACCATTATCCATTATCAGGTAGAAAGCGTTGCCGATGTACTGGAAGTGCCACGCCCTTTACATATCGAAGAAGATATCTTTCTGCCCATTTTTATCCCCAAGGGTACCTATGTGAAAACTGGGGAAGATGAAAGTAGAATTTTCTTTGAGCCAGAATCCATAAAAGGCAAAGTAGCAAAAACAAATAGCGAAAATGTCACCGACATTGTGTATATTAAGAAAAGCCATGAGCTCACAGTGAGCATTTCCAACGGTATTATTTTGCGCAATTTTGACAGCGGTTTTAGCATCAAGCGCAATACCCGTCTTAAAGAACAAGATTCAGACAAGGAAATGCGTAGCCTCGCTTATGCCGGCGCTCACAAAAATCTTGTGAGCTTTACCTATCGCGAAGGGAAAAATGAACAACGCATTACCCATAATATGGATACAGGCCACGTATTTCGTTATCAAGGGGCAGAAATAGAAATACTGTCTTATGACGCGCATTCCATAAAATGCAAAGTACTTAAAGGTTTTGATATATTCACATAAACACAATTAACTCCTTCTAAAGCATCAATATTGTGGGCATGTAACAAAGCTTTTATGGAATGCTGTTTAAAAAAAGAAAATTCTTTTTAAACATTTTTGTTGACAGGGGCAGACTTTCTTATTAGTAATATTTCTCAACAACACATTAGGAGAAACAAAATGTCTAAAACTCATGATAATTTAATGGCTGCTTTTGCAGGTGAATCCCAAGCTAACCGTAAATACCTTTCTTTTGCTGAAGCCGCTGACAAAGAAGGCTTACCAGCAGTTGCTAAGCTTTTCCGTGCTGCTGCTGCCGCTGAAACCATTCACGCTTTAGCTCACTTCCGTCTTGCAGGTCATGTGGGTAACACCGAAGAAAACCTCAAGTCTGCCATTGAAGGCGAAAGCTATGAGTTCACAAAAATGTATCCAGAAATGATCGCTGACGCAGAAGCTGAAGGCGAAACCGCCATTGCTAAGCACTTATCCTATGTAAATGCTGTGGAAGAAGTGCATGCTAACCTTTACAAAAAAGCTCTTGCTAACCCTGCTGATTATGCTGACGTTGACTACTACTTGTGTAAAGTATGTGGTTATACCCATGAAGGCGAATGTGAATCTTGCCCCGTATGTAAGGCCGGTAAAGCTGCTTTCTTTAACGCCAGCGCTAGCTGTTGCAAATAAGCATTTTACGCTTAACACTCACAAGGGACAAGTCTTAGGGCTTGTCCCTTTTTTATATCTCACTCCTATACAGTAGGCAAAAGTCCTTTTTTCGTGTACATTACAATATCTTTTTGCATAACTGGTTCCCATAAATAGTATTTTACTTACAAGGAGATCATGTATGTGCCTTATATACTCTGTTAACTCATGGTATAAAAAAGTCTTCTCTTTCCTGATAGTATGCTGCATATGTACACTGTTTACTACACCATATACACAAGCAGTGCCACAGCCCACTTCCGTAAAAGCCCTTTCCCCTAAGGCACAAGAAGCTTTTGCCCAAGGTCAAAAAGCCCTCCTCGCCACGCCGCAGCAAGGGGAAAAGGCCTTGGAGCATTTTCAAACAGCCGCAAACCTAGGTCATGCCCATGCCCTATACACTTTAGGCCAAATGCATGAACGCGGTGTCGGTACCGCACAAAACATGTCAAAAGCCCTAGCCTATTATACACAGGCCGTGGATACAGGCTTTGCCCCTGCACAACAACACATGGGCACCTTATATTTTCATGGCACACACGTGAAGCAAGATATCCCCGCAGCCATGGAGCTTTTTTTAGCCGCCGCAAAGCAAGGGTTAAACACGGCCGAATATACCTTAGCCATCATTTACAGCAATGGCTTAGGCGGCATAACTGTAGACATGACCAAAGGACAACACTTTTTAGAACTGGCTGCTGAGCACGGGCTTGCACCGGCACAATTTGACTTAGGCGCGCAATACGACCAAGGCACCTTTCGCCCTCAAGATTATGCTAAAGCCATGCAGCTTTTCCGCTTAGCCGCCGCACAAGGCCATTACATGGCACAGCATAATATGGGGGTATACTATGAACTGGGGCAAGGTGTAGAAAAAGACGAAAAAGAATCCGCCGCCCATTATAAACTCGCCGCAGATCAAGGTTTTGGCATGTCACAACTTAAAATGGGCTCCAATTATTATGTGGGCTCAGGGGTGGCGCAAGATTACACCAAGGCCTTTCATTACCTCTCTGCCGCCACAAAACACAAAGATGCAGACCCACACGGCTTTTTCATGCTGGGAACCTTATATCAAGAAGGTAAAGGCACACAGCAATCTTACGAAAAAGCCCATGCATGCTATATGCGTGCTGCCGCTTTAGAACATGAAGCTGCCTGCGCACGGCTGGGCATTTTGTATCAAAACGGGCAAGGGGTACAAAAAGACTACGAGCAAGCTCTTTTTTATTACAATAAAGCCTTACAAAGTGATGAACCCACAGTATTTTATAACTTGGGGACGTTATACAGGCGCGGCCTTGGTACCCCAAAAGATATGCAGACAGCCCTTACACATTATGAAACCTCCTTGTCCATGGGCTATGCTGACGCGGCCTATAGACTAGGGCAAATATATAGAAAAGGTGAAGAAATACCCAAAAACATGGATAAAGCCATTGCATATTTCCAGCAAGGGGCAAATTTGGGCAATGCCAGTTGCCATCTCACCTTGGGAAATCTTTATGTCATGGGAGAAGGACTGCCTCAAGATTATGCTCAAGCTGCTTTTCACTTGGATGAAGCGGCCAAGCAAGGTGATGGCTTAGCCTTTTTTGTTTTAGCAAAGCTGTATTTTGAGGGGCAAGGCGTTAAGAGAAATACTGTCAAAGCCTATGCACTCATACTTGTGGCCTCACAGCTTGAACCCGCTGTGAAAGAAATACAAAAAGCACAAAGAGTATTTGAGTCCAGCATGTCAGAAAAAGAAAAAATGCAGGCGCAAAAAGACGCTGAGAAAATTTTACAGAACTTACAATAGCTATAAGGAGGACAAGCCTTTCGTTGTTTGAAGGAAGTAAAACAACGAAAGGCTGTGCCGAGAGGATTTTTTTACTTACGAAACCAGAAAAACATCATGGTCTATGTTTTTCTTAACTATACAGATTTTCATTGTTACTTCGCTTCACATAAATATGTTAAGCAATATTTACCATAACATTTTCCATCGTGTATTGTTACATCCGTCACTGTTACTTTATAGCAAAGCGTATCTATTTAAAGTTAATCTATGCTTTAGCAAGTACAGATTTTACAAAATCTTCAATGCTACCTTTTTCTGTTTGTGGATCACCATCAATTTTTAAGGTATCAAGCACTTCAGCGCCAAGTGCATTGAGTTTTTCTTCAATGGCGTCTACAGCACCGCAAAAATAGGTGTAGGAGCTATCACCGGTACCAAATACACCTGTTTTTTTACCGCTGGCTTCAATGGCGTCAAAGCTATCAAAAAGATCAATGAAATCATCTTGTAACTCAATTTCTTCATCACCCCAGGTGGAGCAGCCAAAAAGAATCAAATCATAACCTTGGCAAAGTCCTTCAGCAGTCACCTTACCGGCGTCTTCTAAGCTTACTTCATGGCCGGCGTCTTGTAAAAGTTTTTGGCAAGTGGTGGCTACATATTCGGTGTTTCCTGTGGTGGAACCATAAACAATCAGTGCTTTCATATTTTATCCTTTTGTTTGTAATGTTGGCGCGCTTTATCTTTGATATAGAAAATCAATGTCATTATCAAGAACTTTTTTCACATTTACAGCATTCTTTTTTTAACTGACATAACTATATAAAAACAAAAGGATTTTTAAAAATAAAAAAGCCCTTAGGTTTACACCCAAGAGCTTTACACATGGCTAATAATGCCTATTATGAGCGTGGTAAAAGATAAATTTCTTTACTTGTCCAGCCTTGCACACGATTTTGTACCCTGCGGCTCACCTCACGTGGTTTGCCGCCGCGCGCCATTTCTTCTGCCATCAATTGCATAACCTGTGCTTCAGGGGTGCGCACCTCTCCCTCGGGTGGTCCCACCACCACGGTGATTTCTCCCTTAAGATCTTCGGCAATGGTGGCGTACTCTTCTAAACGTGTGATGATAAATTCCTCATGGGTTTTGGTAAGCTCACGCGCAACACACAGCTCACGCGGCCCCAAAAGACGCAAAGCCAAGGCCAAGGTATCATGAAGGCGGTCTTTACGCTCAAAAAATACCAAGGTGCTGGGTACTTGAATAAAGGGCGCCAAGGTGCTTTCTTTGGCCGAAGCATCACGAGGCAAAAAACCAAAAAACGTGAAGGGCTGCGGCGCAATACCTGCGCCCATAAGGGCTGCTATGGGCGCGCTAGGTCCCGGCGCCATGGAGACCTTTATGCCTTCTTGACGGCACAAACGTACCAAGCGAAAGCCAGGATCTGCCATAAGCGGTGTGCCGGCATCGGAAATAAGGGCGAAGGTTTTACCCGCAGCAAACAATTCCAAAAGCTCTTTACAGCGATCTTCTTCATTGTGGTCATGCAAGCTCATGAAGCTTTGCGCCTTGAGCATGCAACGCTGAAAGAGCAAGCCGGCTCGGCGAGTATCTTCGGCCAGCACAATATCCACATGTTGCAAGATTTCTTGAGCGCGCGGACTCAAGTCACCGGTATTACCCAGCGGCGTTGCCACCACCCATAATTGTACGGCTTGTTCCTTAATATGTATGGGAGAGGTCAAAGGCATGGTCATGAAATTCCACCTTATAGAAAAATTTTTCTGTATTTTTTTGCTGTTCGTAGGTCACCGCCACCACAGCAAAGCGACAAGGCTTTTCATACACCCCTTGTGCCTCATGGGCAGCCAACCAAGCCTTGGCGGCGCGTATGAGAGTGGCGCGTTTTTTGGGCGTCATGCCTTCCAAAGGCGATGTCATACTTTGAGCCTTGCGCGTTTTAACTTCCACAAAGACAATACCTTGAGCATCCTCACCCACCACGTCCAGTTCCAAGGAGCCACAGCGCCAATTTTGATAAAGAATACGCATGCCAAGACCTGTAAGATACTGCACGGCCTGCTCTTCTCCGGCTCGTCCCACACTGTGCTTGGCATTTTGGGAAACATTACTTTGTTCACACTTTGAAAAAGCAAAAATCCTTTGCCACCAAGTCATAGTAAAGACCCTTGCCGTAATTTTTTTTCCTGTTTATGGGCATGCTCCGTATTTTGAGCATGTAGGGTCGAAATAGGCGCAAAAGTCATACGGTGTAAAGGACAAGGGCCATGAGCCACAATGGCAGCCACATGCTCCTTGGTGCCATAGCCCTTATGACCGGCAAAATTATACATGGCATAGCGCCCATGTAAAATCTGCATAATATGATCACGATGGGTCTTAGCCACTATGGACGCGGCGCCAATGGATGGAATGAGCCCATCACCGCCAATGATACACTCTTGCTGCGGCAAGGAGTAAGGCATAGGCTTCCAATAAGGCTCCATGACAGCTTTAGGAATAATTTTATTGCCGTCAATGAATAAATGCACCTGCTTTTGCCCCATTTCACGGCCATGACGACGCATTAAAGATACGACAGCCTTGGTCATGGCATGAAAGGTGGCTTGTAAAATATTTATGCGGTCAATATCTCTTTGCCACATCAAACCCAAACCCACCTTGGCATGCAAAAATATTTCCTTGGCTAACCTTTGACGCTTGACAGCTGTAAGCTTTTTGGAATCATCCAAACCTTCAATACACACATGCTCGGGCAAAAGCACGGCGGCAGCCACCACAGGCCCAGCCAAACAGCCACGCCCAGCTTCGTCAATACCAAGGGAAATACCATCTGTCACAGGAGAAAGGAAACTTTGCTGTTGAAAACTATGCATGGTCTTGGCATAGCCCAATGCAAGGCATACGTCAAATATTCTGTAGGAGTAGATTAGGAGAGTTATTTCTGGAAATTATTTCTGGGGGGAGAAACCTTTTTGAAAAAAGGTTCTCTCCTTAATTTGATGCTACTAAAATAAGTCGTTTAACGGCGAAGCAAAGCTCCGCCTACTCCTCATTTTAGGTCGTATTGACTTTGTCAACACTCTGGGGGGAGAAACCTTTTTGAAAAAAGGTTCTCTC
>CAYJHH010000038.1:0-21756 GCA_964369995.1 uncultured Desulfovibrionaceae bacterium
AAATCCAGCCCTGTGGGGCGCTGCGTATATGGCTAAAAGCAAATTTTAGTTTTTTATTTTTGTTTTTAAGGGGCGGGAACTTTTTGAAAAAAGTTCCCGCCCCTCGAAGGCTTCGCCTTCTCACCCCACCCTCAAAAACTTTCTATGGCCATGACATATAATCTTCGTACACCATTTCTATGGCAACGATAGAAAAATTTTGCCATGAGATGCGCCCATATAAAGAGCGTTTTGCGGAGATGGGGGGAGTTTGAGGGGGGAAGAGGCGGTTTTGGGTTCTGGCAAAAGAGCCTCTTCCCCCCTCATAAAAAACAAAATAAAATAAAAAAACAAAACCTAATTATGAGCTATTTATAGGGGAAGGGGCAGTTTTGGGTTTTGGCAAAAGAGCCTCTTCCCCCCTCATAAAAATAAAAAGCGTTTATATTACAGTTACAACTTAAGCCCACAGTACCAAGCGGGTATCAAGTGGGGAGAACAGGTCAATATTAAAGGGTACAGCGCGCACGCCATAGGAGTGGTGGCCGTTTTCCGTAATGGTAAATTCTCCGGTAAACAGGAGGTGTCCAGATTCTAGGTGCTCTTTAAATTTGAGCGGATGAATTTGGGGTTTTCCTACAAAGTCATAGAGTTCACTGCGCCCCACCACATATTCCACGCGCAGGGCTTGCGGATCCATTTCGCAGGGGTTGAGGGTTACAAGGATGCGTATTTTTTGCCCCACGTAGAGGGTTTCATTTTCTACGCCTTCAAAGGTTACTTCATCAATGGTCACGCAGGGGAAGGAATTGGCAATGGTGTATTTCCATTCAGCAATGCGTTTGGCCATGGCAAAGTCATCTTCAAAGAGATTATTTTTTCTGGCAGCTGTGGGTATATAGTAATCGCGCATATAGTCATTGACCATACGATGCGAACTAAATTGCGGGGTTAGGCTACGCATGGCATTGCGTGAAATTTCCAGCCATTGCTCGGGTAGGTTGTTGCTATTACGATCAAAATACATGGGAAGAACGCTTTCTTCCAAGGTGGTGTATAAGGAATCTGCGTCGGCATAATCGGCTTGACCGTCCACATCGTGTAGATTTTTAATGACAGGGCCAATGGTCCAACCATTCTTTTTATTATAGCCTTCGCACCACCAACCATCGGAAATACTGAGGTTTAATCCACCATTGACCGAGGGTTTCATACCACTGGTACCGCTGGCTTCATTGGGCCGGCAGGGAGTATTTAACCACACATCGCAGCCGCGAGTGAGCAGACGTGATACAGACAAGCTGTAATCTTCCATGAAGTATACGTGACCCACAAAGCGTTCATCAAGGGTGAACTTGACTATTTGCTTCATGATATCAATGCCATGTTGGTCTGCGGGGTGAGCTTTACCGGCAAAGATGAAGATCACGGGTCTTTGTGGATCTTTTAAAAGCTTTTGCAAGCGTTCTGCGTCGGCAAAGAGTAAGTTGGCGCGTTTGTAGGGCGCAAATCTTCTGGCAAAGCCAATGATTAAAGCATCGGGGTTGGTTAGCCCTGCACGCATGACTTGTTGGGTGGCGGGAGGTACATCTAAGGTTTTAAATATGCTTCCAAGGCCTTTATCCACAGCGCGTAAGAGCTTTGCTTTTTCTATGCGGCGAATATCCCAGATTTTTTGTGCTGGAATGGTGTGGATTTTATCCCAAACTTCGGCCGATGGAGGGAGGTTTTCCCAGCCCGGCTCTAGGGTTTGATCCAAGAGGGAGCGCATGGGCGCCGATACGTATGAGGCCACGTGTATGCCATTGGTAACGGATTTGATGGGTACTTCGGCTTGTGAATAGCCTTTCCATGCTGCCTGCCACATACCGCGAGACACATCCCCGTGCAGACGGCTTACGCCATTGGCTTTAAGGGAATAGTTAAGAGCAAGCACGGTCATTTCATACATATTACGGTTAGAGCCCACAAGGCGTCCCATATTTAAGAAATCCTGCATGGATAAGCCTATGCTTCCCGCAAAGTCGGCAAAATAGCGTTCCATAAGATCGGGGGCAAAGCGTTCATTGCCGGCATCCACAGGGGTATGTGTGGTGAAGACGCAAGAAGCACGTACGGCTTCGCATGCCACTTCATAGCTTAAGCCTGAGTGCATAAGGTTTCGGATGCGTTCCAAAATCAAAAATGCAGAGTGGCCTTCATTCATATGGTATACGGCGGGCGTGATTTGCAATTGTTGCAATAAGCGCACGCCGCCCATGCCGAGGAGCATTTCTTGGCGCAGACGACAATCACGGTCAGCCACGTAGAGCTGCGCGGTGGTTTTGCGGTCTTCGGGGGTATTGATGGGCATGTCGGTGTCCATCAAATACAATTTGATGCGACCTACTTGTACAAGCCATATCTGAGCATGTAGCATGCGTCCCGGTAAGTCAATATGCACCATGACGGGGGCGCCATCTTCTGTAAGTACGCGTTCCACAGCCATGGAGGCAAAATCGTTTTCTGTATAGACAGCAAGTTGTCCACCATCTGGGGTGAGTTTTTGACGGAAGTATCCGTTTTTATATAATAAACCAACGGCAACTAAGGGGATGTTTAAATCACTGGCGGATTTTAAATGATCGCCGGAAAGTACACCAAGGCCTCCAGAGTAAATGGGGAGACTTTCGCAAATACCGTATTCTGTGGAGAAATAGGCCACAGGATTTTCCGCAGAAAGGATGTCTTCGGTGGTTTTGGCTTGTTCGCTCATGTAACTGCCAAATTTTTCGAGTAAATCATCCATTTTGTTTAAGAAATCAAGGTTTTCACTCAATTCTGTGAGTCGTGCTCCGCTTACATTGGCCAAAAGTTTTATGGGATTATGTTCTGAATTTTCCCAAATTTCTGCATCTATGGAAGAGAAAATTTCCCATCCTTCGGCTTGCCAGCACCACCACCAATTGGCCGCAAGGTCACGTAATCCTTTTAAGCGCTCCGGCAAGAAGGAAATGGCCATGAAGGAGCGTAAAATGGGCGTGACGGAAGAGGTGGCTTTAAGCACATGCTTAATGTCTCCGGAAAAGCCCAAGGCTTTACTATTACGCTCCACGGCTTTTTCTAAGGCATGGGTATAGGCTTGCTCATAATAAGGGAAAAACTCTTTCCAAGAGCAGTATTGAGCCAGATGGCGCGCAGCTTTGCGAGATTCTTTGAGGTCTTTTTCCGATAGAGAAATGGCCTTTAATGTGGTTTCGCGTAATTCTTTGAGTACTTCATCATAGGAGCGGAACTGTCGAGGTACCACATAGACGCCGCCGCTGATATTTTCTTTTTCTTGTATTTGGCGTGACCAAAGTCCAAAACCGGAAAGGTCTGTGGTGACGGTGGGTACAGCCCAGGCTACGCTTTCTTGTGGAGTATAGCCCCAAGGCTCATACCACGATGGGAAAGCGCCAAGATCGCACGCACTTAAGGTTTGCTCATAGGTAAGATTTAGGAAACCATCATGACCATTTAGTTGCGCAGGAACAAAGATAACCTGTACATTATTTTCGGCTTTGTTGGTTAAACCAAGGCGCATGCTGGCATTAAGAATGGGGTCATTGGGGCTGTCATACACATGGTGCGAGGTAATCCAATAATCATTGCGTGGCGGTTTTTTGTGCGGATCGCCGCTCACGGCATCGGGGTTAAAGCCTGTGTGACCGCCCATGACGGCAAAAAGCGCCACCACGTGAGTATCGGTGCCAGCCAAAGATTCATTGATACCGGCCAAAGCTTCTAGGAATACATCAAGTCCTTTGTTTCTAAATTCATAACGCCCGGAAATGAGGATATACCGTACATTTTTGGGTAAGGGGCGGCGCAAAAGCTTTTCAATGGCTTTGGTCATTTGCTCGCGATAACCCATGATATCTTTGCGATTGCTGCTATAATCGGGGATAACACGCATATCAAGGCCGTTTAAAGTCACCACATCGGGGGTGCGCGCCAAAAAGGCCGAGGCTTCCGTGGCGGTAAGGTTACTCACTGTGGTAAAGCAATCTGCTTCTCTGGCGGCGATTCTTTCCATGGAGCATTTAGCGGTAATATTGTGGTTGGTAGCTTCGCGTGCAGGATTAATTTTATACATTTGTTTGTATATATCGCGGCCTGTGCTGGCTAGGGCGCGGCCCAGCATGGTGGCATGGGTGGTAAAGACCGTCCCTATGGCCGGCGCTTGTTTTTTTGCCGTAAGTAAGCCTGCGCCGCACATCCATTCATGGAAATGTGCCACAGCATTATGGCCAGTGGGCTCCACAGTGTCTTTAAAAATGGCGGCAATGATTTCGCCGCAGACGGCACTGAACATGACAGGTTCTGCATAGTCCCAACCACCGGTCATGGAGTCTACGCCATAATTGCTCCATAATTCAAAAAGCAATTGGTTAACATTAAAGCGATCTTTAAAGCTTACAAGAATGGTTTTAGGCCGACCGGGGATGTTCCAGCGCCCCAAACGGCATTGGAAGTTATGCACAGCTAAAACCTTACGGATTTCTTTCCAGCAAGGTTCATCGGTTTCTTCAAATTCGGCATTATTGCCAAGATCTGGTCCAAACATATAATATCTGTCTTCAAAGCTTTCCACAGCGTGCAGGGCTTTGCTGCTCACCACGGTATAAATACCGCCCACTTTATTGCAAACTTCCCAACTGACTTCAAAGCCAGTAGCTTGTTTCAATTCTGTATGCATACATCCTCCTCAAAGTTGTATGATGCCAGTTTAGTATTTTTATGGAAGGACAAAAAATCACGATAAGCATTGTGGTATATACAGTATACCACAATGCTTAATTATTCTTGTTTGACTCAGCATTTCAAAGGCAGGATCTTGTGTACACAGAAGGCGAAATGAGAGTCTATTTGAGAGCTAAAATTTAGGCTTTGTCGCCTTGTAAGCTTTTTTCAAAATCAGCTATGACGTTCATATAGTTAATATAAGCATCATAGGGTGATCCATAAGGGTTAAAGTATTTATGCACATCACCATCAGAAAACCACTTGGTGCACATATAATAAAAATGGTCAGAGGTTTGTAAGCGTCGCCAGGTTCTGAGTACGTTTTCATCACCCAAGGCGCGAACTTGCTCTTCTAAGCGATACACAGTTTCAATGGCATCGTATTGCATGTCATTGCCAAGCCAAGCGGTAAGGTCTCTTTCCGCATCGGCCCAGGAAATTTCTTGGGGAATATCCAAGCGTGCCATGGGTGCTATGTTTTGCGCAGCTTCACTGGGAGTAATGAAGCGAAAGTTAGGGTTGGCCATAACTTGCGCAGGCAAGGCTCGCATGAAATTAAAAATTCCTGTCTCTTCCCATTGATGCTCACCAAAGGTTTCGTAATCCATAAATAAGTTGATTATCTCTCCTTGTAAACCAGCAGTGTGCACCCAATGTGAAAATTTTTCTGCCGTTAAAGGAAATTCCGGCCAGCCGCGATTGGAAAAACGGAAGGCTATGTCATCTGAAAGGCGATAATTTTTCAATAAAAGCTTTAAATCAAGGCAATTGGCTGGTTGGTACACCACATTGGGGCTACGCCAACCTAAAATATGGTCTACACCTTCGGTTAAGATGGCTTTATAGCCCATATCTTCTACCATTTTGGCAATTTTATTGCTGTAAATGAGCTCAGTATTGCGAAATACAGTGGGTTTTACGCCAAAGTATTTATCTAGCATGGCAGAATGCATGTCTATTTGCTGTTTAAATTCTTCGGGAGAGTATAAAGCAGCCAAGGAGTGAGCGTAGGTTTCAGAAAGCAACTCCACGCAGCCTGTTTTTACCAAATCTTGGAAAGATTGTAAAACTTCCGGTGCCCATTCGGCCAATTGATCCATGACCACGCCGGAAAGGGAAAAAGCAATTTTAAATTTTCCGTCATGCTCATGAATAAGGTCCAATAAAACCTTGTTCATGGGTAAGTAGCATTTTCGCGCCACTTTATGCAAAATTTCTCTGTTGGCTTTATCATCTTCATAAAAATGATCATGACCTAATTCAAAAATGGTATAATGGCGTAAACGGTAAGGCTGATGTACTTGAAAATAAAAACATAATGATGACATAGAACTTTCCCAACAAGTAAAAAATTAATAAGGCAATGGGCGAATAAAGCTTTTGCGTTGTACCATGGGCCATTAATGTGTTCTTGCACAAAAATTGTAAACATCTATAAGTTTTGTGGCGGCGTTTTCCCAGCGTATATGTTGTAATTCTTCGTGGCATTGCTTGGTCATTTCTTTGGCAAGGCTTGGGTAACTGAGCACGGCACAAATTTTATCTGCCATGGAGCGTATATCCCAAAAGTTTACCTTGAGGGCATTTTGTACCACTTCCGCCACACCCGATTGGCGCGAAATAAGCACCGGTGTATCATAAGACATGGCTTCCAGCGGCGCTATACCAAAGGGTTCAGAAACGCTGGGCATAACATATAAATCGCTCATGGCATACATTCTGTCCACGTCTTCTCCGCGTAAAAAGCCTGTGAAGTGAAAACGACTGCCCATGCGCATTTGTGCCACCATGCGTACTATACGCGGCAGCATGTCACCGCTGCCTGCCATGATAAAACGCACATTGGGCATACGCGAGAGCACAAGCTTTGCAGCTTCCACAAAGTATTCCGGCCCTTTTTGATAGGTAATGCGTCCCATGAAGAGCACATATTTTTCATGGCTGTCATGGGTTGGAATATTAAGATGCGAGCGAGACTCCTCACGGGTGACGGCATTGTGTACCACCACTATTTTATCCGGATCAATGCCGTAAAGCTCGGTAATACGTGTTTTGGTATAGTGGCTCACCGTTACCACTACATCAGCTGCTTCCAGACCTGCGCGTTCTATGGCTGCCACTTCATAATTAAGATTGGTACCACTACGATCACTTTCCAAGGCGTGAATATGCACAATAAGAGGCTTGCCCGTCAGGTGTTTGGCCACAATGGCAGCAGGGCAGGTCATCCATTCATGGGCGTGAATAACATCAATATGGCCAATGTCTAAACCAAGCACGCTTTGACTATAGCGAAAAACTTCTTCCATAAGGCCTTTACCATAGCCGCCATGTAAAGAAAGTACTGTATCCCCCTGCTCCCGGCGCGTATGCTTTTGCGTGCTTTTGATTACATGCATAAGCTGCGTACGCGCTTCTTCAGAAATCATGCCAGAGGCTTGCTTCATGAAGGTAAGCGGTGCGGTGCAAGGATCATATAAATATGATGTGCTACTTCCTGCACAGGTGCTTTGCCATTCTGCATAGCTTTGCGGGGTGGCATAGGCATGCAGTGTGGAATTCACAGGTTGAATGCGCAAATGCTTGTGCCATATCTCTTGCACTACCGCGGCGCCGCGGCTGGCGGTGGCTTCTTTTAAAAGATATTTTTCGTCAACACTGTGTACCCTATGTTGCGCTGCCATACCCTTAATGGGAGCAGACACAGGGCTGTGCTCCCATATCACTTCTTCTTCCTCATGACTCCACTGAATGCGGGTGCCTGAGGCTTGCTGCAAGGATAAACCTTGAGGGATGGATATTTTATCTTGTCCTTCCATACGCGGAAGCACAAAATTAATATGAACACCTTTTTCAGCCAAGGCACGGGTCATGCCATAGCAGGCTGTTCCTAATCCGCCGCTCATATAGGGGGGAAATTCCCACCCAAACATTAAAACTCGCATAATAACCCTTTAACTTTTGTAATCTCTAGCCTTTTCAAAGTATATACTTAGAATTGCACAGGGACATTTTGTTGTATGTGGGTTTGTTCCCACGCACGCACATTTTCCGGAGCGGCTTTACGCAAGACTTGTAATAGTCTAATGAGCTCGGCCACACTCCACGCTTGGGCTATGCAACCGTTGGGAATATGCGGAGGATCTGCTGAGAAAATTTCGGAAACGGAACCCACTCCTGCTTCTGTCAAATGCGTCGTAAGTAATGGGGTTAGGGTGTCTAAAAGTTCGCGCACAGCACTGGACGTATCCCAAGCGCCGCGCATGAGGGCGTCGGTATAAATACCAAGTAACCATGGCCAAACAATACCTTGGTGATAGGCGCCGTCGCGTTCTTCCGGTGAGCCTTCATAGGCAGAGTGGTAGCGATAGTCACTGGGAGCCAAAGTGCGCAGACCATAAGGCGTGAGCAGGGTATTGCGGCAGGTTTCCACCACATCTCCCCAATACTCTTCGTCCAAAATGGCATGGGGTAAACCTACGGCAAAGAGCTGATTGGGACGCAAGCTAGCATCTACACCTTCAGGGCGCCAGCAATCTGCCAAGTAGCCACTGTGCTTTTGTTCCACCCAAAAACGTTCCTTAAAGGTAAGGCGCATTTTATCTAAAGCGCGTTGATGGCACAGCGCATGGGGCATTTTTTCCCCGTACGTTTTCGCCACCACTCGGGCAAAGGCCAAGGCATTATACCAAAGAGCATTGATTTCCACAGGGCAGCCATGGCGCGGAGTGACGGCTTTGCCGTGTACATTGGCATCCATCCAAGTGAGCTGTGTGTCTTCGGTACCCACATGTAAAAAACCTTCTTCATCACAATGCACATGCTCTAAGGCGCCGCTGGCATAATTTTCAATGATTTTTTTGATGAAAGGCCAGCAATGGCTACGAAAACGCTTGGAGCCTTTAGGCTCGCACGCATAGGCCGTTTGTGCAGCCCACACATACCACAAGGAAGCATCAATACAATTGTAGGCATGGTTGCCATCGGCGGAAAACATATTGGGAATGCGCCCATGGTCAGATTCACGGGCTAAACTTTCAAGTACGCTTAGGCCTTCTTCATACAATCCATTGGCAAAGGTGAGGCCGGATAAAGCGATGCATGTATCACGTCCCCAGGCTTCAAACCACGGATACCCAGCCACCACAGTGTCGTTACCGGCAGGTTGGCGCACTAAAAATTGTTGAGCTACACTTTCCAAATGGTTTTCAAGGAAGGTTTTTTGGGTATCTTGTTGCTCACGGCGTGCTACTTCTGCTTCCCAAAGAGCTTCTAGGGGGCCGAGTTTTTCAAGTACATCTTCGGTGGCGGCAGAAACAATGACTGATTGACCAAGGTTTAGCTCCACATCCATAACACCGGGCTGGAAGAGATCTTCATGATTGGCAAAGCCGCGTTCAGCTTCCACCATATATTCCACATTCTTATACCAATCGGGCGAAGGGTGGAAAATAAGTGGCGAGTTTGTTTGCATGAAAAGCGGCGGCAAGGTGTTGTAGGGTCTTATGCTAAAACCGTTTTGCGCCGGCCATGTTTTAACCTGAAAATCAATATTTGAGGCACTTAAAGCATGCATATTGCGATAGGCCAAAAGGGGTTTAAGGCGCAGGCATGCGGTGCCTGGGAGGGCGGCGCAACCATCGGTACCATCGCTGCATTGTAAGCTGTAACGAATTAAGGTCACATTGTGCTTATGCAGCATCATAACTTGCCTAATGAAATGCACATCCCCGTAACGGTATACAAAGGTAGGTACCATGCCAAGGCTTACTTCATGGAGGTATTCATGGCCGCGAGGGTAGTACACATCTGGGTGTTTGCGGCAAGAAAAAGAAGCTTCCTTGTCATTGACAATGATGGACTCTTCAAGGGTGGAGAGCAAGACAAAGCGCCCGGGAGGGCTTGCCTCTTGCACTGCTAAAAGGCCGTGATATTTTCTGGTATTGCAGCATACAAGAGAACTGGAAGCATAACCGCCTAAACCGTTTGTCTCAAGCCATTCTTTGCGTAAAGATTTACGCAGATTTTGGCAGGCAGTCTTATTGAACACAAATTGCATAATTTAATCCCTTTAATCCTATTGCAAATATAAAAAAGCAAAGTCTGAGTGCGTTAAAATGCATCTGGGAATAAGGCAACACATATAAAAATATGATGTTTTGTGAACTGACGCTAAAGCAGAGAAAAGTCTAACAGGCCTAAAGAAAAAATGCAAGGTACTGTCATAAGCAAGGGGCAAGTTTACAAAAATGTAACAATGGGTAAATTCGCCTTTATGGTAGATTTTTATCCTTAGAAAAGCCTCAAAATGTATCATTTATGCCTGTATTTTTCCCCTTTTTTTAAAAAAATAAGGTTTTTTGAGGAAAATTTTTTTTGTAAGGTATTGTATACAGAGACTTTGTATACAATGAACTATTTTTCACAAGTTTATAATATAAAAATAGAACTTGCCAATTAAAGTGAATGTGATAGAGTTCATGATTGAGAAAAAATAATTTTGAGATTTTTTCTGTATTTCTTAGGAGGAAAAGTAATATGGCAAGTGATGGAAAAGAAGCAAAAAGAATACAAAATAGTGGCAACACGTTAAGCATTCTTATGGGCGCCACCTTTTTGATGGCAACTTCTGCCATTGGACCTGGATTTTTAACGCAAACTGCACTTTTCACTGAAAAATTATTGGCAGCTTTTGGCTTTGCCATTTTAATTTCAGTAGTTATTGATATTATCATTCAAACGAATATTTGGCGTATTTTGGGTGTGACAGGTTTACGCGCTCAAGACCTTGCCAATAAGGTGTTTCCCGGGCTAGGGTTTTTCTTAGCTTTTGTTATCTGTTTTGGAGGGCTTTCCTTCAATATTGGTAATATTGGTGGCGCAGCTTTGGGACTGGATGTTTTATTTGAAATGCCCCATGCTTATGGTGCCATAATCAGTGCTGTTATTGCCATTGCATTGTTTTTAAATAAAGAATTTGGGCCTGCCATTGATAAATTTGTAAAGGTGCTAGGCATATTAATGATAGCTCTTGTGCTTATTATTGTGGTAAAAACAGCCCCTCCCATTGGTCTTGCTTTAAAAGAAACTGTTGCTCCGTCTGAGATAGATTGGTTCACCATTTTAACCCTTGTGGGCGGCACTGTGGGCGGCTATTTAAGCTTTACTGGTGTGCATCGCATTATTGATGGTGGCATTGTGGGGCCGGAAAACATCAAACGTATTACCATGGGCTCCATCAGCGCCATTGTGACCACGGGTATCATGCGCTATTTGATGTTCTTGGCCATTTTGGGTGTTGTTATCGGCGGCGCTTCGCTAGATCCTAGCAACCCTGCTGCGGCTGCCTTCCGTTTAGGTGCCGGTGAGCTTGGTTATAAATTCTTTGGTATTGTGCTTTGGGCTGCAGCGGTAACGTCTGTGGTGGGCTGTTCGTATACCTCGGTGTCCTTTTTGCGTACTCTTTCTCCATTTGTGGAAAATAACTATCGTTATTGGATTATTGGTTTTATCCTTTTATCCACCACAGTTTTTGTTACCATTGGGCGTCCTGCACAAATTTTAGTGGTTGCCGGTTCTTTAAATGGTATGATTTTACCCCTGTCTCTTGCCAGTGTGCTTTTAGCAAGCCATCGCAAGACCATTGTGGGTGATTATAAGCATCCCATGTGGATGACAGTGCTTGGCTATCTTATGGTTATCTTTACCACTTGGATGAGCTATAAGGCTCTTGGTGGTTTGATGAAGCTTTTAGGATAATATATACAGGTTTATAAGATCAAACCCGTTTTGCTCGCAAGCTAAACGGGTTTTTTCACATATGCTGTGGTTTAATTTGCTGATAAAAGAGAGTACTTGATGCTAATAGCATCAAGGCAAGGAGCCATACATGAGTGTATTGGAACAAGGTTTTATTGTCATGATTTTGGGTATGAGCATTGTTTTTTTGCTCTTACTATTATTGGTACTGGCGGTGACATTGCAGGCCAAGGCCGTGGCTTATGCCAATACATTTTGGCCGGAGCCACAAGCTGCCGGAGTGCAAAAAGCACTTGCTTGTAAAAAAGAAGATACTTCCAGCACCTTGGAAGAAGATGAAAAAATAGCTATAATTATTGCCTTAGCCATGCATGCCAAAAAGCAAGCCATGCTAAAAGCATAAGAAGAAGAGAGAAAAGGATAAGAGCATGGCACAAAGCAGCCTTGAAAGTGTGTATAAAGTTACCGTGAATGGTAAAAGTTTTATGGTTACTATTGATGATGATAATGCAATAGATGTCAAGAGTATAGATAGCTCTGGTGCGCCTGCCGAAGCAGTTGCAAAGGCTACGCCTGTATGCGCCCCCTTACCGGCCACCGTTGTGCAAATTTTAGTGCAACAAGGGCAACAAGTGCAAGAAGGCGACACCCTCATGGTGGTAAGCGTCATGAAGATGGAATCACATATAGTGGCGCCAGTGACGGGTACGGTACAAAGCATTGCGGTACAATTGCAAGACCAAGTGGATGTAGATCAAGTGCTATTGACCTTAGCTTAAGCTTCACGTCTTGACCTTTTTTGATACGAGAGAAAATATGACCCCTGTTCCCAGCGAAAATACATGGATAGATAATTTATTGAGCAGCTTAGATGCCCTTGTGGCTTCTACGGGTTTTGCCAATATGATACAACCTGCCGCAGAAAACCTCAGCGGTATGGAGCAAGTGTTTCATATGTTTGGTACGCCCATTATGCTTATAGTGTGCCTTTTTTTATTGTGGTTAGGTATAAAAAAACAATTTGAGCCCCTTTTGCTTGTACCCATAGCTTTTGGGGGTTTTTTAGCTAATATTCCTGTGGCTAATATGGCAGGGCCTGACGGATTTTTATATTTAATTTATACCATGGGCATTAGCACAGGACTTTTTCCTTTATGCATATTCATGGGCATAGGCGCCATGACAGATTTTGGGCCGCTTATTGCCAATCCTAAAACAGCGCTTTTGGGCGCGGCGGCGCAATTTGGAATTTTTGGTACGCTTATTTTAGCTTTGGGCTTAGGTTTTTCCTTACCAGAAGCGGCCTCCATTGGCATCATTGGCGGCGCCGATGGGCCTACGTCTATCTTTGTTTCCACAAGGCTTGCGCCGGACTTGCTGGGCGCCATTACTGTGGCGGCGTATTCGTATATGGCGCTGGTGCCGGTTATTCAACCGCCCATCATGCGTTTGCTAACAAGCAAGGCAGAGCGGCAAATTGTTATGGGGCAATTGCGCCCTGTAAGTAAAAGGGAAAAAATACTTTTCCCCTTATTGGTACTCTGTATTTGTGCCTTACTTTTACCCGATGCTTGCCCTTTGGTAGGCGCCTTGACCTTTGGTAATTTAGCCAAAGAATCCGGTGTGGTGAATAGAATTTCTGATTGTTTGCAAAATGAGTTTATTAATATTGTGACCATTCTTTTAGGTTTGGCTGTGGGCTCAAAATTACAAGCGTCGCAATTTTTAACCATGCAAACCTTGTATATTCTCTTTTTAGGGCTTTTGGCTTTTTCCTTTGCCACAGCGGTGGGAGTGCTTTTTGGTAAACTTATGAGTCGTTGTTCTGCAACGCCCATTAATCCGCTCATTGGCGCCGCCGGTGTTTCTGCGGTACCCATGGCTGCGCGTGTGGTGAATAAAGTGGGCTTAGAAGAAAATGCACAAAACTTTTTGCTTATGCATGCCATGGGACCCAATGTGGCCGGAGTTCTTGGTTCTGCTGTGGCGGCAGGAGTGCTTTTGGCGCTGTGTAAATAGTCTTGCTTAAGGACTTACCCTAAAAAACTTTATGGGGAAGAGAAAAAGCTTTTTGCGTTTTTTCTCTTCCCCATTGTTATTTCTTTCATGAAAAAAGGAATGCCTACAAGTCATAGCCTAGGTGCTATTTTTCTCTAAAGGCCCTTTGCTGTGCTTTAAGAAGGGGCTTAAGTAAATAGTCCAGAATGGATTTTTTCCCTGTAAGAATATCTACTTCGGCTTGCATGCCGGGAATGATGGGCAGGTCTTGCCCGCCGTGGCTGAGGTGCGCATTTTGCGTGCGCACTTTTACTTTATAATAGGTATGCCCTTGTTGATCTTGCAAGGTATCGGCGCTGATATTTTCTACTTTGGCCTTCATGCCGCCATACACAGAAAAGTCATAGGCCGTTATGCGAATGAGCGCTTGTTGCCCTGGATAGAGGAAGGCTATATCTGCCGGATTAAAACGCGCTTCAATGATGAGAGAATCATCCAGAGGAACGATTTCCATGACGGTGGCACCAGGAGCCACCACACCGCCCACGGTGTTGGCATAAATGGCCTTGATGATGCCGTTCACAGGGGAGCGCATTTCGGTGCGCTGAACTTTATCATCGCCTGCGGTGATAAGCTCTCGTAAAGAGAGCAGTTGCACTTGTGCTTCATTGAGCTCGCGGCGATACTCTGATTCCAATTCTGTTTTGCGCAAGCGCACTTGCTCCGCCGCTTCTTTGGCTGTGGTTTCTGCACGCGGTATGGAGTGCTCCAAGCTAGCAAGTTCTGTTTTAATACTTTGCAAGCGTTGTTCAATGTCTAAAAATTGTACTTCAGAATAGGCTTTGGCTTTAAGGGCAGGCAGGGCAAGGTCGCGCTGTCTTTGTACTAAGGCCAAACCAGTGAGGGACTGGGTTTTCACTTCTTTAAGCTCTGCCACTTCGCGCAAAGCAATGTCGGCACGTAAAGCCAAGACGTCTAGCTCAGAAGCGTTTTTGGCGCGTGAGGCACGCAGCATATCATTTTGCCGCCTAATGAGCGTGGGCTCTTGCTGCACCTGTGCGCTGTACTGGGGCTCGCCGCCATGAATAAGAGCCTCAAGGCGCGCAATGGTGGCTTCCCATTCCAAGGAGCGTACTTGAGCTTCGCGAAATTGGCTGTCGGCTGTTTCATTGCCAATGCGCAGTACCACATCGCCTTTATTGACGGTTTGCCCTTCAAATCCTAAAATTTCCTGAACAATACCGCCTTCAAGGTTTTGAATAAGCTGTACATGCTGTGAGGGTACCACTTGACCGGTACCGCGGGCGATTTGATCTATGTCTGCCAGTGCTGCCCAAATAAGTAAAATAATAATGGAGCCGGCACTGAACCATACTAAGCGTATGGAACCGTGGGAAACATTTTTTTCACTGGTGTCGGGTACAAAAGAGGAAAAGAGTAGGGCTGTTGCCTTGGCAGAAAAGCGCGCCCACGCAGAAGGTACAGAAGGCGTAGCAGGCGCAGAAGGTGTAGACGATGCCGCAGTGACGGGGGGCTGATTGTGCATGGAATCAAGGCCGGCTTTGTGAGGCAGGGCAGAAGGGGCATGCGCATTGCGCGCAGGGGTATCCTGTGCAGTACTTTGTGTAGCGTCTGGCGTGGCGTCTGGCGTGGCGTCTGATATGGCGCCTTGTGTGGTATTTGGCATATCAGCGCCTTTTCCGTCCAAGTTTTGCTTGGCTGAGAGAGATGGTTTTTGCTTTTGCATCATAGTTTTTTCTGTAAAAGCGCTTCTTGTTGCGGCCCTTCCCAAACGATTCGGCCTTTTTCCATGGCAATAACGCGTTGCACCAATTGCAGCATGGGCGCTTTATGAGTAAAAATAAAGACTGTTTTATCCGCCAAATACGGTGCCAAGCGCTGAATAAGACGCTGCTCAGAAGCAGGGTCAAGTTGCGCTGTGGGTTCATCAAGAATAAGCGTGTGTGGATCCCCCAACAAGGCGCGAGCTAAGGCAATGCTTTGCGCTTGACCGCCAGAAAGCCCCGTACCTTGCTCGCCTAGTGGCATATCTAAGCCCAGAGGATGCTCATTGGCAAAGTCCATAACGCCGGCTAAGGTGGCTGCTTTGAGCAAAGAGTCTTCATCGCAAGGGGTATCGTAAGGCCAAGCCAGGGTAATATTATGGCGCAAACTGCCGCGGAAGATGCGTATTTCTTGCGGAAGAAAGCCGACCTTGGTGCGGTAGGGGCGCATGGGGGCATGGCGTGTATCAATGGGGCCAAGGAGCACGCGTCCTTCTGTGGGTACATAAATGCCGGCCAAAAGACGTGCCAAGGTGGTTTTTCCGGAGCCTGAGGCCCCCACAATGCCAATCTTGGCACCTGGGAAAATTTGCATATTAATTTCATGCAAAGCCATGGTTTGAACTTGAGCGCCTGGGTAAGAAAAAGCCACTTTTTCAAAGGCAATACGTACAGGTAAGGACGTTTTGGGAAGTTCCACCGGCTCTTCAGAAAAAAAAGTTTTTTCTGCGTCCAATTCAGGATTTTCGCTGGGCAAATGCATGAGTGTATCTAATTGCTTAATGGAAAGCACGGTTTTATGGTAATTGGTTAAAATACCCACCAAGCCATTTAAAGGTGCGGCGCAGCGACCAAATAAAATAACACAAGCAATAAGACCGCCTGTGGTCATGAGACCTTCGGAAATGCGATATACTCCAAGAATAACCACAAGCACACTTAAAATCATATTAAAAAGCACAATGCCGTAGGAAGAAACACTAGAATGCATACGCGCATGAATGGTAGCATCGGAGGCTATACCCACAGAATGTTCCCATTGACGCAGCAAAACATTTTCCATGCGTGTGGCGCGTATGGTTTCAAGGCTAGAGATGATTTCCGTTAAAAAAGATTGTTTAATGGCATTGGTATGCATTTGCGATTTGGAATTTTCCGCAAAGGTTCTTTGTACAATGAGCGAAAAACCTACCAAAAGAGGTATGGCTATGAGGGGGATAAAGCCCACACTGCCGCCAAGATAAAAAATTAAGGCAATAAATAAAATGGTAAAAGGCAAGTCTGCAAGACTTAAGATGGTGCCTGAGCCCAAAAAGTCACGCACGTATTCCAGTTCACGCACTCTGGAAATAATGGCTCCCACTGAGCGCGTTTCGCTACTGGCATAAAGCGCATCAAGGCGCACACCCATGAGTTTTTTTAAGAAAAGGGTTTGCAATTTTACATCGGCATTGCGACCGGCCACATCCACAAAGCGCATGCGGGCTATGCGTAAAAAAAAGTCTAAGCCTGCGGCAAGGGCAACGCCAATGGCAAGTACCCATAAACTTTCAAAAGCATTGTTGGGTACGATGCGATCGTACACATTCATGACAAAAAGTGGCATGGAAAGGCTTAAGAAATTGATGACCACAGAAGCCACCAGTACATGACGATATAAGGGGGTATATCGTGTGATATACCCCCAAAACCATGAATAAGAAGTGCTCATGGATCGTTTACTATTTTGTTAGCGTTGTGCCGGAAAGAGCTTCTTGCGTGTTTACCGTGGTGGGCTTGAAAGACCATGGGGTGAAGGTGTCAGATGCAGTACCCTTGGTGGTGTCTATTTGTAAATCGGCACCGTGAATGTTGAGCTCTTCAAGCAAGTCACCGGTAAGAGCCAGCATACGGTATTGACCAAGCACAGCGTCCGTGGCGCTGACCACTTTTTCCGTGGCGCTAAAGAAGTATTCGCCTTCAGCATCTAAAACAGAAAGTAAATCCCTTTGGCCTAATTTGAATTGAGTATCATAACTGGCCTTGGCAGCTTTAGAAGAACGTGCAGCTTCGCCATAGTACTTGCTTTGCTCAGCAGAGCTTTCTGTGGCTGCATGGGTAGCGAGAATTTCTTCATTAATGCTATCCATGGTTTGATGCAATACTTGGCGTAATTCACGCACACGAGCGTTTTTGGATTTTACATTGGCCACGTCGCGTCCGCCGCTGAACACTTCCCATTGCACATTGAGCATGGCAGACCAAGTGAATTGGTGAGAGTCTTCGGCATAGCTTTGAGTGGTGTAGCTTGGGCCAGCATCCACACTAACGCGCGGGGCAAATTGAGAGCGGGCCACGTCCACATCAGCAGCAGCATTACGAATGGCGGCAAGATCAGCTTGAATGCGTTGGTTTTTATTTACACTCACATCACGCGCTTCATTAACATTTGTAATAATGCGCTTTGGCAAGGTAACGGGAGCTAAGTTTTGCGGTGTAGGCTGCCCTGTAATGCGGGTATAGGTGGCAAGGGCGGTGCGATAGCCCTGCGTATGTAAGGCTAAAGAAGCTTTGGCACGAGCCAAACGACCCAGTACAAGCTTTACATCACCATCGCTGGAGAGGCCTTGTGCCACACGAGTTCTAAGTAAATTAAGAATATGCTGATTTTCACGTACATTCACCTCAGCAAGGCGAACTAATTCTTTGCGGCGCAGTACATCCGCATGGGCGCTGATGGCAGAGTAAGCCAAGGAGTTGGCACTGTCCATGAGCTGCCAAGCGCGCAAATTCACTTCTTCTTGGCTTAAGCGTACATTGGCAGAGGTTTGACCACCTTGCCATATGGTTTGGCTAATGTTCACGCCTGTGGTAAAAGCGCCCACAACGGTTTCACTTTCACTGGCAGCACGTGTGCTTACATTGTCACTTTGTTGTACGCCGCCGCCTGCCCAAATACCAATGGTGGGGTAATAACCCGCTTCAGCCATGCGTACATTATGTACAGATTGCTGACGTGCTTCTTGAGCAGCTTTAATATTAGGACTATAGGCAAAAGCAAAGTTTAAGGTATCTTGCACCGAAACACTGTGTGCTTGTGTTGCAGCATAGCTTTGGGGGAGGTGAATTCCTTCAGGGGCTAAGCCGAGACATGCAAGGCAGAGAATAATTTTTACCATGGATTTTTTATTCATAGTGCACCATTTTTTTTAGTGGATTAGCGAGTAGTTACACATATGTCTTTTAGGCGTAACAACTATATTTGTCAAGTATTGCTTTTTTTTTATTGTGTAAGGCTCGCCTTTTGTGCGTACTAATTCATACTAAAAAACTTGTGTATAAAATGCTGTTTTAATAAAATTAAATCTATTAGGGGGTTCAAAGATAAATAGGTAAAAAATGCAAAATGACCTTGACAAGAAAGCTGCAAATTGATAGTGCTTGCTTACGTTATTTGACGTGTGGACATGTTTTTTGCATCGTTCCCTATATTCTTAGCAAGCGTTCCTTTTATCTTCGCTTGTGGGCATAAAAGTTTTGCTTTTACGCCTGAGGTTTTTTCCTCGTCACCTGGCTCATCATGACTCATCATGGCTTGGTGCCTTTTTATCCCCCCATCATCACGCATGTTATATGCGTTTTTCGTTTTGTTACGTATTGTGACATACATTGTTGCGTGCTGTATTTTACGATGTTAACCCTAAAGAAGATAAAAGGATTTACTCATGGCTGACTTCATACTCAAAAGACCTGCTGCTGGCGTTACCGAAACTCTTACCCCAGAAGCTGATAATCGCATAGTTTTTGAATTTGCTCCCGGTGAAGCGCTTTTAGAACGTGACAACGCAAATTTGGTAATGACCTTTGAGGACGATGGCTCAAGCATTGTTTTAGCAGGTTTTTATGACACCTTTAATGGTGAAAACATGCCTGAATTCCTCATTGATAATGAAGTTGTCTCTGGCGAAGCCTTTTTTGGACTCCTTGGTGAAGACCTTATGCCTGCTGCTGGTCCCGCTGGCACCCCACAAGGCAGCGGAAGTGGTGTTGGCTTTGAGAGCGCTTCTCTACAAGCAGGTCTTGGGGAATCCTTAGAAGGAATAAGCATTATACCTACTTCGGATGATTCTACCCTTGACCCCACTGCAGAGCTTTTTAGCGATGGTGCTCTTCCTACTGATGGTGATGATACCGGTGCAGGCGCGGGTGCAGGTTCTGGTACAGGCTCTGGTACGGGTGATCCCAATACTGCTCCCAACACGGCTCCCACATTGGAAGGCTTTACAGTTAATAGCACTTTGACAGGCGGCATTATGGAAGCCGGTGTGGGACTCAATGCAGATGGTAGCTCCTCTGTTAATCCCAATGATGTTTTTGCAGGTCAAACTTCTCATACTGGTACGCTTGTGGCCAGTGATGAAGATGCTGCCACAGTGGCATTTTCTGTAACTGATGGTGCTGGCACCTATGGTACCTTCACATTGGCTAGCGATGGCACCTACACTTATACTTTATATCCCGAAGGGCATCCCAATTATGCCAATGTAAATGGTCTTGGTGCTGGCGATGCTGTCGAAGACTCTTTCACAGTGACCCTTACCGATGCACAAGGCCTTAGTACTTCCTATGATATTGCCATTGGCATTACCGGTACCAATGATAGACCCTCCTTGTCCTTTAAGGGCGGCGCCAATGTGACCGACATCGACAACGTTACCGTACAAAACGTATTCACCACCGATGAAGAAACAGCCACCTCTTGGCAAATGAATGCCAGTGATGTGGACGGCGATGCCATTCAATTCTTTGTGGCTGAAGGCACCATTACCCATTTTGCCAAGGGCGAAGTGCCTGCGGGCTTAGGTACAAGCGTTGGCGGTAAATATGGCTCCTTGAGCATTGATGCCAACGGTGAAGTAACCTACACTCCTGATGACAGAGCCAATGCTCTTGCCGGTGGCGTTTCTGAAAATGAAATGTTCACCATTTATGTGCAAGATAGTCATGGCGCCTGGACAGCTAAAAACGTGGCTGTCACCGTGAACGGCACCAATGATGCCCCCACCATTGAAATTGTGGATCGTAAAAACGAAGATTACGTCCTCAAAGAAGAAGGTGTAAAAAATAAAGATGATAATCCCAATACCGACAAAGCCGGTGATGATACCGCCAAAGGCCGTCTTGAATTGGGCGATGTGGACGGCGATGCTGTACACTTGGTGACAGGTGCCGGCGGCACTGACATTGCAAATGGTACTTCTTACTTTGTGGTGGCCGATGGTAATGGCGGCTATGTCATGAAAGAAAGCCTTAACGCCGGCGAAGAGTATGTGGGTACCATGACTTTCAACTCTTACAAGGGCGCCAGCAATCAGTATAACTTTAAGTTTGAACTTAATAATGATAGCGCCTTCATCAACTCTTTAGCCAAGGGTGATAAGGAAAATCTTAACATCACTGTGGGCGTGAGCGATGGAACTGCCACCACCACCACAGAGATTTCCTTAACCGTAAAGGGAACCAATGATAGACCTTCCCTTTCCTTTGAGGGCGGCGCCAATGTGACTATTGTCGATGGCGTTACCGTGCAAAAAGTATTTACTACCGACGAAGATACAGCCACCTCTTGGCAAATGAACGCCAGCGATGTGGACGGCGATGCCATTCAATTCTTTGTGGCTGAAGGCACCATTACCAATTTTGCCAAGGGCGAAGTGCCTGAAGGCTTGAGCAATACCCTTGAAGGTAAATACGGTTCCATTAGCATTGATGCTGACGGTAAAGTGACCTATACCCCCGATGACAGAGCCGACGCTCTTGCAAATGGCGTTTCTGCCAACGAAATGTTCACCATTTATGTGCAAGATAGCCATGGCGCCTGGACAGCTAAAAATGTGGCTGTCACCGTCAATGGCACCAATGATGCCCCCACCATTGAAATTGTGGATCGTAAAAACGAAGATTACGTCCTCAAAGAAGAAGGTGTAAAAAATAAAAATGATAACCCCAATACCGACAAAGCCGGTGATGACGTAGCCAAGGGCCGTATCGAAGTAGGCGATGTGGATGGTGATGCTGTTCACTTGGTGACAGGTGCTGGCGGCGCAGCCATTGCAAGCGGTACTTCTTATTTTGTGGTGGCCGATGGTAATGGCGGGTATGTCATGAAGGCAAGCCTTGATGCCGGTGAAGACTATGTGGGTACCATGACTTTCAACCCTTACAAGGGTGATGCAAGTCAATATAACTTTAAGTTTGAGCTTAATAATGATAGCGCCTACATCAATGCTTTAGCTAAGGGTGATAAGGCAGAGCTTAACATCACCGTGGGCGTGAGCGATGGTACAGAAATAACGACCATGGAAATTCCTTTAACCGTCAAGGGTACCAACGACAGACCTTCCCTTTCCTTTGAGGGCGGCGCCACTGTGACGGATATTGACGGCGTAACCGTACAAAAAGTATTTACTACCGATGAAGATACCGCCAC
>CAYJHH010000039.1:0-21649 GCA_964369995.1 uncultured Desulfovibrionaceae bacterium
CGTGCCTTTCTTAAAAACGTATGAAAATACGTTTTTAAGCATCGACTACGTAGAGCTTTTTAATCTTATACTTTGTCAATGGTCTGATTAGGCAGGGAACATGCCTTAAAACATTTTCCCTGCCTCTGTATTTTTCCTTGAGAAAAAAACAATTTATGACTTTTCTGCTTGCATGAGCCTCTCTTGATAAATGGCCACGGCTTGTGCCATGTGGTTAAGCCCATTATAAAAAGAAAAAAGCGCCACAATTTTTTCTGCTTCGTATGTACGAAACATACCTTCATCTCGCACCGTGGCAAAGCGAATGGCTCTATCTTCCACCAAGGGATGTAGCGGGCGCGGCGCTTCTTGGCTTGGATCCACAAACCAGCGCAATGTTACGTTTAAGGCCTCAGCTACTTCCACAATAATTTTGTATATATCTTCACTCATTTCTATGCCGCCTTCAGTTTCTATGGCATCCATCATGGTGGATAAATACATGCGCACCTCATCCAAAAGACGCACGCTATGCGGTAAAAGCGGATATTCACGGTAAATATGTGCCAATTCGTAATTACGCACTTTATAAAAACGCTGCGTATTATTACTAATTTGATTCAAAAGCTTAAACAAGGAGCGCTGCGAAACCTTATGCTCTCTATGCACAATATCATGTGTCATTTTTTCTATGATATTAGCAACTTGTGCAAATTGATCTCGTGTGGCTTTTTGTACCTCTCTGGCCGCAGAGGCCGGCCATAAAAGGCTTGAAACAAGTAAAGCCGAAATACTGCCAATGGCCATTTCAAGCACACGGTATAAAGCAAAAATCACTGTTCCCGACTCATGGGCATAACCAAGTAAAAGCACAAAAACTGCCGTCACCCCTGCGGAACGAAAACGCTCTTCCCACAATTCCATAAAGGCGCAAATGGGTACCACTATGGCAAGTCCCATGATGCGCCCTTCCAAGGTGGGTGGCATAAGCACAGAGAAGGCAAGCCCTAAACTGGCACCAAATAAGGTACCAAAAAGGCGCAATAAACTCACTTCAAGCGAAGCCGACATATGTATTTGCATAACCAAAAGCGTAGCCAGCGGCGCCCATAAACTATATTCTAATCCCAAAAGCTCCGCACATGTATAGCCCAAAATACAGGCCACAGTAACTTTTATACTGTGGCGAAAGTTTCTTTTGGTGGATGCTTTTACAAATTTATCCGGTAAAGAATGCCAAGAATTAAAGCTAAAAGCACGTGAAGAGCCCATGAAAAAAGAACGAATCCATGTACTCCAAAAGCCTTGTGCCTTACGTTTACTTGCCATAAAAAATCCTTTTTAATTTTTCTTTTGACCGGAGTTGCGCGGCGTATACGCTGTAATAAGATGAGATAATTTATCTAAATTTGCCTCAGTATCAAACATACGGCTCACCCGTTCCTTGGCATTTTGTGCCATGCGCAATGCATTCTCTCTATCCGCCACAAGGGTGCGTACAGCGTGAGCCAAGGCCTTGGCATCTCTTTCCGGTACCAAAAGTCCCGTTTCGCCATCTATAACAGCATCCTTCATACCGGCTATATCCGTACCAATGACAGGCAAATTATGATGCATGGCCTCCATAACCACATTGGGCAAGCCATCGGAGCATAACACCTTTTCTTTCACAATGCTTGGCATCACAAAAATGTCACTTTCCATAATATGCCGTGAAATACCATCATGCGTTACAAAACCATGCATGGTCACTTCTTTTTCTAAGCCCTGCTCCGCAATGAGCTTTTCTAACCTAGTGCGCCACGCGCCATCGCCAATTAAGCCTAAATGCACAGGCACGCCACTATCTTTGAGTAAACGCACAGCTTCAATAAGATAATGAAAGCCCTTGGTTTCAATAAGGCGCCCTATGGCCAATAACTTATACGGTGCCTTCATGGGTACAAAGGCTTTGGGGCAATTTTGCATGGTGGCCACATTGTACACAAGATACAACTTATGATGCTCACTCTCAGGCACAAAAGATTCTAAATACGGAATATTAAAACGTATATTAGCGCGAGCAAAGGCGCAGTCCATGAGCTTTTCTTGTAAAAAACCATCTGGCGGACGAATATCCCCGGCATGTACAGAAAAAGAATACGGTATGCCATCTAATTGATGCACCACCCATGCTGCCGTGGCAGGCCCATTGGCCCAAGCCGCATGCATATGCTCAATGCCAAGAACTTTACAACGCTCAGCCAAGTAAAAACCGGCAAAAGTGGCCCACAAGCTTTCTAAATGCATTTCCGCATTGCGCCAACGTTTAAAAATAAGTGTGCGCAAAAGAGAAAGGCTTTTTTTAGGCTCGCGTACTAGACGTTTACCCGTGGCCCATAAAATGCGCCCTGTATTAAGCATGCCAAAATGTTCAATGGGAACAGAAGTATCTCGTATATGCGGTGCCAAATTTTTGTGTTTTTGCGCATATAAGGTAATTACCGATAAAGGCAATTGACGCTTATACAAACCTTCAATTTCATAAAAAACAAATGTTTCTGAAGAAAGTGGGAACCAGTGAGATAAAAAAAGCGTCTTGGGAAATTCTTTATCCGTGGGCGGCATGGCTTTGCCCAAACCGTCAATATTTTCAAGCATAGTTAATCCTTATAATTATTGTAAGAGCCTACTTCACTTTAGTAAAACTGCGTAGTTTTATGCACAAATTTAACTTTTGACAAGATGCAATACGCCGTTCATAAAGTAAAGACTTTTAATATATCATTTTCTTTGTCATGCCCCCATCAACAATTATATGAGCCCCATTGATAAAGTCATTTTCTTCATGCGCCAAAAAAACACATATATTAGTCACATCACGCGGCATACCCACTCTATTGGAAGGATGAATGGCATGATCATATGCATCCAGCGAGGCCGCATCTCCCGTATGTATATGCCCTGGGCTAATGGTATTGACCGTCACCGGTGTACCGATTAAAGAAACACATAAGGTATTACTCATGGATACAAGGCCGCCCTTGCTCATGCCATATAGTTCCCAATGCGCCATATTTTGATGCCATCTTGTGGACGCAATGTTAATAATTCTTCCATAGTCTTGCCCTGCATTAAGAGACAAAAAGGCTTGTGCGCATAAATACGCACCGCGTAAATTAGTATGCAGTACCTTATCTATATCTTCTAGGCTTGTTTCGCCCACGGGTTTTTCAAAGGCAGAAACCGCGCCATTATTAATGAGAATGTGCGCCGTATGATACTTTTCTTGTATATGCGAAAAAGTTTTGGCAATGGCCTGTGGATTGGAAATGTCTGTGTCCATAAAATCCACATCTTTTAAAGGACAAGGCAACACATCAAGCACAATCACCTTATGCTCAAGGGCGAGAAATCTTTGCGCCATATCCAAACCTAAACCTTGCGAACCACCAGTTATAATACATATTTTCATATTATCTCTCTCCTTTATAAAAACATTTTTGCATATTCAAAGTGCATTTTCATGCATAAACAAATACAAAACAAGAGTATGTTTGGCAAAATATCTTTCTGCAAGCTCGTCCCGCCTTGCTTCAAAAGCATTTAATGTATATATGTATATTTCCCTTATACATAATACTAGCAAATAAGGGAGCTTTCCCTTCTCCATACCATGCACCTACCCTTAGAAGAAAGGATATTTCATGCAAATTTCCATTGATTATCATGCCATTACTCATATTTTTGCTAGAGCACAAGAGCAAGGACGAGATTATCTTTTTGAATTTGAAGTATATGAAATTTTAGCCAGCTCCGGTGCAGAAACGCCTCCCAAAACATTGGTCATTCCGCGGCATTCTCGCCTCAGTGATGATGATTTAGCACAATTTAGCGGAGAAAAAATTGTATTAAAAATTGTATCCCCCACCATTGTTCATAAAACCGAAGCGCGCGGAATACGCATTGTGCCATTAGTACCAGAAAAAGTGCGCGCTGCCGTACGCCGCATGTTTTATGAAGTTCCGGAAACCTTTGCCAATCTTGTGGAGCGCCATGCACAATACGCCCCAGAAAAATATAAAGGCCTTAAAGGGGATGATTTACTGTATGCCATTCAAGGCGATGTGCGCGGTGTTATGCTCACGCAATATATGCCACCCGACTCTCACGCCTTTGGCAATGAACTCATTGTGGGACTGCGGCACAGTAGGGAATTTGGTACCATCATTAGCGCCGGCCTAGGCGGCACAGACACAGAACTCTATGCCAAGCGCTTTAATAAAGGCCAAGCCATTGTGGCGGCCTCAGTGGAAATGATGGACGGTGAAGGTTTTTTCCATCTTTTTCGTAAAACCATTTCCTACCAAAAACTTGCCGGCTATACACGCGGACAAGAGCGTATTGTGAGCGATGAGCAGCTTATGGAGTGTTTTGCATCTTTTATTGATATGGGAAAACACTTTTCCGCACAAAATCCGCACGCACCTTTTATCATTGAAGAGTTAGAAATTAACCCCTTTGCTTTTAAAGATTATCTCATGATTCCTCTTGATGGTTTATGCCGATTTTCTTTGCCACAACAAGCTAAAGCCCCACGCCCCATTGCTAAAATTCATAACCTATTACACCCTGAGCGCATAGGCATCATGGGCGTTTCAGCTAGCCGTAAAAACTTTGGGCGCATTATTCTTGATAATATTAAAGACGCTGGCTTTGCAGAAGAAAATATTACTCTTTTTCATGAAAAAGAAAGCACCATTGAAGGTATACACTGTTTGCCAAGCCTGAAAGAGGTGGAAAAGCCCCTGGATCTTTTGGTCATGGCGGTGGGCGCAGAAAGCCTTACGGATTTGGTGCCAAGTATTATTGAAAACAAAGCCGCAGAAGCGGTCATGCTCATTGCCGGTAGCATGGGTGAAACCGATGAAAGCGTCGCCCGAGCAGAACACATTATACAGCACATAGAGCAAAGCCATACTCAAGAAGATGGCGGCCCCATTTTCCTTGGAGCCAATTGCATGGGTGTGGTTTCACGCACCGGAAAATATGACACCTGGTTTATTCCCAAGGATAAATTCCCTTCCTATGGGAACAAAAAAGTTCATCGAGCGGCTCTTATTAGTCAAAGCGGCGCTTTTATGCTGCATCGCATGAGCCAAATGCCTTCTTTATATCCGGCCTATATGATTTCCATGGGTAATCAATCCGACTTAACCCTTGGGGATATGCTCACGTATTTTAGCACGCAAGACCATGTGGACGTTATTGCTGTGTATGCCGAAGGCTTTAAAGACGGAGATGGCTTAACCTTTGTGCAAGCGGTACGCAAAGCCGTACAATCCGGAAAGATGGTCGTTTTTTATAAGGCCGGACGCACAGTGGAAGGCAAAAATGCCACCAGTGGACACACGGCTTCCTTGGCGGGAGATTATATGGTATGTGAAAGCTGCGTACGCGAAGCTGGCGCCATTGTTACCCGCACTTTTACGGAATTTCAAAATGTGTTTATGCTCGCTGAACATTTACATCATAAAAACATTGGCGGAAGACGTCTTGCCGTGGCCAGCGGCGCAGGTTTTGAAGCTGTGGGCATGGCGGACTCCATTCAATCTGATGAATACAGCATGACCTTGGGAGACTTTAGCCCCCATTGTAAGGAACATATTCAAAGTATTTTACAAGAGCATGGCTTACAAAAGCTTGTTACCGTGCAAAATCCTTTGGATATGAACCCCGCTGCCAATGATACCGTACATATGGCCATAGCTAAAGCCCTTTTGGAAGATAAAGGTATTGATGCTGTGGTCATGTCTTTTGGCCCTCTTTCGCCCATGACGCACAGCCTTGAAGCCGGCCTAGGTGAGCTAAGTATAGATCATGAACAAAGCATGGTGCACTTAGCGGAAGAGCTTATGCGCACCTTACCCGAGCACTGCGCTAAACCCCTTGTGGGCATTGTGGATGGCGGAGAACTCTTTCATGCGTACAGACAAGCTCTTATGCAGGCAGGTATCCCTGTATTTACCATTTGTGACCAAGCCATTGCGGCTCTTGCGCTGTATATGGAAGCGCGCCTTAAAAGTCAGCATTGCGCTTGCGCCATGGGGTAATTGCCTATGCAAAAACGTGTGTTGCCCATACTGCTTTTATGTTCCCTTTATGTGGCGGGTTGTGCAATTTCTCAGCAGCCCTCCACAGCTCGCGTTCAAAATGAGATACATAAGGCGCAGCATGTGCTTGGTTTTCAGGAGCGGCGCATAGTTACCGATTCCTTTACGCTTTATGGTTTATTGCATCCTGCACGCCACGAAGCTGACACCTTGCATGTCTATATTGAAGGAGATGGTTTAGCTTGGATAAGCCGCTATAAAGCGTCCCGAAATCCCACGCCCACCAAGGCAACGGCATTGCATTTGGCTTCTCATGACCCTAGCCTTGCTAAAGGCTCGGCTTCTGTGTTGTATTTGGCTCGTCCTTGCCAATACGTACAAGACGCTGCAGCGCAGCATTGTCAGCCCAAATATTGGACGGCACAGCGCTTTGCTCCAGAAGTGATTACGGCTCTTTCACAAGCCATTGATAGCATTAAAGCAGAAGTACAAGCGCAACATATAGTTCTTGTGGGCTATTCCGGCGGTGGCCCTAGTGCGGCACTTGTGGCGGCGCAAAGACAAGACGTTGTTTTTTTAGGTTCCGTGGCGGGAAATTTAGATATAGAAAGCTGGACAACATGGCATAAAGTAAGCCCTTTACAAGGTTCACTTAATCCCATGGATTATGTACAACAGGTGCGGCATATACCGCAAAGACATATGAGCAGTCATGATGATGCCATAGTTCCCCCCATCATAAGCCAAAACTTTTGCAATGCGCTTAACAAGCCCACATATTGTGAACAAGTTCATGGCATAGAACATGGTGGCCCTTGGCATACGGTATGGAATTATACATATAAATAAAAGGGGTTTTATGTATAGAGAAATAGAAAGAAAATTCCTTGTGTTGGGAGAAGATTGGCGAAGTCTAGGCACTTCTTTTCAATTTTGCCAAGGCTATATTTACTCCTCGCCGCACTGCTTTGTGCGCGTACGCACAGAATCTGACAAGGCTGTGCTCACCATTAAAGGCCCCAAAAGCGGCATTGGCAGGCCGGAATTTGAATACGCCATACCCGTACGCCATGCGCAAGAGCTTTTGGAAGATGTAGCGCATAAACCACTTATCTATAAAATTCGTCATAAAATTTCTTGGGGAAAGCATGTCTGGGAAATAGATGAATTTTGCGGCGACAATGCCGGCCTTATTGTGGCGGAAATAGAATTGGAAAGCGAAGAAGAAAGCTTTGATAAGCCCGCGTGGATTGGCAAAGAAGTGACTTTTGACCCACGCTATCGCAATGCGGCTTTGGCGCGTTGCCCTTATAGCCAGTGGAGTGAAGAAGAAAAAAAAGAGGCAGGGAGTATATAAAACCCTGCCCTCTTTTTCTTGCATATAGCAGAATAAAGTTGGCTATTTACCTTCCATTTTTAAAAGCGTATCCAGCACTTTTAAATCTGCGGAAAAATCATCAATATCATTGCGCAATAAGCTTTTATGCTCTTGGCTGAAGGCTTGTTCAAGCCTATGCATAATTTCTATGCTATGCTTCAAAGCATGCTCTACATCTTCTGTCACATCACTATTCACCTTGGCAGAACCCGCCAAACGGCAATAATTATCCAGTACAGAGTGGGTGGCCGGCAAATAGCGGCGTAAAAATTTCTCTCCCGGCTCTTTATCACGCGCATCTTCTTGCATGCAAATAATAATGGCATGGGCAGACTTGGTTAAAGCCTGTAACGTGGGCTGTAAAGGTTTTGGCAAAAGCAATTGTTTAGTACGCAATTTCGCAATGGACGCTTTAAACTCAGCAAAAACATCTTCCTTTTGCGCAAAATGCGCGGATTTTTCTGTATGAGCGCCTGCTGTCATGCTTGTGGCCGCCGCCTTTATGCGTTCTTGAGCTTGCGCCGCAGCTTCTTTTCGTGCTTCTAATTTTTTATGCCAAGGCCAAAAAGCCCCCCCTAGCGCCGCCAAAAGTCCAAAGGAAGCCAAAGTAAACAGTACATACGGCGATGAAGCGCAAAATTTTAAGGCCAGCGGAAAAAGAAAAATAACGGTGCCCCATTCCGTCCCCATGGCATAGCGCTTCATAAACAATCTTTGCATCCAAGCTTGAGCGCCACCCCAAAAAATCGCCTCATGAAAAGGCAAGCCCAAAGCCAAAGCGAGCACCACTTGCACAGCCCCCATACCCGCAGGCATAAGCCAAGGCAAAGACATACGCGTATCTCGTGCCACAAGGCAAATGAGCCCCATATACATGGCCGCTGCCGTATAGCCGGGAACAAAATTCGCCACCACACCGGCACAAAAAAAGGCACTTATATGCACCACAATGCGCAAACCAAAGCCACGTACATGCTGCATAATGCTCTCTATAAAAGAAGAATTTTCTTGCGAAGGTAAAGACATGGAGTATCCTTTCATTAAGTAATTCGTAAACGTAGTAAAGTTAGTATATTTTTATACCGCGTATGCTAGGCTGTCAAGAAAAGGTTCATTATCAAGCTGTTACGTTATACCTTTACATGTCCCTGAAGCATTACCAACTGCCCGGCTCCTCCAAGAACACTGCGCCGCAATAAAGGTTCATGGCCTTCGGCATATAAAAAACCTTCCAAAGCACCAAGGCGCATAAAATTCTTATAGCAGGCATAATGCTCTCCACCCACGAAAAATTCCACGCCATGGGCAAGCCAAGCGGCTGGCATATGTATATTTCGCTCCGCAAGGCAGTAATCTGCTATGAACACATACGATGCCACACGTAACAATTCTTGCACAAGCGCCTGAGCCACCTGCAAGGGTAAAGTATGCACAGCCATACACAATGTCGCCACCTGTACGCTACCTGTGCCAAAGGGCAATTGCATGCCATCACCTTGTATCAAAAACGCCCTTGATGCGTAACGCTGCGCTACGTTAAGCATGCGTATATCTTTATCCAGTCCCATCAAGAACATATTTTCTTGGGCAGCAAGCATTTTTAACAAGCCCCCCGCACCACAACAACAATCCAGCAATACCCAAGGCCGTGACCTTTGTTGCTGTTCCAAGGAAGGCAAAATACGCTCTTGAAGGCTCACGCCTATCTGACGCCGTAAACCATGTAACACAGGCCCAAGCACTGGTTCATACAAGTTTATGGCGGTATTTTCTAAAAAATGGCGCATGCTCATGATTGCGCCGCATGTAATAACTTTATGATATGCGCTTTAACCTTATGCATGGCAGGATCTTGTGGTAAGGTATCTAAAATTTTATGTAAATGCCCTTCTTGCAACATAATGCGCTTACTGTTGGTATAAGTCATATCATAGACCCAAGACCCCAAAAGTAACTTAAAATCATTAATATACACAATATTTTTATACGAAGCTAAGCGATTTTGCATAATATCATCTAGCATACCTTGCGACCACAACAAAGGTTCATCCTTGGCATAAAAAGTCACAGCTTCATGGCGCGTTTGCCCTAATGGACAAGGGGAAAATTGCTCTGCCATGATGCGCAGTATATCCAATTTATCAGCGTCACGCACTGCACAAGTAATATCTCTTAAGTCCTTGTCCAGTCCTTGCGGCAAAGTGTAGCGATTATGCATGCCCACCGCTGCCATAATTTGCGCACGCAATGCCTTGGGCTCATCTTGCAAAAAACCTTCTTTTTTTAAAACTTTCAGCCCTTGTAAGGCATGGTTTACAGATTCCGTATCCCTAAAGGTTTTATATTGCAAAAATTGCTCAAAACGCCCAATATCATGATACAAAGCCGACAGCTCACAAGCGCGTGCATGGGGGGCTAAAGCCTTTTCTGCACATACCAATAAGCGCATATAACGCAGAACCTGCTGCGTGTGGGTAATTTTTAAGCGCAACATGGAAACATCCGGAGTATGCGCCAAAGTCTCACAAAAAGATTCGGTATATCTGGCAAAAAGTGCTTCGTGTGAAGAAATATCCGTGCATGTCATCATAAGCATGTGGTGTACACCTGCAGGCATGAAGGCGCAAGAAAAAGAATGTGCTTAGAAATTTTACGCCACATATTAAAACTTGAGCCCCTACTACGAATATGCTAGGTATTTTTTTTCACCTTTAATCCCTTAAAATACCATGTCAGACTTTGTTCATCTTCATTGCCATACAGAATTTTCTCTCCTTGACGGCGCCATACGTCTTAAGGATTTATGCAATCGTGCCAAAGACTTTGGCATGCCGGCTGCTGCCATTACCGATCATGGTAATCTTTTTGGCGCTACGCACTTTTATAAGCAATGTAAAGATGTGGGCATAAAACCCATTGTGGGCTGCGAAGTGTATGTGTGCCACGATCATAAAGACAAAACCTCTGAACTGGCGCGTAAAAGACATCATTTAGTATTACTGGCGCAAAATATTGAGGGATACCACAATTTAGTACGCCTTGTAACTCAGGGCTACATGGAAGGCTTTCACTATAAACCTCGTGTAGACAAAGCGCTTTTGCGCAAATATTCTGAAGGTATTATTGGACTTTCTGCCTGTATAGCCGGTGAAATTCCCCGCGCCATTGAGCACGGTGATATGGATAAAGCCTTAAGCCTTACCCAAGAATACGCCGATATTTATCCAGGACGTTTTTATTTAGAACTACAAGTTAATGGTTTGCAACAGCAAATTGTAGCCAATAATGGCCTCATGGAAATTGCGGAAAAAACCGGTCTGCCCTTGGTGGCCACCAATGATTGCCACTATCTTACCGCCGAAGATGTGGAAGCCCATTCCTTGCTGCTGTGCATTCAAACCCAAACCAATGTCAATGACCCTAAGCGCATGCAATTTGACTCCACAGATTTGTATTATAAATCTGCAGAACAAATGGAAAAAGAATTTTCTCATGTGCCTGAAGCCATTGCCAATACGGTACGCATTGCGGAGCAATGCCATTTGGAAATGGACTTTAGCAAGCACTATTTCCCTGTATACGAATTGCCAGAGCATATGACACCGGCCATGGAATTTCGCCGTTTGGCCGAAGAAGGTTTACAAAAACGCATTGAGCAGCATCCGGATAAGGAATCACTGGACATTGCCCTGTATGAAGAGCGTCTTGAACGTGAATTAGGCGTTATTTTACAAATGGGCTTTCCCGATTATTTTCTTATTGTACAAGACTTTATCAACTGGGCTAAGCATAATAATATTCCTGTGGGACCTGGTCGTGGTTCCGCCGCAGGCTCCTTGGTGGCCTGGGCATTGCGTATCACCAACCTTGACCCCATCCCTTATAATCTGCTTTTTGAACGCTTCTTAAATATTGAACGTGTCTCCCTGCCCGATATTGACGTGGACTTTTGCGAACGACGCCGCGGGGAAGTTATTCAATACATGGTACGCAAATACGGCGAAGATTCCGTGGCGCAAATCACCACCTTTGGTAAAATGAAAGCCAAGGCTGTTATTAAAGACGTGGGACGCGCTCTTGGTTTAAGCTTTGCTGAAACGGACCGCATTGCGAAACTCATACCGGAAGACCCTAAAATCAATGTAAAAAAAGCTTTGGATAATGAAGCAGACTTGCGCACCATTTATGATACAGAGCCCAGTATCACCAAGCTTATAGATATTGCCATGCGCCTTGAGGGGCTCTCACGCCACGCCTCCACCCACGCTGCAGGTCTTGTGGTATCTGATAAGCCCATGAGTGAATATTTACCACTGTATAAGGGAAAAAAGGGCGAACTTGTTACGCAATTTGACATGAAAATGGTGGAAAAAGTAGGCCTTGTGAAGTTTGACTTCTTGGGACTGCGCACCATGACCCTTATTCAAGATACATTAGATGCCATTGTACATCAAAATAAAGAAGCGCCTAATTTAGATACGTTGGCGCTCACCGATGCAGCCACCTACGAACTTTACGCTCGCGGCGATACAGACGGTATTTTTCAGGTGGAAAGCTCGGGCATGCGTCAATATTTACGCCAGCTTAAACCCAACTGTTTTGAAGATGTCATCGCCATGCTAGCTTTATATCGCCCAGGCCCTCTAGGCTCAGGCATGGTGGATGAATTTATTAAGCGCAAACATGGCGAAGTGGAGGTTGTATATCCTCACGAATCGTTAAGCGATTGCCTGCGCGATACGTATGGCGTTATTGTATATCAAGAACAAGTTATGCAAATTGCGCAAATTATTGCTAAATACACATTGGGCGGCGCTGACCTTTTACGCCGCGCCATGGGTAAAAAAGACCCAGCTGCCATGGCCAAAGAGCGCTCTACCTTTGTGGATGGCGCGTTAAAAAATGGCATTGATAAGGCAAAAGCCGATGAAATTTTTGACCTTATGGAAAAGTTTGCTGAATACGGCTTTAACAAGTCCCACTCAGCGGCCTATGCGCTTATTTCCTATCACACGGCATACTTAAAGGTTCACTTTAAGGTTGAATTTATGGCCGCCCTCATGACCTCAGAAATGGGTAATCAAGATAAGCTCTTAAAGTACGTTGCTGCCTGTAAAGACATGGATATAGATGTGCTGCAGCCTTCCGTCAATGAAAGCTTACGCGCCTTTTCCGCCGCCGACAGCAAGGTTATCTTTGGTCTTGGCGGTATAAAAAATGTGGGTGATGAAGCCATACGCGAAATAGTGGAAGCTCGCACTGAAGATGGCCCCTATGTGTCCCTCTTTGACCTGGCCTGCCGTGTTAATTTGCGTAAAGTGACCAAGCGTGTTTTAGAATCGCTCATTAAGGGCGGCGCTTGCGATTGTTTTCAAGTTTCTCGCGCGGCCATGCTAGCGGTACTAGATACCTTGGTGACCAGAGCGCAAAAAAAAGCTAAAGAAAAAGAATCTAATCAAAACTCCCTCTTGGCCATGACACCGCAAGTGGAAAGCGTGCAAAAGGGCATTGGCTTTACTTGTCCAGAATCAAACATTGCGGAAATGGAAGAAAGCGATAAATTACGCAATGAAAAAGAAGCTCTGGGCTTTTTCCTCACTTCACACCCCCTTATGCCCTACCGCAAAGAAATGCTTCGCTTGCGCCTACACCCCATGGAAGAATTGCGCGAAATGCATCATGGCGGCGAAGTAAAATGCGGCATATTGATTACATCTATCAAAGAAATTACCACTAAAAAAGGCGATCGCATGGCTTTTGCCACGGTGGAAGACCTTACAGCCAATGGTGAGGTGATTTTTTTCCCGCGCACCTTTGCCGAATACCGCGAACTTATTCAGTCAGATCAGCCCTTACTTTTGGAAGCCAAATTGGACGCGCAAGACGATGGAAGCAGCCATGATGATGACGATGAAGACGCACCACCACGTGAAATAAAACTTCTGGCAGAAAAGGTCACACCGCTCTCACAAGCTTGCGGACAAAGTGATACCCCCATCTGCGTGGCCATTCCTTCCCATCGCCTTGATAGGGAAAGTCTTTTATCCTTATGCGCCATTTTAGAAAAATTCCGAGGCTCTGTAACAGTGGAAGCCTATGTCATTTTGGATGGGCATCAATGCCTTTTACGCCTTGGGCATCGCTTCACAGTACAGCCGGGAGCAGAGCTTGATACAGCCCTGGCACGCTGGGCAGAGCCAGCCTAATAGAACATTCAAATATAACATCCAATAGAAGAGAGATATTCCCATGAAGAAAAAAATTTGGCGTCTCACCGTGCGCGATGAATTTTGCGCAGGTCATGCTCTACGTCATTACGAAGGTAAATGTGAAAACTTACATGGACATAACTTTGCTGTGGAAGCCATTGTCCAAGGAGAAAAACTCCATGAGAACATAGAGTATCTTGTGGATTTTAAAGAAATTAAAACACACCTTAAAGCAGTACTTGAAGAACTGGATCACCGCGTACTCAACGACACAGCCCCCTTTGATACGGTTAATCCAACATCAGAAAATCTTGCACAATATATTTGGCAACAGCTTGATACCGCCCTCATGGCAAGTGACGTGAACATATACAGTGTGTCTGTGTCAGAAAAGTCTGCCCAAACAGCTACGTATTTAGAAATAGAAACATAAGCATTACTGAGCTTTATCTAGTCGATGCTTAAAAACGTATTTTCATACGTTTTTAAGAAAGGCACGCTCACTACAAATACCCCTTTCGGGGACGCCGGAAGTAAATTCCGGCTTATTTTACGTGGCGGCAAGCCATGCCGCAGGCATGACTTGTGTCGTCGACATCTGAAAAAAAGTATTTCAGTTGTCTAAACTTTGCCAGAAAACGTATTCCATACGTTAATTTCTAGCAAAGTTTATTACGGCGTCAAAAAATAAAAGTTTTATTTTCACGGGTATTTAAGTCATTTTTCAGTGTCGACTATCTAGGTATTTTTGCATGCACACCATGCCGGCATGCAAAAATACCAAGGCCAATACCATTTGCACCAAGCCATACAAAAAAACATATCCCCATTGCCCTGCAAGAATAAAGCAATATATATCATACGCATAACTTGAAAATGTCGTTAAAGACCCCATAAAACCCACAAGCAATGCCCGCGCATCCAGCTGGCGACATTGCATATACACCCAGCCAAGGCCAAAAAGAAAGCACCCCAATACATTGGCCGTAAACACCGCCCAAGGCAACAGTCCCTCTTGCCCCATGGCCTGAAAAGACATGCCAAGACCTAGGCGCACTAAAGCCCCTAAAGCCGCCGCCACACAAAAAATACTCAGGCTTTTTATTGTCCACATGTTAAAAAACCTTATGCATGGGGCTTTTTTCTCCCTTCTATGCAGCCAAGACCAATGCCTGCAAAGATAAAACAGCCTGCGACAAGTAGATCAAAATCTATGCTTTCTCCCAGCATATATAAGGAAAATCCCATACCCACCATGGGCGTGGCCAAAAGACCAAGGGAGGTTACAATGGCAGGAAGGTGCCTATTTACCACCGTCATGCCCCAAAAACCAAAGGCCGTGGCTAGCAAGCCGCTATAGGCTAGCTGCCACAGTAAAGAAGGCGTCATGCTTATATGCGGCGCACCTTCAAGAAATGTAGCCAGCACCGCCGACAACACTGTGGCCAAAAGCAATTGCCAAAAAACCAATTGAAAAGGCGTAGAATGCCAGCTCACAACCTTTATACCAACAATGGTCACAGCCCATGAAAAGGCCGCCACCAACAGTAAAGCATTACCAAGTATAACTTGCGAATCTTGCCCGTCTTGCGGCATATGTATCGCCGGATAAAAAAGAATAGCCACGCCAATAATGCCCAAAAGCACGCCAAAAAGGCGCCACTTATGAACAGGTTCACGCAAAAATATAATGGCTGCCGGCGTCACCCACAAGGGGGTGGTATAGCCAAGCATAACCGAGCGCCCCACGGAAGTGAATTGCAAGCCCACAGCCATGAGCGAGGCAAAAATGGTCATATGAAAAACACTGACCACCAATATGGCTGGTATGTCGCGCTTTTGCGGTAAAATATATTGTTTTGTGGCCACTTGTAAAAGCAACAAAGCCACAGCAGCAATGAGCGAGCGCAAAGCATTGGACCATAAAGGCGGTATTTGCAAAACAATAAGCTTTGTGACGCTCCAATTAATACCCCAAATTAAAATGACCATTACAAAGAGTATAAAAGCTGTTTTTTTTTGCATAGTTTTAATCGACACCGCCCATGAGTAAAAAAGTGCCCTCACCTTGCCTTAAGTACAAAAAACATGCAACACAGAGCAGTATGGAAAATTGTTAAAAAGAAGCAAGACAAGTGTTAACATTTAAGAGAACTTGACAAAGATAGGCATTTACTTGTAAATAACGATTTTTAATTTAGCTTAGGAAGGAGCTCATTCCATGTCTCAAATACCCCCAAGCGGCGCCCCTCAAGGTTCTGCACAAAATCCACAAATCCTCAATGAATTACAAACAGAAATTTCTAGCGAAGCCGCACCGCTTTTACAATTTTTGACCGAACATGCCATAAAAATCATGCTTGTTCTGGGCCTTTTTGTGGTGGCCGTGGGCGGTCTTGGCGTATACAATTGGCAACAAGAATCTGCCATGAAGGAAGCTCAAGCCGAACTAAACACCATTAATATGAATGCTGATAATGCTCAGCGTCTCAGCGCTTTAGAAGGTTTTTTGGCTAAGGCTCCTGAATCTTTACAAAGCTCCATTCAATTAAGCCTTGCTGAAGTGAGCATGCAAGAAAAAGACTATAATAAAGCAGCAACAGCTTATGGTCAATTGGCTCAGCTTAATGCAGGAACTGCCGTAGGCCTTTTGGGCGCTTTAAACCAAGGCCAAGCTCTTATTTTGGCAGGTAAAGGCAAAGATGCTGTGGCCGTTTTAGAACCACTGGTGGCTGAAGTGCCTACCAATCAAAATACCATTGTGCAACAAGCTTTGGCAGAAGCGGCTCTCCTTGGCGGCGATACCGCTAAAGCCAAGGCAGCTTTTGAAGCCATTGCCAATGCCACCACAGGCACCGAATCTGAATTTTATCGTTATCGCGCCCGCAATGTGGACGCTGCTAACAAATAGTACATATTGAAATATAAGCTAATATAGCAAAAAGGAGACTGCATGAGCCATCCTCTACTGCAGGAAGACGGCGGGAGCACCCATTTACTACTGGGCAATGAAGCCATAGTACGTGGCGCTCTTGAAGCCGGCATGAATGTTATTACTTGTTATCCCGGTACCCCTTCATCAGAGGTACCGGATACCTTTTACCGTATAGGCAAACTTGGCGGTAACGAACGTTATCGCATGGAATATTCGGTTAACGAAAAAGTAGCCTATGAAGTGGGCGCAGGTTCCGCTTTAGCCGGCGCCTTAACCCTTGTGACCATGAAGCATGTGGGTGTAAACGTTGCCGCAGACCCCTTACTCACCACAGCCTATACCGGATTGCCCGGCGGACTTGTGTTGCTTTCTGCCGACGACCCCGGCTGTCACTCCAGTCAAAATGAGCAAGATAACCGCTATTACGCTCGTTTTGCCGGCATGCCTTGCTTTGAGCCCTCCACTGCGGCAGAAGCATGCGCCATGACCACCGCGGCCCTTTTACTGGCCCGCGAAACAGAACAGCCCGTTCTTTTGCGTACCACCACACGCTTAAATCACCAACGCGGCCCTGTAACCTTTAGCGCTTTGCCGGCACCTGCCGCCATTAAAACCTTTGAACGCTGTCCTCAGCGCTTTGTGCCTGTACCTGCCGTGGCAAGAAATCGTCACATTGAGCTAGAAGCTAATATGCAAGACATTAAAGGCATGGTGGAGCAATATTATATCCGCACCAAGGGGAATAATGCTTCCTTTGGTATTATTACTTCTGGTATTGCTCGTGCTTACTTGCATGATGCCTTAGGCGCTCATGAAGCATGGCAAGATAAAGTGGATGTATTAGAACTTGGCATGACCTGGCCTTTGGCAGAAAATGCCCTTTTAGCCTTCCTTAAAGAGCATGATATGGTGCTTATTTTGGAAGAAGGTGAAAACCTACTCGAAAAGGACATTCGTGCTTTAGCACAAAGTGCGCAATTGCCCACGCACATTGAAGGTAAAGGCGATATGCTTACCATTCAAGGTGAATACGACTTTGCTTGCGTAAGCAAAAAGCTCGCAGCTTTACTGGGAGACACACTACCTGCTCTGGCCGAAGAAAAAGCGCACGGCATTGCTCTGCCAAACAGACCCCCCAACTTATGCGCTGGCTGTTCGCACCGCGCGGTGTATTATGCTGTACGCCAAGTTTATGGTGACGAAGCCATCTACTCCAGTGATATTGGTTGTTACACCCTTGGCTTATTACCTCCCTTACGTATGGCAGACTTCCTCGTATGTATGGGCGCCTCCATTTCTGCCGGTAGCGGTTTTTCTGCCGTATCTGATAAGCCCGTCATTGCCTTCATTGGGGACTCTACCTTCTTCCATACAGGCCTTAATGGCTTAGCCAATGCTGTCTTTAACAAGCATAACCTCATCATGGTTATTTTAGATAATGGTACCACTGCCATGACAGGGCATCAGCCCAACCCAGGCATGAATCAAGAAGTGCTTGGCTCTGTGTCCTTGCATCTTGATATTGAAGCCATTGTACGTGGTATGGGCGTGCCTCATGTGCGCAAAACCAAAGGCTTTAACCTTAAGAGCACCATGAGAGCATTGGAAGAGCTTAAAGCAGAAAGCGGTGTACGTGTACTTATTGCAGAAGAGCCTTGCGTGCTCTATGCTCGCCGTACCTTAAAAAGAAACCCCGCTCAAGTGGCCTATGTGGCAGAACAAAATGAAGATGCCATCGCTTGCGTAGAAAACTTTGCCTGTCCTGCTTTTGTGCGTAATGAAAATGGCGTCCATGTGGACGCTAGCCTATGCGCAAGCTGTATGGTTTGTTTGCAAGTGGCGCCCAAAGCCTTTAAAGCAAAACGTAAGGATGAGGTGTAATATGCAATCACGTCTGCGTATCTATATGACCGGCGTTGGCGGTCAAGGCACACTGACAGCCACCACGCTTTTAGCTCGCGTGGCTTTGGATCAAGGCTTACAAGTTACTGCCGGAGAAGTACACGGCATGGCTCAACGCGGTGGTGTGGTAGAATCTGTGGTACTGCTTGGCGGCTGGCTTTCTTCTAAATTAGGCCATGGCGAAGCTGATGTACTCATGGGTTTTGAACCTTTAGAAACCTTACGCGCCCTAGCCTATCTTGCCCCGCAAGGAAAAATCTTTTCCAGCATAGACGCTCTCCCTCCCGTAAGCGTTAACCTTGGTAAAGAAGTGTACCCTGGCATTGATGACATAAAAACTGCCATCACCGCCAAATGTAATGATGCTATTTTCTTACCTTGCCGTAGTCTTGGTCTTGAAGCTGGCTCCATTCAAGCAGGTAATACCGTATTGCTCGGTGCATTATGCGCTGCCAATATGTTGCCCTTTGGCGTAGAAGCCATTGAAGCAGGTATTCGTAAATATTTGGCACCCAAAATTGTGGACGCCAACATTAAAGCCTTACAATTAGGTGTAAAAGCTTGTAGTTAGTCGACACTACAAAACAACTTAACTACCCGTGAAAATAAAACTTTTACTTTTTGATGCCGTAATAAACTTTGCCAGAAATTAACGTATGGAATACGTTTTCTGGCAAAGTTTAGACAACTGAAATACTTTTTTTCAGATGTCGACGACACAAGTCATGCCTGCGGCATGGCTTGCCGCCACGTAAAATAAGCCGGAATTTACTTCCGGCGTCCCCGAAAGGGGTATTTGTAGTGAGCGTGCCTTTCTTAAAAACGTATGAAAATACGTTTTTAAGCATCGACTGGTTAGTCGACACTGATATCAAATATAAAAATGGGGGAAAGGCTGCACGCGATTCCCCCATTTTTTTGTAATAATTGTCTTTATCCTATCCAAAAAGATGTTCACATATAATATTGCTATTCAATAATAAGGCGTGCAACAATCCCACTATGCCTTTTTACTTTTACTCAGCCAATGGCGTAAGGTATTATAAAGAATCTCTGGCGAAATAGGTTTAGTAATATGGTCATTCATACCATTTTCAATGCTTTTTTCCTTATCGCCCATCATGGCATGAGCAGACATGGCAACAATGGGTAAGGTGGCAAATTGCGGTATTTTTCGTATATTTCGTGTAGCTGTAAGCCCATCCATAACTGGCATCTGAATGTCCATAAGTATGATGTCATACGCTTCTTTATCCAGCATATCCAAAGCTTCTTGCCCATTATTAGCAATATGTAATGTGTAGCCTACACTTTGCAATAATTCTGCGGCAATAATTTGGTTAATCTGATTATCCTCTACCAAGAGAATATGACCAGTATGTGCACTGTCGCTTTGCTCAAAAGCACCTGTCATGGGCATAACAACATCTTCATGGGCAAGTTTAAATATTGCGGTGAAGAAAAAGCTTGAACCTTTGCCAGGAGTACTTTCTACCCAAATACTGCCTTGCATCATTTCCACAATATTTTTTGAAATGGCAAGCCCTAGGCCTGTACCGCCATATTTACGTGTCACAGAAGTATCAGCTTGGGTGAAAGCAGAAAATAAGTGCTGTATCTGTTCTTGTGATAAACCAATACCCGTATCTGAAACTTTAAATAAGCAATGCAAAGTATCATCTTCTTGCTTACTACTGGTGATTTCAAGCTGAACAGTGCCTTTTGAGGTAAATTTTATAGCATTATTGAGTAAATTAAGAAGAACTTGTTTGAGCCGTAAAGGATCACCAAGAAGAGCAGTGTTTGTAAAAGCTCCTGCATCCATGTGATATGTAAGCCCTTTGCTTTGCATAACATGCCCCACAAGGCTTTCTAACTCAGAGCAAATATCCTGTATGGTAAATGCCGTCACTTCCATTTCAAGTTTACCAGCTTCAATCTTGGAAAAATCCAAAATATCATTAATGATACGCAAAAGTTCTTGTGTGGAGAAAAGAGCTTTTTGCATATAATCTTGCTGAGATGCATCAAGTTTTGTATTGGATAAAATATGCAAAAGCCCTAAAATTCCATTCATAGGCGTGCGTATTTCATGACTCATATTGGCTAAAAAATCACTTTTGGCTTGGGCGCTTTGCTCTGCCACTTCTCTCGAATGCTCTATTTCTTTGAGCATTCTTTTATTTTCACGTAAGTCATTGCAATACACAATATAAAGCTTTTCCTGCTCAATATGCGCATGTACAGCCGTCACGCCTAAAAAATAGGCTTGCTGATGGGCATCCAAAGCCACAATTTCAAAGTTGCTCCTGCCGTTGATTTCCACTTCAGCGAACTTTTCTTGAATGAAAAGTGCTGAGTTTTTCCCATTGGGCTGCTTTTCAGGAAAATATTCCATGGCCTTGGCAAGATAGATATCTTTAGAGGCAAACCGGCTAATACGCAAAGCTTCATCATTACAATCCACCAGCTGCATTTGCGCATTAAACATAAGAATACCCAAAGGAACACCGTTTAATATGCCCTCTGTACGTTGCTCTGCCATGCGCGCTTTTTTGATGCTTCCTTCCACTTCGCGTAAATCTTTATAAAACACAACGACCATATCTTGCCCATTATGTTTGGCGCATACAGCAGTGGCATCTGTGGGAATTTCCTCACCATTAATGGAGGTTCCCATCCAAAAACTTTGCGCTGAACCTTGAGTAAAAGCTTTATATAATTGCTCTTGCATTTTTTGCAAAGAGGGCGTGCCATCTGGTTGAAACTCAGGATATAACGAGTGCATACTCATCATAAAGCTTTGTTGATCTTGAAAGCCAAAAGTTTTAAACATGGATATATTACAACCCATGGGATTTCCTTGATGATCCCAAATCATGGCGCCAATGGGACTTGCATCAAGCATCACCCTACTATAGGCATTGGATTCTTCTAATTTGCTGATGATGGCATTTTTTTCACGCAAGTCTTTAAGAAAAGCAAAGGCAACTTGCGTATCTCCAATGGTGGCCGGACAAATAGTCATTTCAAAAGGAATTTCTTCACCATTGGCATGCACATGAGTCCAGTTTTTACAAACTTTTCCTGTTTCAAAGGCCTCTTGCATGTATTTGGGGCCAATCTCTACGGACTTTTCGCCATTGGCTTGATA
>CAYJHH010000040.1:0-21479 GCA_964369995.1 uncultured Desulfovibrionaceae bacterium
TTTCAAAGGTAAGATGTTGCCGCAATGAAAGTTTTTTGGAAAGGGGGTCTGGGGGGAGAACCTTTTCTTCAGAAAAGGTTCTTCCCCCAGTAAACATTGGCAACACCTTAAGGGCACATAAAAGATATGTGCCCTTTTTTTAACTTAGCCACAATGGAACCAGAAAATTGAAATTCGGTACCGCCGCGCCCTTCTTGAAAAGCTGCATCCAATTGGAAAAAGGTTTGCGCACGCCCTTGCGCAGGGCTTTGTTGGCTACGCATATGCACCATATCCAAGGCAAAATGGTATAAACGTAAACGCGTAGCTTTATCAATGTTTTGTAATAATTTTGCCGGTAAGGTAAGGCAGCCTTTTTCAACACGCACGTCATATTCTGCACATAAACCGCTAAGCACTTCTTGCCAATGGTCACGATCATATTGCGCTAAATGCCACATTTCTGCTATTTTTTGTGAAAAAGCAGCGTTTTCTGCTTGAAATAAAGGAAGTATGGTATGGCGTACTCTATTGCGTAAATACTGCGTATCGGCATTACTGGCATCTTCTGCCCAGGTCACATGTATTTCTTGTAAAAGCTTACGCAAATGTTCAGGTTCTTGCATGAGCAATGGGCGTACAATATGTCTGTGCTTATCATGTGCCACCATGCCTCCCAAAGCCGGCCAAGCACAGCCGCGCATAAGTCGCATGAGTACATCTTCTTGCACATCCCGTATATGATGACCCAAACAAATGCAAAAAGCTTGGCATTGCTGCCTATATTTTTCATACAAAGTATAGCGCATATGACGTGCATGCTCTTCTATACCTGTAGCATGCGGAGACATGTGCATGCACTCTGCAAAAAAAGGAATATCCCACGCCGCACAGAGGGCTTTTACAAAGTGGGCTTCATCTTCGCTTTCAGCACGTAAACCATGATTTATATGCAAAACAGAGAATGTATGCCCGCACACAGGGCGTAGCCATTGAAAAATACAGACTAAAGCCAAGGAATCAGCGCCGCCTGACACAGCTAAAACGCAATGCTTTCCGCGTAGCTGAAGGTTTAAGTCTTTTTCCATAAAGCTACGCACAGCGCGAATCAATTCTTTAGAAGAATGACATAAGGTTGCATAGGCAGGCAAAAGAGGGGGAAAGGTACAAGCACTCATGGACAGAACCTATAAAGCGCGCTTTGGAGTGAAGGGGGACTGTATAGGGAATAAGAAAGACTTTTTGGCGCTAGCAAAAACGCCTTCTTATCCCCACATTAACACTATATCTTTATTTCCAATTGTGTAAAAAGCCCTTCCACATACTGCATCATGTGCATTTGCAGCTCAGGGCTTGCATAGGCCACACAATGGCAGTGCAGGGCGTTTTTAGCCCGTACCAAGAATTCCAATTGTACGGCGCTTTCCTTAATTTCAAAACCCATCACATAAGGGCCACAGTCGACGGCATGCTCTTGCTGTAAGGCGCTGTGCATACTTGTGGGTATAGGTAACCAGTATAGCCCAGGCAAAGAGCCTTGTAATTGCATATCTGTGAGCAATTGTGTTAATTTTTCTCTATGTGTATCTTCAAGACCTTCCACAAGATATGAGCGCATACTGTCCCCTTAAAAATTAGAGAGTTTTATTGGAGCGAGGGCTTTCATCACTATCCAAATCAAAAATACGTCGCACCATATGTATGCGCGGGGCAGGGCCATCTTCGCTCATGGTACCACGTTTTAAAAAAGATAAAGGTGCATGATTCAATTTGCGAATAAGCGCTGCTGTCATATCTTCCAAAGCGTGCTTCGTGGCTTCATCGGTGGTGCCTAATCTTTTTAAGGTGCGTTGTAATTCATCGGCTGCAAGGCGTTCACTGCGCTGAATAATGTCCACAATGGTGGGCTGCACATCTAAACTTTGCAGCCAGCGAGAAAAGAGTAATACCTCTTCATCCACAATATTCACAGCTTTTAGGGCTTCATCGCGTCTTCCAGCAAGGTTTTCTTCCACCACTTCGCGCAAATCATCAATGTCATATAAGTATACATTTTCAAGACTGTTCACATCGGGGTCAATGTCGCGCGGCACAGCAATATCTATGAAAAACATAGGCTTATATTTTCGTAATTTAAGGATTTTTTGTAAATCTTTGGCGCGTAAAATGGCTTCGGGTGATCCTGTAGATGTGATGATAATATCCATATCCACAAGATGTTCCACCAAATTTTCAAAAGGAACCACAGAACCATTAAATTGTTGTGCTAATTCTTGCCCGCGTTCAAAGGTACGGTTTGCCACATAAATATGCTCAACACCTGCTTGCAAAAGATGGGTGGCCGCCAATTCTGCCATTTCTCCGGCGCCAATAAGTAAGGCTTTTTGCTCTTGCATTTCTCCAAAAATACGCTTGGCCAATTCCACAGCGGCGTAGGAAATGGAAACAGCACTGGAGGCAATGGCGGTTTCGGTGCGCACGCGCTTAGCCACAGTGAAGGATTTATGCAAAAGGCGATTCACTATGGTACCGGCGCTTTTACTCTCCACAGATTTGCGATAAGCATCTTTTAATTGCCCTAAAATTTGCGGTTCCCCCAGTACCATGGAGTCAAGGCTGGCACCCACGGTAAATACATGGCGTATGGCTTGCTCATTGCGGTGAATATACACAAAAGGGCGCAAATCTTTAGAGCTTTGCCCGCATACCGTAGCCCACTTAGAAAGAACCTGTTCAATGATGGCAGGCTCACAGCTACTGCCATCGTGTCTACAGTCACATTCCTTTTCACAAACCAATATTTCTACACGGTTACAGGTGGAAAGAATGAGAGCTTCGGCTATGGAGCCTTCACAGTGAACAGCCCAAGTATCTGCTGCGGTATAACTTGTGAGTGCATAGCGCTCACGAATTTCTACAGGGGCTGTTTTGTGATTTAAACCAATAAGATATATATTCCGATTCATAATTAAACTACTGCATAAAGGAGTGATGGGTGTTCATAAAAGTATTCACCACAAGGATGGAAAAAGCACTTAAGCCAAAAAGCCATAAGGCCAGTAGAGCAGGTTTACGCCCCCCTCTACCTTGCACGGTACGCATATGGAAAAGCCAAGCAAAAAGCCCCCAAATGATAAAGGACACAATTTCTTTGGGATCGCCGCTGACGGATTTTCCCCAAGCGCTTCCGGCCCAAATAACGCCGCTAGCAATGCCTACAGTAAAAAATGGAAAACCTGCCATAACACTTAAGGCATTGATTTTATCTAAAATAGCCAAGGCAGGAAAATCTTTGCGAAAACCGGTGAGTGGCTCTTTGGTTTTAATAAGACGTTCTGTGTGCAAAAACATGATTCCGGCGGCAAAAGCTAGGGTCATAAGGGCAAGGCTTAAATACAGGGAGCCAATATGCAAGGCATAAAAGGTGGCGCTTAAGCCTTCAGGTAGGCTTATTTGCGCTTGAAGCAAACGCAAAGAGAGCAAAAAAAGCATTAATGCCAAAGGCGTTAAAAAGATAATGGGGGTGGAATGTTTGGTTTTCCACTGGCCCAAAAAGCCACAAATAAGAATAAACCATGCTAATATTTGTAAATAAGCTCCCCAGCTAAGCCCACCTGGTAACACGCTATGACTTCCACTTACCATATCATACGTTTGCAAACCAAAGCCTAAATAAGCACAAATACAAGCAAAAATACGCAGCCAGCGCTGCCGTAAAATAATACCCATAATGCCGCATATGGTGGCCACGCCGTAGAAAAATGTAATAAACATATTACTTTGTTCAAATGGTATCATATAATAACTCCGCAATATATGAGTGCAGGCTCACAGGAAGAAGTTCTTGCAATAAAGCTTCACAGGCAGCCGTATTATTTTCTGCTAAATGATGGCGCAAAGGAGAGTCTACCAATGCACGAAAAAGTGCTGTATTGTGCCTTGTATCTTCACCTAAGGCAAGCACAAGGGGGCGCAATTTCCCCAAAAATTTAGTCATGGGGGCATGGGGTATAAGCCATTGTTCAAGCTCTTTGCGCAATATTCTGGCCCAAGCGGGGCTGGCGCCTTGGGTGCTCAGCGCTGCCATGAGGCTTGGTTCGCCATCTTTTGGGGAAGCAGAGCTTGCATTTACTCCTAAGGCATAAGCCTGCGCCACTGCCGGTACAATGCAATTCCCTTTACGCGGTGCGTCAACGCAATTGCACAATATGTGGCGCTCAAGGCAGCTTTGTGCAATGCGGGCATTGAGCTCTTTGTGTCCTGTGCAAGCAAACACTAAGGTTTTTTGTTGTAAATCTTGTTCTGTAAAGGGGCGCTGCTCCAAACGCAATGCGGTATGTGTTGCCAGTTCTTGCCACTGCGGGGAAAAAGGCGCAATGTCCAGCACCAAAACTTCTTTAGCCGAAGCTGCCAAAAGCCCCATGGCTTTACGTATGCCCACTTCCCCTGCGCCTACAATGAGGCAATGACTTTGTGTTATATCAAGAAAAAGAGGATAATACATGACGCCCTGTGTGGTAATGGTTTATTTTTTCTGGACAGCTAGCCCACGGCTAGTTTCTATACACCATAAGCGCCTCACTGTGAAGTGATGTTTTTTAGCCTCAAAACCTTTGTTACTTGATATTAAGTGAATTTTTGCGTAATGAGCCAAGGGGGAGCTTTATGAAACAAATTTTACTCATTCAATTGGCACGCTTTGGCGACCTAGTGCAAACAGGACGGCTTATTACTAGCCTTGAAGCCCGCGGGCAGGTGCATATTTGTCTTGATGCAAGCCTTAAGGATCTTGCCGCTTGTTTGTACCCTAAAGCTATTTTGCATCCCATTGCCGCCCATGGCACGTATGCAGGGCATAATCAAAGTCAACAATGGCAAGGAATACAAGAAAGCGTCACTACCTTGGCAGCGCAAAACTTTAGCACTGTGTATAATTTAAATTATAGCCTTTTAAATATAAGCTTAGCGCGGCTCTTTGCACCGGAAATAGTGCAAGGCTATGCCGTGGAACATGGGCAAGTGTTGCGTAGCCCTTGGGTGCAAAAAGCTTTTCGCTGGACGCAAAATAGAGCCATAAGCCCCATGAATTTAGTGGACTTTTGGGCTCATTTTACTTCGCAACCTTGCGCCCCTGAAAAAGTGAACCCATGCGCACAAGGACAAGGGCGCGGCATAGGTGTGGTTTTGGCAGGGCGTGAATCGCGCCGTTCCTTACCACCGCCTGTATTGGCTCCTGTGGTACGTACTTTTTTTGAAAGCCTTGGCGGCTGTGATGTTTTTCTTTTGGGAAGCGGCGCAGAAATGCCCTTGGCACGACAAGTAAAAAAATTACTTCCCGCACATATGCAAGAAAAAGTGCATGATTATTGCGGAAAAACGTCTTGGCAAGGGCTGATGGATGCGGTGCAAGGACTAGATGCTCTTATAAGCCCGGATACGGGAACCATGCATTTGGGCGCACGCCTTGGTGTGCCTGTACATGCTTTTTTTCTTTCCTCTGCGTGGTGCCATGAAACAGGCCCCTATGGTCAAGGGCATACGGTGTGGCAATCCACAGCCGCCTGTGCACCTTGTTTAGAATCGCAGCCTTGTGCTATATATACAAAATGCTTACAAGATTTTACTCAGCCGCAATTTTTTAGGGCGCTTACAGCGCATATACAACAAAAAAACTTGCCAAACACACAAGGGAAGGATTTACCTGTAACGCTCACGTGTCAAAGTTCCTATGTGGATGCTTTCGGCTCAGCTTGGCGTGTACGCCTTGGTCAGGATGTACATGCCGCGCAGCGTCAAGCTTTACGGGCTGTGGTGGCAGAGTATTGTCAATGCCCTTTGGAAGGGCATCCCATAGACGCCAATATGGCGCAGTATTTTTATGAAGAAGCCGATGCCATGCTTAGAGAACCTAAAACATCTTTGAAGGCCATAGCAAAGGAGATGCTATAAATGTCAGCGCAACCCTTACGAATTTTAGTGGTTTTACCCTTTTATGGCGGATCCTTACCCATTGGTAATTATTGTGTTCAGGCTTTACGCAATCTTGGGCATAGTGTGGAAGTTTTTGAAGCACCACTTTTTTATACTGCCTTTACAGCCATGAAAAGTTTACGAGTAAGTTCTGAGCGCTTAGACCAATTGGAAGGCGCTTTTTTACAAAATATTTCTCAGGCCATCATGGCGCAGGTGGAAAGTTTTGAACCAGACATGGTACTTGCTCTAGCGCAAGCTCCCATGGGACGCCAACTGTTACGCCGTTTGGAAAAAATGGGTATTCCCACAGCCATGTGGTTTGTGGAAGATCATAAAGTGTTTTCCTATTGGCGTGCTTTTGCTCCCTTATACAGTGTTTTTGCCATTATTCAAAAAGATCCTTTTATACAGGCCTTGGCAGATGTGGGGCAGCATAATGTGTTGTATTTGCCCATGGCGGCTTTACCTAGCTTTCATACAGCACAAGAGTTGACACCTTTGGAAAAAAAGACTTTTGGCGCCGATGTGGCTTTTTTAGGTGCGGGCTATCCCAATAGGCGTGTGGCTTTTAAGCCCTTGACAAAGCATCAAAACTTTAAAATTTGGGGTACAGAATGGGACGGTGACAGCGTGCTTATGCGCCATGTGCAACAAGGCGGAGCACGCATTAGCGCCGAAGATTCTGTGAAAATTTATACGGCGACCAAAATAAATTTAAATCTACATTCGAGTATTGAAAGCGCAACTCTTGTGGGGCAAGGGGATTTTGTAAACCCGCGCACCTTTGAACTGGCAGCCATTGGCGCCTTCCAATTGGTGGATACACGTGGGCTTATGGCAGAACTCTTTCCCCAAGATATGCTTGCCACCTTTGAGAGTGTCGATGAGATGTATGCCAAGGTGGAGTATTATTTACGGCATGAAGAAGAGCGCCTTGCCATGATTGAAAAAGCGCAAGTCCATGTACGTACAATGCATAGTTATGAAAAACGCCTTGAAACGCTTTTAGAATATGTGGAAAAAACGTGCGGGCCTTGGAAAAAACGCCATTACGAACAAGAGTTTGCTCATGTTCCTGAGCATATGCAAGCGGATTTAGCGCAACTTTTTGAGAATTTACAATTGCCAGCCAAAGCCAGTTTTGAAGATGTGGTGGCGCGTATTCGTTTACGTAGCGGAAACTTAAGTCCCTTAGAAACCACTATTTTATTTTTAGATGAATGGCGCAAACAATACGCTTCATAAAGGATACTTTTTGCGGGAAGTGCTTTAAAAAAGTGCTTCCCGCAAACATTTATTCTATGCATTGCCTCAATGTATTTTTAAATACTCATATAAATGGGAACAATACTCATCATACCAAAAAGGAAAGCTAAAAAGAGGGTAGCTTTATGGCGCAAGGGATGTTCACTGCGCATGGCAATGGTCCATAAAATACCTGGAATAAGCCATAAAAGTAAAAAAGCCACAGAGCGGATAAATTCCGGACTGGAAAGATAATTATCTTGTTGCACAAGGCTCATCCACTGAATGGATGTGGTGACAAGTAAAAGTATCCAAAAAATAAGCCAGGCATTACGCGCCCAGCTAGCGCACCAAGGCAGCATTTGCGCATAATAATCTCGTCCAAAATCATCACGTTGACGGCGTATCATAAGCCATAAACAGGCTAAACCACCCGCCATGGCAAAAGCTAAGGGAAGTACATAAGGCGCTGCATTCCAATAACTAGAGTCAAAATTAGGTACGAAAAATCTTTGCAAATTAATGCCGTGTTTAAGCCCTTGTTCCATGGCTGTGTCAGCACTTAAGATGCTGAGCGTACCCAATAAGGACATAAAATACCAACAACTGGCAATCAAAGCCAAGCATTGAATGGCCACGCGATGCATTTTCCATTGTTTCCACAGGGCATAAAAAAGCGTTAGACAAAGACTAGCGCCCAAAAGTAATGCGGCCACATATATGTGGGCTTGCAAGTAAACATCACTCATGATGGGCTGTAAAAATGCTTTTAAATCTATAGCTTGTCCATCTTCAGGAGTAAGGGGCAACAAAGGCAAAAGTGAAGGGCTTATACGCAGCCATAAGGGCCATAGACTTGCAAGCGTTATACCCCAACCAAGAATAAGAGCAAGTAAAGTAACTTGTTTAGCGCATTTGGCATAGGCTGTTCTTTGACGCATTATGGAAAGCGTTTGCCCACCAATGGCCATAAAGGGGAGGGCGCTTACAGCCAAAAAAGATAAAGAACTCAAAAGTATAATTGACATATGCAAAGTGTGCTGCCAATCAATGGTAGTAAAATCCATGAAAATATATCTCCTTGATGGTGTGAAGCTTTTGTGCCTTAATTTGGCGTTAAGTGCAAGATGTCTTGAAAAGTATTACAATATAAGGCATAGTAGGTGCATATGATACTTGGAGGAATTGTGATGAAAGGGAATACAGGCGTAAAAAAGCATACGTATAGCGGTGCAAATAGCATAAAGGTCTTAAGTACTTTACTTATTCTTGGGGCATTGTGCGGTGGTTGCGCTTCCAAGCAATCCGATGAAGCCCTTTTGGAAACACAAAACAATGTGGTGGAAATTGACCATCGCGTGGCTGCCATTGAGGGACGCGTACAAAATTTAGATCAAGAAGTACAAGCTTCTCAAGGCAAAGTGTACGATGTGTATTATAAAAGCGGTAAAAAAACGGGTATGACGGCGCGCCCCACTGCGCAAGCACAGCCTGCCGTAACAGGGCAAGTACCTGCAGGGCATGTTCCTGTGGCCTATGCCAGTCCCATAACTAATACTCCCATGCCTGCCGCAACGCCGGCGCCTCATGCTGTAAGCCCTAAGCCTGTGCCTAAAGCCACATCGGCTTCTGCTGCAGTGCAGCCCACATCGGCTTTACAACCACATGTTCCCAAGCCAAGAGCTCCTTTGGGCGCTCTTGATCCCAATACCAAAATGTCATTAAAAGACGATGCCACTGCACAAGCCAGTGCTGCACCTGCATCGCAAGAACTTTCTTTACCACCTGAAACAGCCATGTATGTACCTACGGCTGCAAATCAAGCTCCGGCCATGCCTCCTGCTACAGCAGGTACTGTGCAACCTGCCGCCGCCATGCCTCCTGCAACGCCTGTTGTGGCCACTGCGCCGCAAGCGCCTGTGCATGTGGCTCCCATGGCACCGGCTACTCCTGCGCCCACCCCCAAACCCGCACCTAGGTTGAGCCCAGAAAAAGCAGCGTATAAACATGCTTTGGATTTGGTTCGTGGCGGTCAAGCCACCGCAGGGCGTGCTCAATTTGAGGCTTTTTTACAAGCCTATCCGCAAAGCTCTTTGGCAGCCAATGCCTATTATTGGATAGGGGAGAGTTATTACTCTCAGGCCAATTACACCAATGCTTTGTATGCCTTTAAACAGGTAACCACGCATTATCCAAGGCATCATAAAACCTCTGATGCTTTGCTTAAAGCCGGCCTTACCTATCAAAAACTTGGAGACAGTGCCAATGCTCAAATGCAGTATAGAGCTTTGTTGGCAGATTTTCCCAATTCCAATGCTGCAAAGATTGTTCGCAATAGAAATCTCTAATGCTGCACACGCCATGGCAGATGTTAAGTCAAGCTGAGCGTGCTCAGTTTTGGGCTACTCTGGCTTTAAAGCATACGCAGGGCATAGGACCGCGCACCATTGTGCGCCTATTACGGTTCTTTGGCTCTGCGTATGCTGCTTTGGAAAATAAAAACTTTTGGCATGAAGCAGGAGTAAGTCGAGAAAAAGCGCGTTTACTTGGCGCAGGCTCTTGGCGCAAGACAGCTTTACAAGAATGGCATGATGCCCAGCGCACGTCTGCACACCTAATATTATGGCATCATAAAAACTATCCTTCCTCCTTACGCTCCTTGGTGGATGCTCCTTCCATTCTGTATTATTCTGGAGATATATCTCTTCTTTCCTTACCTTGTTTTGCCATAGTGGGCTCACGTAAATGCAGTGCAGAAGGCGTGCAAGTGGCGGGGAATATTGCTCGAGACTTATCGCGCGCAGGTATATGTATTGTGTCTGGGGCTGCACAAGGCATAGATAGAGTGGCCCATGTGGCTGCCCTGGCGCATGTGGGAAAAAGTATTGGTATACTTGGCACGGGCATAGATATTGCCTATCCCAAATCCAATGAAGATCTTTTTAAACATTTACATCACGAAGGCTTGCTTATCTCTGAATTTGCGCCGCAAACGCAGCCTTTAGCATCAAATTTTCCCATTCGTAATCGTATTGTCAGTGGTTTAAGCCTGGGCGTTTTAGTGGTAGAGGGCTTACCAAGCAGTGGAAGTTTAATTACAGCCAGACTTGCCCTTGAGCAAAATCGCGAGGTGTATGCCATACCTGGTGCCGCCACGGCAGCTCTTTCGCGTGGCTGTCAGGAGCTTATTCGTCAAGGAGCCAAACCTGTTTTTAATGCAGAAGATATTTTACAAGATTTAGCTTTACGTTTACAAGAATTTGTTTGTTTGCAAAGTGTACAAGGCCATATTGAAAGAAAGGAACAAGAGCACAAGGCCACAGAGCCAGACATTGCCCTTATTCAAAACATGGACAGTATTAGGGAAGAAAAACTTAAAGTAAAAGATGAAGGTGCGCACATACCTTGCGAGAAAAATATTTTACGTGAAGAGGAAGCAGACGCCCCTTCTTCTGAAGAACAAGAAGAAAGAAATCGCATTTTAAACTACTTACATGCCCATGGCGCAGTGCATATTGATATTTTGTGTACAGCACTTGAAAGGGACATTTCACAGCTACAAATGCTCTTGGTGGAGATGGAGCTGGCCACAGAAATAAAAAAATTGCCTGGGGCAAGGTACAGCGCACAAAAAGCATAATATTTTCAAATAGTAGCATATACCATTCCTTTATGTAAAAAAAATTTCTCCGCAAAAGAGCTTCACAAAAAAATACCTATATGAAAATTCTTTTTTTTCTTGCAAATGATTACTAGATGTTTATTATTTAGTATGATACTAATCTTCAATTAGGTTAAGCACCTGCTATAAGGGTGCGTTTTTAAAGTGATACATCAACAAAAAGCTAGTAATATGCAAGACATCCCCATTGAACAGGTGAAGCCTGATATGAAATTAGGTTGTAGAGTTCGCAATGCCGGCGGCGAAATTTTAGCGGAAGCTGGTAGTGCTGTGACAGAGAAACTCCTATCCCAATGTAATGCACTGGGCATTTATACCTTACAGATTTTGGATAACCCTGTACCGGGTGCTCCCAAAAGTTATGATGCCCTTGAACGCTTCGAAAGGATGCCTCATTTGTTCCGTAATCAACAGCAAAGTATCTTTATGCGTACCATCGAAGCCTTTTTAAAGAAACATTTTCATGAGCGTGTATAAGGGTAATGACTTGTTATGAGTAATGCGAATGATTTAAATACCAGTTATAAGGGGCAGGTTCTTGCAGCAAAAAGTATCCCTACTTTGCCCATTGCATTGCAAAAAATTACTGCTCTCATAGATGGCAACAGAACCAACCTTGCAAAGGTTGCCGAGCTTATAACACAAGACCAAAGTTTAAGTGCTAAGGTTCTTAAACTCGTAAATTCGCCCGTGTATGGATTCCCAAGACGTATTGTGTCCATTCACAATGCGCTCATTTTGCTAGGAGTTAATGCTGTTCACGGTTTATTAATTTCTACAGTGGTTTTTGAAATTGTGTCCAAGCAGATGCGTGGACTTTGGGATCACTCCTTAGCTTGTTCTTCGGCCTGTAAAGTTATGGCGCGCCATTTTAAAATTAAAGAAGAAGAAGAATTTATTCTCTCCGGCTTGCTGCATGACTTTGGTAAAGTGATTATTAGTATTCAATTACCCGATGCCATGCGTGATATTTTATCTCTTGTGGCCAATGAAGATACCACAACCCTTGAAGCGGAAAAACTTATCCTAGGTTTTGACCATACGCGCGTTAACTCTTGGGTGGCGCAGCATTGGAATCTTCCTCTTGGTATTACTGCCGCCATGACTTTTCACCATGACCCCATGAAGGCAGGTAATCACAAGACCTTAGCCTCTGTGGTGCATTTAGGTGATTTTTTCACCCGTGTGTTTGAAATGGGCAATGCCGGCGATACTAATGTTTCTGAAATTAGCCCCATGGTTCTTAAGCATTTGAATTTAGATCAAAATGATTTACGTGAGCTTGTAGATAAAATTGGTATAGAATTTCAAAAACAAACGCAATTCCCAGTTTTTGGTAGGTAAATTGTTATGATGGATTCCTTTGACTTTAAGTCGGTAATTGGCTCAAAACCCAGTATCTTTCTTCTCTCCATTGATACAGAATTTTGCGAAACCTTGCAAAACCTTTGGCCAGAAGAAAATATTCACTGGGAAATATTTAGCAGTGGAAAAGCCTTACTTGAAAGACTTTTCAGCGAGCCTCCGCATATACTTATTTGCGGGGAATCCAGTAATGACTTAAGCGGCGCAGAAATTGTACAATTGGTGAAAGCAGAAAATGTGTATCGCCAAGTCTGTACCGTGCTTGTTATGGGTTTTGAATCATTTAATGCTGAGTTGCGTAATAAGCTCTCTGATGTGGATGATTTTATCATCTTGCCATCTACACCTACTGAAATGCGTACGCGCCTGCAATTGGCCTTACAGCGTTCTTCCTGTACCTTGGATGCTAATCCCTTAACGCGCCTACCAGGTAATGCCTCCATCATGCAAATGGTGGAAAAGCATATTATGGATAGAACCAACTTTGCTGCTGCATACTTAGATATTGATAATTTTAAAGCTTTCAATGATAAGTACGGCTTTTCTCGCGGCGATGAAGCCTTACTTGTAACGGCGCGTTTACTGGTAGCAACCATCATGAACTCCTCTTCTGAATACAGATTTTTAGGACATATTGGTGGCGATGACTTTTTCTTTATTTTACCTGCAGAGGTTATGGAAGAAACTTGCCAATCCCTTGTGGCTGCCTATGATGAAATCATCCCCAATTTTTATGATGCTGAAGATAGAGCCAATAATGGTATTATTTCTAAAGACAGAGCCGGCAACTTACAGCGTTTTCCCTTCATGAGTATTTCCATAAGTGTGACGGTGAACACCAATGCACGCTTCACTCACTATGGTGAAGTCTCTCAGGCTGTGGGGCAAATTAAAAAGCTGTGTAAGGCGCAAGAAGGTTCTGTCTATATGTTTGATAGACGTATTGATTAAAAAATCTCTTTTGCCGCTCTTTTTCTAAGCAGCACCAAAGGCTTACCATGTCTTGCGTACAAGCTTTTTTGCTTTGGCTTGAAATACAAAAAGGCTACTCTGTGGCCACATGTAAAGCCTATGCCACCGATCTTGCGCAATGTGAAACGTTCTTGCAAAGCCAAGGGCTCAGCTTAGAATCAGCAAAATCCATAGAAAAAAATCATCTGAGAAAATACCTCGCCTTATTACATAAGCAAAACATTTCAAAAAGCTCTATGGCACGCAAACTCGCGTCCTTACGAGCTTTTTTTTCTTATTTGCAAAAAATGCATATGATAGAAGGCAATCCCATGACGGGGCTTCGCAATCCCAAGCAAGAACAAAGGCATCCTAAGGTACTCAATGTAGATGAAACCTTTGCCTTATTTTCCACTCAAGCAGCTGCTTCAGCCCCAATTACAAAGGAAGCACAAGCTTGCAAAGCGCGTGATGTGGCTTTGGCGGAAATTTTATACGGCTCTGGTTTACGTATTTCTGAAGCATTAGATTTGGACATAACGCATTTTGACTTGCGTCAGGGATTTTTGCGTGTGCTTGGTAAGGGGAGAAAGGAGCGCCTTTGCCCCTTAACCCATGTGGCCAAAGAAGCTTTAGACCATTGGTTAAAACAGCGCCCCTTGCTGGCACCCATACAAGAAACAGCGCTCTTTGTAGGAGCTCGAGGAGCAAGGCTCAATAGAAGGCAGGCTCACAGAATAATAGCTGAACTTTGCCAAAAAGCCGGACTGCACGTAACGGTGTCTCCGCATTCTCTACGACATAGCTTTGCCACACATTTACTGGAAGCCGGAGCAGACTTGCGTACTGTGCAAGAGCTTTTAGGTCATAGTCGTTTAAGCACCACACAGCGCTATACCAATTTAACATTAGAGCATCTCATACAGGTATATGATAAAGCGCACCCAGGAACAAAAAAAGAAGAATAAAAAAAGGGGAAAATCTTTCCTAAAAAAGACTTCCCCCTGAATAATCATTGCTCATGTGCAGATACCGTATAACATATACGGCTTTTCAGTGCAATGCTTATGAATCTTGTGGTAAGTTTTACTGGCAAATAGTGTACAGTTGTTATTTCATCTTACCCACAGATTGTAACATGCGTACAGTGTAGGCGGTGGGAAGATAAGGGGCAATTATTTCTTGCACTTTATCTTTACCAGATTGATGCACCACATTACCAAGGCCTGCAGATGCGCAGTACAAACCTATATTTTGGTATAAAGAACCGGTATGCATATTGCCATACACATCCGTTTTAGCATCACCTTCAGCAGCAATAATAACAGCTAAAGCGCCTTTAGAAGCTCCGTCAAGATCTGTTTCAATGAGTTTATGAATGGCATTATTTTCAGCATCATAAATCCAAATAAAACCATTCATATGAACATATAAAGCCACTTGTTGCTTATTTCTGGCTGTGGGCATGGTGCGTTTGCCATCTTTTCTATTCATGCCAAAGGCCGCCCATAAAAGATTGGAAACATCTTGATTGCTCAGCGCTTCGTCACTCAAACTACGTGTACTTTTTCTTTCTGCCAAAGCCTGCATAAGCGGCATGCCGCCCTTGGTATCCGGGGCTGGTAAGCTTATGCTACGTTCATCACTGGCATCGTTAGCAATGCCTAGAGAGGTAAAAGAAAAAGTAAATACAGCCAAAGCCGCTACGCAAAGTGAAAATAATTTTGTGTTCCGTAAAGACATACAATCTCCTTAAAATTGATTATTTAGGTAGTTGAACCCTACTCACCACAGGAATACACCATCCTTTACCAAAAGCGCGTGTGCTTATGGTTAGTGCTGGTGGACATTGGCGACGTTTAAATTCAGCCTTGGTTATGCCATGCAAAACGCGCTGATCTAAAGCAGCTTCTTCTGTATTTTCTTGTGGTGTATTGAGGCCTGCGTGTAAAATGCGTTCCATGGAAGGATCGAGCACATCATACGGTGGCAAGCTATCGCTGTCCAATTGATTTGGGCGAAGTTCTGCCGTGGGAGGACGATCAATAATACCTTGAGGTATAGCTTTTTCTGCATATTGCGTATTATACCAACGCGCTATGTCATAAAGATGACTTTTAGATACATCACCAATAACGCTAAGCCCACCAACGGCATCACCGTATAAAGTACAATAGCCCATGGCGCCTTCAGATTTATTGCCTGTATTGAGCACCATGCCTTGCATTCTATTGGCCATTCCCATGAGCAGGCTACCGCGTATTCTTGCCTGAATATTTTCATATGTAACGTCATTTTCTGGCTTTTGTAGGCCGGCAAAAGCCGGCTCAAGGGCGGTGGCAAAGCCTTGCATAAGTGGTTCAATGGCAATGGTATGCATTTTAATACCTAGATTTTTGGCTAAGTCTGCGGCATAATCAAGGGATTCTTGCGAAGTATAGGGAGAGGGCATACAAAGCCCCTGCACGTGTTTTTTCCCCAAAGCTTCCACAGCAATGGCCGCCACCATGGCACTATCTAATCCACCAGAAAGTCCCACGATGACATTTTTAATGCCGCTTTTTTGTACATAATCTCGGGTTCCTAATACTAAAGCATGCCAGCATTCTTCATTTTCCGTGAGAGAAGCCATGATGGAAAGTTCATTTTCCACTGCCGTATCTACCATGACAAGGTCTTCTTCAAAGGCATAGCCGCGTGCGAGTAAAGCACCGGTAGGGCCAAAGGCTAAACTTTGTCCGGCATAAATGGTGGTATCATTGCCGCCCACCGTATTGGCAGAAAACACGTGAATATGATGGCGTGCTGCCACATGAGATAAAATATGCTCTCTTTGTTTTTGCGCTTGCGCCACATAAGCATTGTTTGCCATGTGTACTATACCATCAACGCCACTGGTAATCAGTTCTGTGAGAGGATTTTGCGCACTTTGGTATTGCGTTTTCCAAAAAGCATGTTCACAAGGATCATCTTCACATAAAACTACCCCAAGGCGCCAACCGGCCAAAGTAATTAAACCGCAAGAAGCACCGCTTTCAAAGTACTGTAAGCAAGAGCTTTCGCCGCCATGGGTCAAAATTTTACTTGAAACGATGGATATGGTTCCATTGTGTAATAAAACTGCTGAGTTGGTTAAGTCTCTACCACGAGCTGTGGCCATGGGAGCCCCCACAAGCACAGCAGGGCCGCCACGCAATTTTTTAGCCATACGCTGTAAAGCGGCATGACAACCTTCCACAAAACCTGAGGAAAAGAGTAAATTTTGTGGCGCAACGCCGCTTAAGGCCAATTCTGGAGTTATGCACAGTCCGGCGCCTGAAGCGGTGGCATTTTTAACCGCGCGCAATATTTTTTCCATATTGCCAACAATATCACCGGTGACGGTATTGCATTGCAAAAGAGCTACTTTCACGTTTTTCCTTCCTAAATATATGTGTGTAAAGGGCCACCTGCGGCCCCTAAGGCTTCTACACGTTGAACAACGGCGGGGTCTTCTTCCAAGGCGGGGGCTTGATAAGCCTTTAAGCGCGCATCAATGATGAGCGGCGCTTCACATGACCAATGCTTAGATTGTACACGGGCATGTGCGCCATAAATATCTGTGGCTGGGTCGGAGCGAGTAAAGACTGCCCACAAAAAATTATTCCAATGGGCAGCGCAAAACGCACTATCATCCACCACCACCACCAAAGGAAATTCTTCTTTACGGGGCATATCTTGCAATGCTTTGGCTAGGTCTTCCATACGGGCATCTTCTTTGCCGCGTAATGAAGCGTCTCTTTCATCCTTAGGCCCTTCCAAAAGCAATATACCTTTACTGAAAAGTTTTATATTACCAAAACCTTGCGGTAGAGGGATAGAATTTGGCAACTCCGTACCTAAATGGCGGCAAGGTTTACCCGCCACAGCCCAAATAAGTTTGGAGCCTGCATTTAAGCCTGTGCCGGAATAATCCAAAGTATCTATGGTAGTTTTAGTGATAAAATGTAAATCTGAAGAAAAGTTTGTTCTTTCAAGTACATGATGAAAGTACGCCGCCACATCATGAGTGGTGAGGGCAGGGTCATCTTCTTTGGCGGTAATAAAGCAATATTTAGCCAAGGCCGTTTGCGTATTACCAAGCACATTACAAGCGCACGTGAGCAATTCTTGCGGGCGACGCTGTTCGGCAAAAGGCGTATACCGCTCACTGCCTATGACAAGTAAAAGAGGATGCACGCCGGCTGCGTCCACCGCATGCACTTCATGCACACCAGAAAACACTTGCGGCACCAAGGGGCCAGTTAAATCATGAATAAATTCTCCAAAAAGCGTATCCTCCTGCGGAGGACGTCCCACAGAGGTAAAGGGCCAGATGGCATCTTGACGGTGGAAAACCGAAGAAATTTTCAACACAGGGAAGGGGTGCTGTAAGCTATAATAGCCTAGATGATCGCCAAAAGGGCCTTCTGTTTTGCATTGCGGCATAATATGCCCGCTAATACAAAAATCTGCATCGGCCCAAAGGGGAAGAGCGCAACCATCATTGGCCGCATCGGCGCTAATCATGGTAATACGGCGTCCCCCTAAAGCGCCGGCAAAAAAAAGTTCCGAAAGATTTTCCGGCAATGGCATCACCGCGGATAAGGTCATGGCAGGCGGGCCGCCCACAAAAATCCGTACGGGTAAGGGAATCCCTTGTTCAAGGGCTTTCATATGATGCGCCCCTATGCCGCGATGAATTTGGTAATGCAAGCCCACTTCTTCGTCTTGAATATAGTCATTGCCGCCAAGCTGAACCCTATACATGCCAAGATTAGAGCCCATAAAGCCTGGTTTTTCAGGGCTTTCACTGTATACAAGGGGTAGGGTAATAAAGGGGCCACCGTCCATGGGCCAAGAAATAAGCTGCGGTAAGTCTGACACCTTGGCGCGGCATTGCATCACAGGGCCTTGCTGTACTTTTTTGGGTAAGGCATGAAAGAGCATACGCGGTAAACGCAGGGCTTTCCACGGTTTTTTTCCTGCCAGTAAAGGATCTGCCTTTACTTTAAAAAGAAATTCCAATGTGGGCAGGGTATGCCTAAAGATAAAATGCATACGCTCTTTGGTGGCAAATGCATTGGCAAGCATGGGAAAAGCGCAATTTTTCACCCGCGTAAAGAGCATGGCCGGCGCTTTATGAGCAAAGGCACGGCGCTGAATAAGAGCTATTTCTTGATTGGCATCCACCGGCGTATCAATACGTATCAAGTGACCATGCTTTTCTAAATCATCCACACATTGGCGAAGAGAAGTATACACTAGGCTTTCTCCTTGCAAGAGGCGACAGGTATGCCCTTATGTATGGGCGCTAAGGTGCGCTCTTGAGCAAGATAAGATTTAAAATCTGCTATGATATGACCATGATCAAAAGCCAAGGGAGGCAAATTATCTAGGGGATAAAAAGCTGCGTTTTTGGCATCATCCCCCGCACGTAACTTCGAAAAATCTTTGGCTGTACCCACAAAAACCACTCCTAAGGTATGGCAACGCGGGTCGCGCTTTGGGTCAGAATACACTCCCAAAAGACCCAATAATTCCACATCTAAAGAAGTTTCTTCGTGCATTTCACGTATGGCGGCAGCCTCCACTTGCTCGCCCATGTCCACAAATCCGCCGGGTAGGGCAAAACCATAAGGCTCATTAACACGTTCAATAAGCACAATACCACGAGCTATATCAGTCGCATCATAAATGATGACGTCGGTGGTGGGGAAAGGATTCCTATACGTGATGACAGAGGTGCTGCATTGGGGACAATCTATTTTTTTTTCCATGAACCATTTATACCTTTGACTTGCACGCTTGGCAAGAAAATGCTGTCATATAATACATTAAATGTGATTTTCTACCAAATTGCGCTTTAGTGCCTCATCAAGGGAAGCACAATGTCTTGCAAGGCTTTATGTCTTGCGTTATGGGTAGTGCATGTTGTTTTCTGCTTCCTCACTCACAGAGTCCCCAACCACCCAGAATATTGAGGATAAGCCTTGCGGACGCCTTGCCCCAAGTCCTACAGGACTCTTACACTTGGGTAATGCTTGGTCTTTTTTATGGGCATGGTTATGGGCTAAATCCTCACGGCATACACAAGGCTGCGTGCTTTTGCGTATGGAGGATATAGATCCGCAACGCGCACGTAAAGAGTATGCCGCCACCATTGAAGATGATTTGCGTTGGTTAGGCCTACATTGGGATGGCCCTGTGCTGTATCAAAGTCAGCGTGTTGAAAAATATCATACTATTCTTCATGACTTACAAAAAAAAGACTGGGTATACCCCTGTTATTGTACACGAAAAGAATTACGCTCTTTGGCTGGTGCGCCTCATGTGGAAGACAGCGGTGCGCCGTACCCAGGCCTGTGCGCTACACTGAGTCAAGCAGAGCGCGCAATGAAGGAAAGCGCTGGACGCAAAGGGGCGTGGCGATTACGTTGCGGCGCATCGCCTAAGGATATGCTTCACGCGCAGCAAGCAACAGTAGAAAAAAAAGTTTGTTTTCACGATATATTGTATGGCGAGCAATGTTTTTCTTTGCAAGATATTGGAGGAGACTTTGCCCTATGCCGCTCAGATGGCGTGGTAGCCTATCAGCTGGCTGTGGTGGTGGACGATGCCGCGCAAGGTGTTACGCAAGTGGTGCGCGGTTCAGATATCTTAGTTTCCACTCCAAGGCAGCTGTACTTACAAGAAATTTTAGGACTTCCCACACCTCAATATGCTCACGTTCCCCTGTTACTTGATGATGAAGGGCAACGCTTGGCCAAAAGACACAGCTCTCTTTCATTACAAGCTTTACGTGCTGCTGCTGTGCCACCTGAGCGTATTATAGGGCTTTTGGCGCATCTTGCCGGTTATGTTAAAAAAAGTGCCTTAAAACCCATATACCTTAAAGAATTACAAGAAGACTTTACTTTTTCACACTTTACGCATCTTAGGCATCCTAAAGAAAGCATGGTTTTAGAAGAGCATAGGCAATTTTTACTTAATGGATACTAAGAAAACATTTTTACGTCATCATTGTCATAAGCATTGCCAAAAACAAACGAATGAAATGCACTTTTGGCGCCCCTACTAGGGGGAGTGGCGTGCCTTGCTTAAAAAACAGTGGAACACGTTTTTAAGCAGCAACTGTTTACCCATATTATCTGATAAAAACTTCTCATACTTTTCCTTGTCAGTGAAGAAAGTTTATCATAAACTGGGCGCGGTTTAAAACCTTTATGGGCTTAAGGCTATAAAGGTGAGTTCAATGTTCACTTATAACTTCTCTTACACGAGGTAGCCATGACAGATAAAGCAAACCTTCTTACCCAAGATATGCTTGACGCTTTATTACCACCCGAACGCAGCGATGCTTTTTTTGATGCCTTGTATGGTGATGCGGAAGACGGCGCTTACACCATTAAGCTTGTACTGCGTGAAGTGGCAGAACAAAGCGCACATCTGGCTTTTGAATTGCATCAACGCCCTGAAAAATGCCTTGTGTGTAGCCTTACCTATGGCTTGCCTCAAGTATTTCAACGCCATCCTCTCATTAATACTCAGGGTATGGCTCAAGAAATTGCCACAACCTTAGGTTGGGATGCTTCCGGTATTACTTGGGAATTAGGACGCACTGAAGAACACGGCGCAGCCTTACACAGTATTCCTTTTACCATTAAAAAATAATACTTTGAATAAAAGAGGAGAAGGGTGCTTCCCCTCAGATGTATATAAAAAGCACGAGAGAAATTATTTTCCTCGTGCTTTCAGGCCATTGACAAAGTATAAGATTAAAAAACTCTACGTAGTCGATGCTTAAAAACGTATTTTCATACGTTTTTAAGAAAGGCACGCTCACTACAAATACCCCTTTCGGGGACGCCGGAAGTAAATTCCGGCTTATTTTACGTGGCGGCAAGCCATGCCGCAGGCATGACTTGTGTCGTCGACATCTGAAAAAAAGTATTTCAGTTGTCTAAACTTTGCCAGAAAACGTATTCCATACGTTAATTTCTGGCAAAGTTTATTACGGCGTCAAAAAGTAAAAGTTTTATTTTTACGAGTAGTTAAGTTGTTTTTCAGTGTCGACTACGTAAAAAGATGAACCAAACATTAAATTTTATTTTTTCATCTTTTAAAAATGTGCCAAACTCATACACTGTAGAATTTTACATTGTGATAAAAATGCTTTTCATAAAGATAAGGTGTTGATGCAATGAAAGGTTTTTGGAAAGGGGGTCTGGGGGAAGAACCTTTTCTTCAGAAAAGGTTTTCCCTC
>CAYJHH010000041.1:0-21398 GCA_964369995.1 uncultured Desulfovibrionaceae bacterium
TAAAGTTTATTAAGGTGTATAGATTAAAAAGTGTATTTTTACCGAGGTTTAAATGATTTTTCAGTGTCGACTAGTTAGTCGATGCTTAAAAACGTATTTTCATACGTTTTTAAGAAAGGCACGCTCACTACAAATACCCCTTTCGGGGACGCCGGAAGTAAATTCCGGCTTATTTTACGTGGCGGCAAGCCATGCCGCAGGCATGACTTGTGTCGTCGACATCTGAAAAAAAGTATTTCAGTTGTCTAAACTTTGCCAGAAAACGTATTCCATACGTTAATTTCTAGCAAAGTTTATTACGACGTCAAAAGGTAAAAGTTTTATTTTTACGAGTAGTTAAGTTGTTTTTCAGTGTCGACTATCTAGGCATGCCCCAACGAGGGAAGGAGGCATCACCGCTGCCAGTATTAATCTTTTTGGGGGCAGCACCGTTACGTGTGGTTAAGTAGATGCCGCGTTGACCGCCGCGGCTAGATGTAAAGGCGATGGAGTAGTTATCGCCGCAAAAGGCGGGTTGTTCATCACTGCCGGGGCCAAAGGTAATTTGTCTTTCGGATCCTGTGGTTAAGTTTTGCACAAAGATGCGATGTCCATAATCGGTCATGCGGCTATAGGCCACAAGGGTGCCATCAGGAGAAAGAGAGGCTTCGGTATTGTAGCCCCCATTAAGGCTTACACGGCGTACGGAGCCGGAAGATAAGTCTTTAAGAAAGATTTGCGGGCCGCCGAGGCGATTGGAAGTAAAAGCCATTTTTGTGCCACTACGATCAAAGGTGGGGGACACATTGATGGAGTCATTTTGCTCTAAAGCGCCGGAGCGTTGAAAAGCGCTGTTGAGCAAGAAAATATCTGGGTTGCGACCATTGGAAAGGCTCACCGCCACTTGATTATTGGGCATGTAGGCAGGGCCGATGACGATATTTCCGGGGAAGCGAATGCGTTGTACAGAACCGGCATTTCTATCCCATACGCCAAGGCCGTGGGAGCGATCATCAATATGGGTAAAGACCACATAGCGTCCATCGGGAGACCAAGAGGGAGACATGGACTCACCCACTAAGTTGGTCACTTGTTTTAAATCTCTGCCTGTGGGGCGTACTGTCCACACATGGGCGCGTAATTTGCCTACTTTTTTAACAAAGGCCAAAGTAGAGCGGAAAAGGTCGCCATTACCAATGATAACTTCTAGCAAGTCAGCGCTGAAGCGGTCAACCACTTCGTTAAGATTACTTGCTTGTATGTTAGCATATTCTTTAAAGAAAAGGCTTTTGCCGCTTAAGGTTTCAAAGGCGCGCATTTGCATGGTGGTGTCATTGGGCCAAAAGGAGGTCACCACAATGTCTGAGCCTGCCAATTGAAAACGCTTAAAATCAAGGCTTGGGGGCTCATAGCCGGCTAGGGTGGTGCCACCAAGAATTTTGGAGTCAGATGTTAAAGCTATAAAGGGTAAGATGGACATGTTTTGTTGCACAAGCTGTTCTGCTTGCGATGCAAGGCCTGTGGCGGGGGTGTTGGGGCCTTTGATGGGCTTGGCAAGGGCAAGGTTAATCAGGTTTTGCCCAGGGCCATAAATATTTACTTCCACAGCGGCGTGGGCTGTGTTTAAGGATGTGATGGCGGCATAAAAAATCCATGCCAAGCAGGCTAAGGATGTGAGAATGTTTTTTTTCATGTAATCCTCCAATATAAGAGTGAGTGTTATATGTGTACCGGTTAAGACCGGAGTGTTCCTATTGTTACTGATAGTTTAAGGCTGTGGTGTTTCCACCATAAATATTAAGTACAGCTCTTGAGCTTTGCCCGATGGATGCGGGGCAAGCCCTGTGACCTTATTACTGGCTTCTACCAAGGCTTGATCCAAAGCTTTATTACGGCTTGAGCTGGAGAGCTCTGCCTTGATGACATTGCCATTGCCCTTAATGTGTAAGGTTATGGATGTGGAAACAATACCGGGTTGTAAGCCGTTAGGAAAAACCACAAGGTCACGTATTTTGCGTAAAACTTTGTTCACGTAATAGTCATTTTCATCCATGACTTGCCCTTTGCGATTATCCTGAATAAAGGGCTCTTTGCCTGCGGCATAGGCAGGGCTTTGTGCTTCTACATTTTCTGTATACTCTTGTTCTTCTTTTAACTCTTCTGGTTTAGGATCGTCATCTTTTTCAAAGTCAATGACAAAATCACCCTGAGCGTTTTGTGTGAAAGGGCTTTTGGGTTTTTCAGGTACCACTGCGGAAGGTGTTTCCATTGCTGTATCTGTGTCACTGGGGGGAAGTTTTACACCCACCAAATCGTCCATGGAGCCTAGTCCTTTAGGTAATTTTCTGGGACTAGAGTAATCTATGCCATCAAGCATCATATCACGGTTTTGTGTATTTGCTATGCTGTTTTTTTCAGACGCGGGGGGTGAGGCAGATTTTTGCGGATCTGCCAAAGAGGTGCGTAACTCTGTTTGAGCCGTAGTCTCTGCTGCGGTGGTGGTTGGATTTTCTTCCACCACATGGGCTTGCATGGGCTTTGAGGCAGCGCTTTGAGGGCTTTTGACCGCTGTTTTTCCTGAGCCTGTGGCTTGCCCTGTCCAAAAGGACATGTACACGTCCATGGGTAAATTATGCGGCGGTGCGGTAAAGGGGGCGGCCTTTTTGGCACTGGCGCAGGCGGCTTTATCGGCGGTGGAAGAGCCGGAAGAACTGAGAATGCGGCATTGCTCCAACTTTCCGTCACCGCTGATTTCTAAAAGAATGCGTGTGGGCTTACGTGTATTTTGCTTGGGGGCTGTCCAATGGGGCAGAACACTGTCCATAATTAAGCCAGAATATCCGCCTTTATGATCGGCGGTGACCATGCTGGCTGCTTCAGCACCGGTGCTAAGATAGAGCAAACTCAAAAAGCTAAAGAGTAGAGGGAGTTTTTTTGGCATAGCTAGTTCTCATAAAGTTATTGTAGCATATTTGGATCAAAAATTAAAATCAGGTTTTGATGTTCCTTGTCTGGCGGAGCAGGGAATTCCTTTTCTCTGCCAGTGCGCAATACGGCATTAACCGTACTGGCATCATAGTGCGGATTGCCCGAGCTTGTATGTATATCGGCGGAAATAACGTCTCCGCTTAACGTCACCTGCACTTTTACTTTGGAGACAAATCTATCCCGAGTGGCTGATTCAAAATCCCAATTGTTTTGCACCGCTATCATTACCTGAGCAATGTAGACATCACTTACACCGCCGCCACCGGCGCCATCTCCTTGACCACCATCGCCGCCGCCAAATCCTCCGGCATTTTTCTTAGCTTCTGCCATGGCACGAGCAATTTCTTGTGCTGGAGTAAGCTTTTCGGGCTTTTTGGCAGGTTTTTTGGTTGTACTACTATCTTTTTTCGCTGGTGTTTTTTTAGTTTCAGTCTTTTTAGGCTCGGATTTTTTGGGCGCCGGCTTTTTTTCTTCTTTTTTAGATTCGCTTTTTTTGGGCTCTACTTTAGGTTCCGGCTTAGGCTCTGGCTTAGGTTCTGGCTTTTTGGGCGCAGGTTTAGGCTTAGGCGCTTCCACCTTGGGCTCTTCCTTGGGTTCTGGTTTTGGCAGGGGCTTAGGTTCCGGTAAGCTTTGCTCAACCTTTTTTACGGGTTCGGCAATGTGCACTTCTTTGGGAACTTGGGGCGCCTCTTCCTGAATGGGCGCGGGCGGCGGTGTAAGCTCCTTGGAAGGTAGCGTGGGGGCTATTTTTTCCGCGGGCTTGCCTGCAGCTCCTAAGATACTTGATGGAGCATTATTACCGCCAAAATCGCCTTCCACTAAAGAAATAAAGACCGGTGTATCTTCTACTTTTATATTACTCCCGCTGGGCCACAAAAACATGCCTGCCACAAGACCCACATGCAGGGTGATGGAAAGTATAAGGGCAAGAAATTGCATGGTAAACCTATTTGCTACCTTTTTCTGCGCCGGAGGTTGCGGCGGCAGGGGCTTCGGTGCGTGTGGCTATGACACCAAGCTTTTCAATGCCGGCGGCCTTAATATGCCCCATAACATCCACCACAACACCATAGGGTACTTCTTTGTCCGCGTGCAAAAAGAGGCCTTTGTTTTGAGCTTTTACCAATTCTAATAATTTGTTTCCAAGGTCGACGAGTTCCACTTGATACTCATCTAAGAAGAGGGAACCATCGCGCCGAACTGTTAAAACAAGGTTTTCTTGCTCGGTGGGCAGCACGTCCACATGCTGGGTTTGCGGTAGGTCTACCTCTAGGCCTTCGCTCATCATGGGGGTGGCCACCATGAAGATGATAAGCACCACAAGCATAACGTCCACAAAGGGCGTTACGTTGATATCCGAGACGAATCTACCTTTTTTACCAATATTTGCACCCATAGTTATGTCCTTGCCACGGGTCTTTGGGCGTTAATTTCGCGCTGAACACGATTTAAGAACACGCCGGCAAAGGTGGTGAGTAAATTTTCAATGGCATCTAATTTGCCCAGAAAAATATTATAGCCCACCGTGGCAGGCACGGCCACAGCAAGGCCAATGGCGGTGGCCACAAGAGCTTCAGAAATGCCCGGAGCCACTGTGGCCAAGGAGGCAGATTTGAGCATGCCTATGGAGTGAAAAGAATGCATAATGCCCCATACCGTACCAAAAAGACCAATGAAGGGGGCTGTATTGGCTGTGGTGGCCAAGAGGGCTAATTTGCGATGCATGCGGGTGATTTCTGTACCCACACCCAATTGCAAAGAACGATTGACGTTGTCCACCACAATTTGCGATGAGTTGCCAAGCTCTTTGGATTTATTAAATTCTAAAACCCCTTGATGTGCCACGAAATATAGGGGAGAAGCAGGGTCTGAACCAAGAGATTGCACCGCTTCGCGCAAGTCTTTGGCTTTTTCAAAACGCTCCATGCCAAGGACGGCTTTCTTTTTGGCAGCGCCTAGCATGAACCATTTTTGCAGCATAAGCGCCCAGCTTACAATGGACATAATAACAAGTAAGGCCAGCACAGCCTGAGCAATGAGGCTGGCATCTTTGATCATTTGAAAAAAACTGAATTCCATGATTCTTCCTTAAGCATGGCTGAACCAATATATGGCTATGCCATGAATATATTTGGATAAACGAAAAGAGGCCAAGATTCCCTCGCAAGTGGGCTCTGTAAAAAAGAGAGCAATACTTAAGGTAAGGGAATTGTTTGGCAAAATAAAATATCGTATACGCACCATGCAATGCTTTGGGCTTTTTTTCAAGAGATTTTTTAGAGATTTTTTAAAAATTAGTTTGCTGTGTAGTTTTAGCGTGTTGCCAGTGCAAAGCATTGCGTGTATAAGCAGGGGTAAGGAAGAAGCGTTGTCTTGGTCTAAAAAGTTCTTATTTTCTTTTTTCACACGGTTTTTTTATGGCTTTTTGCGCAAAACTTGCGACACAATAAACTCACTTAAGCCTTTTGCAACGCTCATACATTTTATTTATGCAAGATTTATTTACTACGATTACGCCCCTTGGTGGCGTTGGTGAAATTGGCCTGAACTGTCAACTTTGGGAAGGTCCCCAAGGCATTGTCATGGTGGATTGCGGGCTTATGTTCCCGGATGATTCTCACCTTGGCATTGACGTTATTATCCCTTCTTTTGATCATCTTTTGTCCATACGCGATCGCCTAATTGGTATTGTTCTTACTCATGGACATGAAGACCATATTGGCGCCTTGCCATGGCTTGTGCCTTTATTGCGCGGCATAAAAATTTATGGCTCGGCCTTTACTTTGGCCTTGGTTGAGCACAAATTGCGTGAGCGCGGCTTGCTTGAAAGAGTAGAACTTGTGGTCATGCAAGGGGAAATATTTGAAAATGAACGCCCTGCTCCTTTGAGTATTGGGGATTTTCTTTTTCGCTTTTTCCCTGTGTGTCACTCCATTCCCGATGGCTTTGCCTTGGCTGTGGAGTCTCCCGTGGGCAAGATTATTCATACCGGTGACTTTAAAATTGATCCGCACCCCCTTGAGGGCAGTGGCACCGATATGCGTCTTTTTGAAGAGTTTGCCGGTGAAGAAGGCGTGCGTTTATTGCTTTCTGACTCCACCAATGTGGAGCGTGAGGGGCGCACACTTTCAGAACGTGAGGTGAAAGAATCCTTACATAAAATTGTGGAAGCGGCACCTAAACGTGTGATCATTACACTTTTTTCTAGCCATATTCACCGTATTCAAGAAGTATTTGATATTGCCCGCGCCACGGATAGAACGGTGGTTATTAGCGGTAAATCTTTAGCCAATAATATTGAAAAGGCTAAAGATTTGGGCTTTATACGCATGCCTCCAGCCTTTTACAATGCGCATAATGGCGTGCCTGATGTGGCACCGGAGCGCACCATATTATTGGTTACCGGAGCGCAAGGGGAGCCTTTGTCGGCTCTTTCGCGTATGGTGATGGGTGGGCATAAGCAGCTTTCGGTACAGCAAGGCGATACCATTATCATGTCTTCGCGCATGATTCCCGGCAATGCGCGCACTATTTCTGCCATGATAAATGAAATGTACCGCCTAGGGGCAGAGGTGTATTATGAAAATGTACGTGCCATTCACGCTTCAGGCCATGCTCATCGTGAAGAATTGAAAGATGTATTTAAGGCCACGCGCCCACAAAACTTTGTACCCATTCATGGCGAATATAGGCATTTGGTAAAGCACTGTCGCTTGGCCCATGAATGTGGTGTGCCGCAGGAAAATACCTATTTACTTGAAGATGGTGACCCCTTAACGCTGTTACCCGAGAGCATTCGCCGTGAAAGTAAAATTACCGCCGACCGCACCTTGGTAGATGGTAAGGGCGTGGGCGATGTGGGGCATGCTGTACTGCGTGAGCGCCAAATCTTGGGCGGCGAAGGTATAGTTTTTGTTATTTTGGTGGTGGATGATGAGACGGGCAAAGTGCTGCATGGGCCGGAAATCCGCTCTAAAGGCTTTATTTTTGAGATGCAATTGCGTCACCTTTTGGAAGATGCTCAATGTCTTGTGCTAGATCAGCTGGAAGAAGTGGGAGCGCATAATGTTTTGCGCTTGCATGATGGCATTCGCGCTTCTTTACGCCGCTTCTTTAGGCGTGTGGTGGACAGAGATCCCATTGTGGTTCCCATTATTAGTGTTGTGTAATAGGCAAAAAGGCTTTCTTTGGAGAGCCTTTTTTTTGTGATTAACTCCCTGCCACATTTAATTATGCTTGAAGAGATACAAATTTCTTTTCATGATTACATAGTAAAACACTTGTAAAAAATGTTAAGAAAAAGTATTCTACAAAAAGATACATATCGTTTTCGTTTTTCCGGTATAAGAGTTTTTTAAGCCTTCTGTGTGTTGTGGCTCTTTGCTTTCTTTGCTTTACGCGCATATTCGTTTTCCACGGTTCAGTTTCTTTGTTCATGAGATTTGTGTTGTATTTTTTTAATTTTGAAATGTGAAAAAAAAAGCAAAAACAAAAAATGCTTTTTTTGACCATAAAAAAGAAAAAAATATCTATTCCATAGGATAGAAAGGGCTAAATGCACGTATATGGAAAATACTAAAAGGTAAAAAAGGATTTTTTGTGAAAAAATGCACGGGGCTAAAAGAAGTTTAACTGCTTAAAAATATTATGTTTTTTATAAAGATGTCGGCTTAAAATGTCTTCCGTATTGACAAGGGTACTCTCCCATGCCAATATGATTTTCATTCAATTTGCAAGGCATGGCGTTGGCTGTGTTTCATAGTGAGGTGATATGTTCAAAAAAGCGTTTTTGGCTTTCATGGATCATTTTGAAAGCTATGTGTGTCAATTTCTCTTGGTGTTTTTTGTCATCACTATTTTTATGCAAATAGTGCTGCGCGCCATTGACCAGTCCTTGCATTGGACGGAGGAAATAGCTCGATTTGCCTTTATTTGGTTTATCTTGTTTGGTGCCTCCTATGCCACGCGACTTTCTGCCTTAAACCGTGTGACCATGCAATTTAATAAATTCCCGCCCATAGTTTCCACGGTGTGTATCTTCATTGGGGATATGCTATGGATAGGTTTTAGCCTCACCATGGCTTGGTATGGGTATTTAAGTGTGTTGGACTTGGCAGAGTTCCCTTATTATACTGCGGCGCTGGACTGGAATTTAGCCCATGTATATCTCGTCTTCCCCATAGCATTTACGCTTATGGCCATTCGCATTATTCAGGTAAATATTATTAAATTTGTTTTGCATCAAGAAATTGAAGATCCTGACCAAGCGGCCATTGAAGAAAGTAGGCATATTCTTGCCGATAAGGGAGAAGACGTATGATTGGAGAACTTACAACGGCGGGCATAGCCCAAGTACTCTTTGTGTCCTTTTCGGTGCTCTTACTCCTAGGTACACCCATCATGGTGGCGCTGGGTATTTCTGCCATGCTCAGTTTTGTGGTGGCCGGAACAGACCTTAGCAATATGATTCAAATGGCTTTTTCGTCCATGACCTCCTTTCCGCTCATGGCTTTGCCTTGTTTTGTGCTGGCTGGGGCGCTTATGGAAAGTGCGGGTATGTCACGGCGGCTTGTGCATATTGCTGAAAATATAGTGGGTCCCATTCCCGGTGGTTTGGCTGTATCTACGGCATTATCTTGCGTGTTTTTTGGTGCCATTTCCGGCTCAGGGCCTGCCACCACGGCGGCTGTGGGCATGCTTATGATTCCTGCCATGACCAAGCGTGGTTATGATGCAGGCTATGCTGCTGCTGCCACAGCCACGGCAGGTGGTGTGGGTATTGTTATTCCGCCAAGTATCCCCATGGTTATTTATGGCGTGTCGGGGCAACAATCCATTACTAAAATGTTCATGGGTGGTATTATTCCCGGAGTGCTTATTGCGCTTGGTTTAAGCCTTTTGCATATATATTTATGTCGTAACTTACAAACCACCGGTGGCATTCAGTGGTCACTGACTAATTTAAAACATTCGGTGAAAGACGGTTTTTGGTCTGTCATGGCACCGGTGATTATTTTGGGCGGTATTTATGCCGGTTGGTTTACTCCCACCGAAGCCGCCGTCGTGGCCATTTTCTATACGATTTTTGTGGGCATTTGTATTCATAGAGAATTGTCTTTCCATAGCTTTATGAATTGCCTTAAAACTACCTCTTGGCTCACAGGGCGCGTGCTTGTGCTTGTGTTTACAGCCTATGCTTTTGGACGCATTTTAACAGAATATCGCATCCCTGCTGAAATTGCCGCGTGGATTTTAAATTTCACCGATAATGTCTCTGTGGTGTGGGCCTTTGTTATTGTGCTGTTACTTTTCCTTGGCATGTTCATGGAAACATTGGCGCTTATCTTACTTGTAACACCTGTGCTCTTGCCTGTTATGATGGCCTATGGGGTGGATCCCATTCACTTTGGGGTTATTTTGGTATGCTGCTGCGGTGTTGGTTTTTCCAGTCCGCCCTTGGGAGAAAATTTATTTATTGCCTCGGGTATTTCCAAGGTCAGTCTTGAAGAACTGGCCATAAAAGCCTTGCCCATGATGGCTGTGAATATTTTCGTCATCGTTTTATTGGTTGTTTTCCCCAATTTGGTCATGTGGTTACCAAATATGGTAAAACTGAGTGCGGGCGGATAAAAGTTAAAATATCATAGGGTTTTATGCCCCAAAGGGCTTGAGCTTTTTGGGGAAAAATACATAGCTTCTACAAAAAGGAGAGAATATGAAGCGTTTGTCATTATTATTGTTGGCCCTTTCCTTGTTTTGTTTTGGCCCCATGGCCGAAGCACATGCTGCCAAGGTATTGAAAGTGGCCGTGGGTGATCCAGAAGATTCCGAGCAGGGTTACGCTGCTAAAGCCTTTAAACAGTATGTAGAAGAGAAAGGTGAGGGCAAGTATGAAGTGCAATTGTTCTTCTCCGGTGCTCTTGGTGATGAAACCGAAACCATTCATAATGTGCGTGCTGGTACGCTGGACTTTTGCGTAGTGGGTATTGCTAACTTGGTACCTTTTTCAAAGCAACTTGGCGTGCTTACCTTGCCTTATCTTTTTGATGACTTAGAGCAAGTGCGCACAGCTACCAATGGCGCTGCTTCTGACCTTATGAATAGCTATGCCACCAAGGCAGGCTTTCGTGTACTCACATGGACATATACGGACTTCCGCTATATTTCTAACTCCGTGCGCCCCATCAAAAAAATGGAAGATATCAAAGGCTTAAAATTCCGCGTGCCTCAAAGCGCCGTATTGTTGTCTTCTTATAAAGCCTTTGGTGGCAGCCCTGTACCCATTGCATGGTCTGAAACCTTCACATCCTTACAACAAGGCGTGGTAGATGGTCAGTGCTATGGTTATATTGGTTTTAAAGCCATGAAGTTTAATGAAGCTAACCAAAAGTATATCACTGAAGTGCATTATACTTATCAATTACAGCCTCTTATCGCTTCTGAGCGCGTATTCAGAAAGATGAGCAAAGAAGACCAAGACCTTATGGTAGCTGCCGGTAAGGCCGCTCAAGACGCCGTGTACAAGTATCAAGTGGAAGAAGGCGGTAAGGTTAAAGCTGAACTCATCAAAATGGGCGTACAAATTGACGTGCTTGAAGATGAAGATAAGTGGAAAAAAGCTGCCATGGAAGTGGTATGGCCAGAAATGGCAGAATTTGTGGGCGGCAAAGAAGCCATCAATGAATTCTTAAAAGCTGCTGGCAAGCCTGAGTGGAAATAGTTTTCCCCCATGTTTAGCTGATACATATTTGTAGTATTTATGCATAAGGGTTTGTGGGTGTGGCTCACAAACCCTTTTTTATGTTGTATGATGGGAGAAAGTAAAAATCTCTCCCTTTGCCTATAGACAAGGCAATGTCAGATATTATACTCATGAAAAAGCATTTTTACCATATGAGGGGCGTATGACCATTTCTGCTTTATATTCATCAGCTTCTGCTTTACAAGCTTTTCCGCAAGGAATGCAAAGCACGGCCTATAATCTTACTGATATCAATAGAGAAGGGCATGTGCGCACAGAATTTGTGGAAAGTTCTTCTGGCAGTGTGCAAGCACAAACAGAGCTTGTTTTGCCCCCAGTTTCGCAGGGTAGCACCGATTATACCACTGAAATGGTGAATATGATAGTGTATGATACTTCCCACGAAGCCAATGCTGTGGCCGCGCAAACGGCTGATGATATGCTTGGTGTTGTCGTGAATATGAAAGTGTAAAATGCTACGTGGTTTTATTTATGCCGTATTGGCGGCATGTTCTTATGGCCTCATTGGCTTGTTTTCTGTGCCTCTTATGCAGGAGGGGCTGTCTTTATCTACAGTGAATTTTTACCGCTTTGCCTTGGCCGCCTTCATGGTCATGATTTTTGTGCTTGTGCGCAAGCGTAGCGTGAAAGCCCTGTACGTATGCACCTCTGATGTGGTGAAATTTCTTGTAGTAAGCTTGTTTTACGCCCTCACCGTCATGACCGTCATGGCGGCTTTTCTTGTGATGGATACGGGCGTCGTCATTGCTGTGCAGTATTGTTATCCCCTTTTTGTGGTTTTTTGTATGGTGGCCTTTTTTGGGGAGCGTTTTCGCCTCTCCACGGTGATGGCCTCCTTGCTGATTACGGTGGGCGTTGCTGTGTTCTCCATGCAGGATATGTTTTTTGGCAGTTCTGGGGTGAATATTACCACATGGGGCATGACGCTGACATTATTGTGCGCACTTTTCATGGCTTTGTATGTGCTGGGCATTCAAGTGGCTAAATTTAGCTGCCAAAGTGAATTTGTCACCGCCATGTATATCATGTGGGGTACGGCACTTTATAGCGCCCTGTATGGTTGTATCATGGGAGATTTTGATCCCTTTGTATCTGCGCAGCAATTACAAGAACTCAGCCTCTTGGCCTTTATAACGGGCGTGGTGGCAAATATTTGTCTTGTTTTTGCCGTGCGCTATGTGGGCTCTTCGTTAACATCCATTTTAGGTGGATTAGAGCCGGTGACTTGCATGCTTGCTGGAATATACTTCTTGGGCGAGCAAGCCTCTTGGGCCAATGTGCTTGGCACGGCATGCATTTTAGGGGCGGTGACCTTGGTGGGCGTGGCTGCACAGTTAAGAAGATAAGAGTATTTTATGAAGTGGATAACACATGAAAGCGTTGCCGTGGGTACGGCCATGGTTTTGGGCTTACCCACCTCCGGACTTGGGGGAGTAGCTTTGGCCGGTGTGGCTCTAGGGGCCGTACTGCCGGATATGGTGGATATGGGCGTATCTCGCATGACCCCAAACCCAGAAAAAACATTTAAGGCCATTCATCGCGGCGTGACTCATTGGTTTGGTTGGTATGTGGGCATGCTGCTTTTTGTGGCCCTATGCGCAGAATACCCACGCTCCATGGGGGCGTATTATATGAATTTAAAGGGTATATATTTTTTGGGTGGTCTAGGCTTTGGCGGACTTTTTCATGTGTTTTTAGATATGTGTACGCCATCGGGGGTACCCCTTTTGCCTTTTAATTCCAAGAAACGATTTTCCTTTAAGCTTTTTTCCACAGGCTCAGTACAAGAATACGTTTTTCTTGCCTTGGTGCTTGGTTTATTGGCAGCTTTGGGAGATGGGGATTTTTCGGCTTTATTACGTCAAGCACAAAGAATTTTTTAAAGGAATGAGGGGTTCATGGAATTAGAAGTATACGTTATAGTGGCTTGCTCCATCATGTATTTGGTGGCGGGCTTTGTGGATGCCATTGCCGGTGGTGGCGGGCTTATTACCATTCCTTCCTTAATGCTGTTTAATGTGCCGCCGCATTTTGCTTTGGGTACCAATAAATTTGCTTCAAGCCTTGGGTCGCTCACGGCCATATGGCCTTTTTTGCGCAATAATCTTATTGTATTGCGTTTGGTACCAGTGGGTTTTGCCGCCGCCTTTGCGGGCGGAGCTTTTGGCTCTTGGCTTGCTTTACAGGTGGAGCCGGCTGCCCTTGGAAAGATTATGGCTTTTCTTTTACCCTTGGGGCTTGTGTGTTCTCTTTTTTCTGGTAAAAGCCGCAGTGTAGAAAAAGATTTACCTGCGCGCACGGAAAAGCTGTACGTAGCCTTGGTGGGCTTAGGTATTGGTGTGTATGATGGCTTTTTTGGCCCTGCCACGGGTTCTTTCTTTATTTTGGCGCTGAATATGGTCTTAGGTATGGAGCTGGTGCATGCTTCCGGCACCACCAAGGTTTTTAACCTTGCTTCCAATGTGGGTGCTTTGGCTACCTTTGCTTCGGGCGGTGTGGTTTTGTATACTTTGGCCATTCCTTGTGCTGTGGGCAGTATTATTGGTAATCAATTGGGCGCGCGTTTGGCCATTAAAGTGGGCGTAAAAATGGTGCGCATGTTTCTTTATATGGCTTTGGGCTTACTATTTAGCACCTTACTGTATAAGTATGTATTGATGGATCTTTTGGCCTAATGAGGCTTTTTATAAGGTGTATGTATAAAAAATAGGGCTCTGTGTGCTGTCATATATGCAAACAGAGCCCATGAAAAATGGATAAAAAGCGTTTAGGCTTTATGTTCTGGGAGTGATGGTGCCGTAAGAGGTGCGTAATTCAGCCACTTCTTCAGGGCTCATATAGCGCAAAAGCACTTTTTCTGGTGTATGCGCCAAATCCACCACCAAGAGCGCATCAAGGGTGCCAAAGTCTTTGTCTTCATGAAAGGCTGCAATGCGTCCGTTCAATTGCAAATAATGCTTAAAGAGAATGGGCAGGCCCTTATCCCCTTCAATATCCTTCACAATGCGATTACACATTTTATAGTCAAGGCCGCTTACATTGGGCACATTAAGACCACTGAAGGGGCGCGGGGTGCGTTTGCCTTGAGTATATTGGCATAAATCTGTATCCCAATGTTTTTCCAGCAATACTTGACGTAGCACCTCGGCGGAAGCCTCCGCATAGCCCAGCCCCATACTGCAAGGGCCAAAAAGAGTGCGTAATTTATGGCGTACAATCATGCGCCCAATACCCTTCCAAAGCAGCATAAGCGGCACGTAATCCCGTTGGTATTCCGGTTTTACAAAGGCGCGTCCTAGCTCCATGGAGTTTTGGCATTGCTCATAAAAGGGCTTTTTAATGTCAAAAAGGGAGGCTAGGTAAAGCTTTTCTTCGCTTTGGTCGGCTTCATGCGCTTGAAAACAGCGCACTCTATAGGCACCGGCCAAGGCATTATTTTCCACATCCCACAGGACTAAATGGGTGTAGTCTTTATCAAAAATGTCTATATCACGCTCATTTCCGGAGCCTTCACCCACAAGGCGGAAGGTCTCTTCACGTAGGCGGCCAATTTCTTGTAAAATAAGGTCAGATTCATGGCCTTGCATGGCAAAGACTGCATAGCGTTTTTCGCGAGCCAAGGTTTCTCTATCCAAAAAGATTTTGGCTTCGGCGCGTAATTGCTCTTCGGGGCAAGGGGTAGCCACCGGCACAGCCCAAATTTTATTTTCAAAATTATTTTTTTCGGCGCCCAATTGTTCACAGCGTACCCGCATATGTGCTGTGCGTGCAGCGTCATTGGGCATGGCAGGCAAAAGCCCACTGTCCACAGCCTTGCCCACCACATAGCGTATGGTGGAGTTTTTTCTTTTGCCAAGTTCACGTGGCAAGAGCAAGGTGCGCAAAAGCGGGTGCACACAGCCGGCAGCATGGAACCAAAAACTGTTGGTACCCTTAAAATACATGGGAATGGCTTTTACGTCAGCCCCGCGAGCCAAACGCCCGCACAGGGATTGCCACACTGGCTCCACAATGGATTTGGTGCTCATTTGCCAATGCGCCACCACTCCGGAAGGAAAAAGACCCAAGGCGCCGCCTTGTTCCACATGGCGCATGGCCGCGCGTACGGCATGCATATTTTGCCTTTGAGATTTGCCGGAAACATCCACAGGAATAATCATGGGTGCCAATTCAGGTATTTTGGTAAGCATTTCATTGGCAAGCAGCTTAAAATCATGGCGTATAGAGCCACAAAGGGCGGCTAAAATGACCCCTTCTATGCCGCCAAAAGGATGATTGGCAAAAACAAGAGTGGGGCCTGGCGCGGCAAAAGCGTCTAAACTTTCCCCTTCTTGTTCCAAAGAAATATTTAAAGCTTGGAGGGTGAGGTGTCCAAAATCCCAAGGGCTTTTGGCATGAGGCATGCGCTCATATTGCTTGAGTAAGGGATGGATGCCAAGGAGGCGTGTGGCAAGAGAGCCGGAAGCTTTGAGTCTTTCTGTGTGCTGTTCAGAAGCCGGCGCAGAGGTGTTTTCCTCATGGGCTATGGAGGTCTCTTGGCCTCGTTCCATTGTGCTCTCCCGTAAGTGCCGCTTAGGGCCTGGCTTAGGTAAAAATGTGCTTTTCCTCATGTTATGTGCCAATGAAGCACGATACATTTGCAGGATATAGAACAAAAATGATGTAAAAGCAACTCTGCCTCTCAAGGCCTTTTAGGGCGGTGACCCTATACTGATGCGGCCTTTAGCAAGGCAGAGTGTTGCTGTGCTACTTTGCTCATAAGGCATTGCCATATATACAAAGATGCCATGCCTAAGAGGTATATCTCTTGGCATGGCATGAACTTTTAAGATGTTATTTTTGCAGTGTTTTTGTGCTTTTATGTGTACGCTTTTTTATTTTTTGCCGAATCACTTGGCGCTCTTTGCGTGAGAGAAGCTTTTGGTGTTGCTGTAAAACTTGTAGGGCTGTATCCAGTTCTGCTCGTTGAATATGCTCTAGCAAGGCAGGATAGAGGCAGGTGCGCAAGGCCGCGCGCGTCATTTTTTGCGCTTTGGCTTTTGGCATGCCTTGTAATTGAGCCAAGGCGTGCGTGCTTTCAAGTATGTGCTCAAGAGCTTGGCGCACCATGCCTTCTTGCGACAAATTGGTACGAAGCATATGCTTACAACTGCGTAAAACGCTGGTATGCACTTTAAGAGCAAAGGCGTATTCTTGTTTTAGGGTATACTGTTTAGCCCAGGCCTCATATAATGCATGCTGTTCTTGCGCCCATATTTGAAAAGTTTTTTGCTCTTGCAAATCAATAGAGGCTAGTTCTTGTAGCGCCGAGGCGTATGCTTGCTCATACCAATGATGGTACTCACGCTGTGTTTGAAGGCCGGCTTGGGCTTTCTTTTTTTTGGCTTCGCTTTGCCATTGCAAAAAAGCATCTTGCAGCTGTAAGGCGGCAGCGCGCGCCTGCACATGCGATGGACTTAGAGGCGTATCAGGTAATATGTGTGGGCTTTTAAAAGCGTTGGGCTTTTGAATGTGAGGGGGGACTTGTGGCTTTTCTTGTTCCCAATCTCCTTGATAAAGGCGTACAATTTCTTTTTGCGGTAATTGAAAGTGCATATGTTCTCCTGAGAAATATTTACTATTTGAGTAATTTGCCAAAAGTGGAGCCCACATTATTTATGCCGGATAAAAGGGTTTTTGAGCTGTTTAAAATTGGCGAATAGCTTTGCGCTTGATTGGAATATTGTGCGGCCTTATTTTCATAGCTCACGCCTTGATTGCGTGCATTCCAAGCCTCAATGCGTTTATTATAATCTTGCCATGCGCCTTGTTGCTGTATTTGTAGGGCGTCAAGTTCGCCTTGTTCTGTGGTGTTAAGGTTAAGATCAAGAGCTGAGCCTGTATCCACCGTGACACCGGCTGCGGCTTGATTTGCGCGCTGGCTGCCCACAATGTGCGCGGCCTCTTGACGCTTTTCAAGGCTTTGTTCATAGGCTTCGCGTTTAAGTTCTGCGCCTTCGTATTCAGCCATTTGGGCTTGTTGTTCTGCCACTTGGGCATTGTACTTGGCCATATCTTCTTGGTATTCCGTTTGTTGTTTTTGGGTGTTAGATTGTTGTATGGCGCTGTAGGTACCCATGGCTGCTGAGGCTAAAGCGGTCACGGCGCTGATAACGGCTGTGGTGGTTACGCCCATATAAAACTCCTTGAGGTAAAAGGGGGACAATGCCTAATATTTAGGCCAATGCTTTATGGTAAATGCTTTCCATGGGGGTGGCGCCAAGGCGCCTATATAAAGCGTCACAAGGTTTGGATGCAGGTGAGGAGTAATGTACTACATTGACGCCGCGCTGTTGCAAGGATTTTTCTGCATGGCGCAAAAAAGTGAGTGCGTTAAGGCCATGGCGCTGTGCCGGTGCCAGATAAAAAGCATCAAGCGTAGCCACAAAAATCTCTTTTTGATGGCGGCAAGGGCTTAAGGTAAAGGCTGCGTAGCCGCAAAGTTTTCTGTTCTGATCCCTTGCTGTGATAATATGTAACATGTGCAATTGTTCAAAAAGCTGGTATTGTGCAAGGTTGAGTTCATAGGTTCTGGTGCCGTGCATACTGGCTTCCACTTCATCCCAATGCGCTTGCAAAAGAGCAGAGATATGTGGCGCCACAGTGTGGAGGCTTTCTGTGGTAAAATGCAGCATAAAAACTCCTGAAAGGGTTAAGAGGGCATATCTATATCCATAACAATGGCCGCCACGCTGAAAGGCAGGGGGCTTGTTTGCATAAGCCATAAGGTACTGTGAGGGCTTTGCCCGCCGCCGGGGGTGCAATGCATATCGCCGCTGTAAGGCTGTACCGCTTGCCCCCATGCTGTGGGTACAAAAGGAAAATCATACAAATTTTCTGGATCAGCACCGTATTTACCGCCTATGGATGATTGCAAGCGTACAATGCATTGGCCTAGGGCGCGCATTTTTCCAAGGGTAGAGCCATTTTGTCCATCACCTTCCACAGGCAATGGGGCAAGTTTTGAGGTGTAGGCTAGCCCCACATGTACGTTTTTGGCAGCGTAGGGCAATTCAATGCTGCCTTGTGTCACGCGCAAATTTTCCACGGGGCTACCGTCTGCCAAAGCACAAACAGTGCATCCTTCCAGGTGCTGTAGGCCGTCAATGCTGTGCTTGGCTGTATCATAGTTGGCCTGTATGCCGCTATCCACAAAAAAGGCGGCTTCTATGCCTTGGCTTTCATGCCAGCGAGTATGCAATTTTTCTAGGTAATAACGCTCTTGGCCTTCCACTGTACGCTGCACCACCATATAGATGGCGTCGCCTTCTGCGCTGGATATGGTCACCACTGAGCGCACTTTTCCTGCGCTTGTATGACGACTCCATCCCCAAATATCGTGTTCTTTCATATAGGTAAGCGCCAGCAACACGCCATCATCGCGTACCATCCATAAAGTGGAAAAGGGCGTTTGTTGATAGGCCCATTGGCGTAAGCTGTGTCCGTCAAAAAGGTGCGGTGCCATGATAGAAAGGTCATTGCCGGCATATCCGTCCTTTTCAAGGCTATAAAAAAGATCACGCACTCTGGCACCATGCCTTTGCACATGCATGATGGAATTCCCTATGATTATAGGAAATAAGTGAGAGCTGCCCCAATAGCTTTGGGCTGTTATGTGTACATTGGTGGCAGAAATAGCCGCGCCGTCGCCGCTGACCTTGTATTCACTGCCGCTGGTACCCAAGAGTAAATCTCCAAAGCTTGCTGCCCAAGTGATGGTGTCAATATTACTTGAAGCCACATGGTATTCCACGGGGTCATCTTCTTGCAAGGGGCGAGATTTACGAAAGTTTTCAAAATCTCCCACACGGGACATATAAAAAGCTTGAGGGCTAAGGCTTGTGGCGGCCAAAATCATACGCTGTTGATGAAAAGATACCGTACCGGGATGATTACCATGAGCAAAGGGATCCCAATCCTCCTTGGGAGTATCGGCAATGTCTGCCTCATAATTGTTATCCACAAAAGAAAGGGTGCTAGATATGCCAATGAATCCAAAATACCCTGCCTCTTCTCGGTAAATATTGTATTCCACAGCCTCGGGTACGGCGTTCCAGCTTAGATGAGCGCTATCACCCACAACCCAATCAGAAGGGTGTTTTCCATTCACAGCTCCTGCCGTTGAGGGTAAGGACTCTTTACCATGAACATCCACAGCCACCACTTTATAGCGCAAAGTGTACCCTTCAGCTTCGCCAGAAAAAGTGACGGAAGGAGCCGTAGGTGAAGCCAAAGAGGCATTGAGCACCACCTGCTCAATTTGCCACACATATTGAGGCCCCGCGCCGGAACGGGTGACCTTATGCAGCGGGTAATTGTTGTGGGCTAAATAAATAATATCTCCCACCTGAGCAAAGGAGAGGGAGGGGAGATCTGCAGCGGCATAAGGAGTGGATAAAGAGACATTTTCCACTAAATGGTTCCCATGGGCAAGGCGCAAGTTTTTATGGGAAAAAATAAGCACAAAATTGTGCGCTGCCTCCACAGAAAAAGAAAAAGGAAAAAGCACGGCGTCATTTTCAAGGCCGGTACCAAGGTCAGCCACAAAAAGGGTGCCTGGGCGCCGCTCCACATTGCCGTGAATGGTGGGTAAAAAATTCTCCATGCATTGCACAGAGTTTTTATAGCGCGTAAGGTCGTAACGCGCCGAAAGAGAAGGCGCCACCTCGCCTCCGGTAAAATTAGTAATGGCTACACGCATTGTTTTCCTCGCTATGTAGTTAGTCGAGACTGAAAAGTATGTACTGGCAGTAAAGCTTGTGTGAAAGCTTGTCTTCAGGTTCGATTATTTAATTACACCGGTTTTTTTTTCAAAGGTGCGTAAACCTGCCAAACCCAACATACCAAGCACCAATTCAAAAAGGCTTTCGTGATTATCCGGCAAATGTGCCAATGCCGGATAAGAAGCATATAAAAAGGGAAAAACATAGGGTTTAATGATAAAAGAAAAGGCAATGGCCAAAGCACAAACCCAGCCTATGCAAGGGCGCCATCCCGCCACGAAAAGCGAGGCATGCCCTGCTTCTTGTTCATTGATGGCAGCTTGCGCTGTGTTTTGAGCTTGCAATACATCTATTTGTTTTAAGAGAAGTTTTGCTTTTTGTTTGTCATCATCTCCAAATAAATCCATGCCCTTCATGAGCAAGGATGCCACGCCACCCAACACTTCGAGCATGGCCATGGCGCCCCCTAATAATTAAAAAAGACATGTTGTGGATGATTTTTACTTAAACCAAGATGTAAAAACATTTTTTGCTGATTCAAACCAAGGCGTGGCACGGCATGTTTATGCAAGGCACGCAATAAATGGTATAAAAAGTTCGTATTTGGCAAATGTACATCCACCCCTGTGCATTTGCCTGTGTCGGTATTTTGAGGCACATGTTCACTGCGTGCACTGCCGCCCACGGCTGCATTGTGTTTTGAGCAGCGTACAGCGGAATTAATACGCAGCGGCATATTAAGTTCCGCGCGCACAAGGTCTAAAATTTCCACAAGACGTGGATCCATATGTTCAAGGCCAAGGCCGCAGCCGCAGCGACAGGCAAATTCAGCGGCTTTAAAATGTTTAACTTGCATGCTACGCTCCTTAAAAAGCGCCAAGGGCGGTAATAACTTTTGTTCCCAAGCCCACCAAAATACCACACATCATAGTGGTTATAAGGGATGAAATCACGGCGGACTTGGTGGTATTTATGGCAATACTTTTTTCCAATTGGGCTATGCTTTTAAGAATTTCTTTATAATCACTGCGCAATTCCTTCACATCTCGGTGAATGGTGTGGCATTCATAAGGGTTGGTAATATCGGTAAAGAGGCAATGATGCTTGTTTTGGGAGCCAAGGGTGTCGTGAGTTGCCATAAGGGACTCCATACTATCCTCTCATTTCTGGCGGTAGGTGCCTATCATGGCGTTCGCTTTCATAAGCGTTTTGACAATGAGCATTTTCCCAAAAGAACAAGGCATTAATGAGGCGCATGGGCCATGTGTATACGCCATCTGTATACCATCTGTACGCTCTTGAACTTAACGTTTCATCCGGCCATCCTCCGCAAAGAGCATTGACTAATTGGTCAAAAGCTATACTTATTTTTTTTGCATACGTCATATTACACCCACGCTATGGCTTGCACATCTTGTACTGTGTCGGCTTGCGAAACTTGTTCCTTGAAACTTCTGGCCTCCGTGAGAATATCATTCTTGTGCACGGTTTCTGCGTAGCCCCAAAACTGCACAAATTGAGAAGCATTAAAGGTTAAAGGTATAATATTGGTGTGCTCAAGGTCTGTGTAGCCATTCCATCCAATGGTGCTTGGCACTGATACGCTTTGCCCGCTAGCTTGGCTTATAAGATATAGATTCGCCCCATTCATGGCTGAGTTAAAGTTGCTCTGGTCTTCGGTGCCAAAACTAAAGTGTAAGGGCTGAGCCATGAGGCTTTCATCTTGGTACCAAAAGCCTGCAGTAATCTTAGCCGTGGCTGTGGTGTCAATTTCTGCTGTTTTAGCTTGCTTCGCCTCTTCCAGTGTAGGCGGTACAACAACTTCCCTACGCGCTTTTTCTTCTTCCCATAGGGTCACGTAAGGCGCCACGTCTGTAGTGTAGTCTGCGGCAGATTGAGGCGTCCCA
>CAYJHH010000042.1:0-21369 GCA_964369995.1 uncultured Desulfovibrionaceae bacterium
AGTGGGCGTGCCTTTTTGAAAAATGTGTGGAAACACGTTTTTCAGGTTCGACTAACTAGTCGACACTGAAAAACAACTTAACTATCAGTAAAAATAGAACTTATAAATCAAATAACGTAATAAAGATTGCCGGAAATAAACGTATGGAATACGTTTTCTGGCAATCTTTAGACATAAGAAATGCTTTTTTCAGATGTCGACTACTCAAGACATGCCCTTGGCATGGCTTGCCGCGCGTAAAATAAGCCGGAATTTACTTCCGGTGGCCCCGAAGGGGTATTTGGAGCAGGCGTGCCTTTCTTAAAAACGAGTGGAAACACGTTTTTAAGCATTAACTAACTACAGCGTTTAGCCCATTTACTTTACGGCAATAACTTCAATTTCCACAAGAGAATCTTTAGGAATGCGTGCAGCTTGCACCGTGGCACGGGCTGGATAGTTCTTTTCGTTGAAGAAGGTGCCATAAACAGCATTCATTTTAGAAAATTCGTTTAAATCTTTCATGAATACAGTAACTTTAACAACTTTATCCATACTGGAGCCTGCTGCTTCAAGAACAGCTTTTACATTTTCTAAAGATTGCTTGGTTTGTGCTTCAATACCTTCAGCCATAACACCTTCAGCATTTACAGGTATTTGTCCGGAAACAAACACAAAGCCGTTGGCAACAATGCCATGTGAATAAGGACCAATGGCTTTGGCAGCCTTTTCAGAAGCCACAACGGTAATTTCAGCCATGGCAGCAGATGTAAAAGTCACACTTAATAGGCAAACAGTAAACAATACACAAAATTTTTTTAACATGGTATCCCCTTAAATGTTAGAGTTTTGCCAAAAAAAATTAGCCACAACCATACATATATTCTTTTAAGGCAAATTTCAACATAAAAGGCATATTTTGCATCGTACTTATGCGTTTTATGCGCAGTACTTATTCGAGTGGCTTATTGGTGAGCACTGGGCAAGGGTGGTTGCTTGTCATGCATAAGCCGCAACGACGACAACGCGGCACGGTTTGTACTTTTTTGGCAGGCGTAAGGTTGTTTTCATTTTGAGCGTATTTTTCTGTGTCCCAAGGAAGGTGTTGACGTATCCATTGAGGCATGGCCTGGGCGCTGAGTAATGCGTGTAATGTTTTATTGAGCATGAAATATCCTTTATGCTGAACTGGCAAAGTGTGCCTAGTCACTTTTATATAGAACTTTTTATACACTTTGGTAAAGTTGTTTATTTGTTTTAAATTACATATATATATAAATTTTGTTTTTATGGTTGTCTTTGAGAAAGAAAGAACAAGCTCTTGCTAGAAAAAGATTTTGATGCTAGAGTTAGAGACGTATTTTACGATTTAGCTAATAAAACCTTTATATAACAAGGGTTAAGCTTTTTTATGAATATGATTTGAAGAACATTTTACAAAGGATGAGAATATGGCATCATTTACTCACGTAATTAAAGATGAACAAGGTATTCACGCAAGACCTGCAGGCCTTTTGGTGAAGGGATTACAAGGATTTTCTTCGCAAATTTTTATCCAAAAGGGTGAAAAAAAGGCAGATGGAAAAAAACTTTTTGCAGTAATGGCTTTAGCTGCCAAAAAAGGCGATGAGATTGTCTTTAGTGCTGAAGGTGATGATGCTGAGCAAGCTTGCGCCATGGCCAAGGATTTTTTAGAGCAGAATTTATAAAAATTACAAAGCAGCTATAAGTTTTTTATGGCTGCTTTATTTTTTAGCTTAAGGATAAAATTATGATACGATTGCAAGGTAAGGGTGTGTCTAAAGGGATAGCCATTGGTCATATGTATTTTCCCTCACAAATAGATTTAGATATTGAATTTTACGCCATTGAAAATGTGGAAGAAGAATTAGCCGCTTTTGAAAAGGCGAGGGAAAAAGCCATTGAGCAATTGGGTGCCATAGCCAAGAAAACCGAAGAAAAGCTTGGGCAAGAAAATGCCGCTTTGTTTGAAGTGCATCAAATGATGCTGGATGATTTAGACTATCGCGAAGCCATCACCACAGAAATTACCACCAATAAAGCCAGTGCCGCCTTTGCAGTGAGTATGGCTGCCAAGCAATTCGCCAAGATTTTTTCGGAAATGGATGACGAATACATGAAGGCGCGTGCTTTGGATGTGCAAGATATTTCGCGTCGCGTCATTGAAATTTTAATGAATAAGCAAAGCGTTGATAGCCATGAAGGTGCTTATATCTATGCGGGGGAAGATTTTGTCCCCAGTGAAACGGCACAATTTGATAGAGAGAAAGTTTTGGGTATTGCCACCATGAAGGGTAGTAAAAACTCACATACAGCCATTTTTGCACGTACCTTAAGCTTGCCTGCCGTCATAGGCCTTGAAGATGGGCTGGATAAAAAATACAATAACTTTTTGGCCATCATTGATGGTGAAGAAGGCGTTGTTATTATTGATCCTGATGAGCAAACCTTGGCGGAGAAAAAGCAACAGCTTCAAGCCATAGAAGATGAGAAGCAGCAGCTGGAATCTTTTAGAGGCAAAAAAACAGTGACTAAATCCGGGCGCGAAATAAAGCTGTATGCCAATATAGGTTGCGTGGCCGATGTGGAAGCGGTGCTGGAAAATGATGCCGAGGGCATTGGGCTTTTTAGAAGTGAATTCCTTTATCTTGAAAGTAAGGACTATCCCACGGAAGAAGCACAATATATTGCCTATAGCACTGTGGCAAAAAAGATGGGAGATAAGCCCGTCATCATACGTACGCTGGATATTGGCGCCGATAAACAAGCAGATTATTTTAATCTTCCTCATGAAGAAAATCCTGCCATGGGTATGCGTGCCATTCGTATTTGCTTAACCCAGCCGCATATTTTTAAAACCCAATTGCGCGCCATTTACAGGGCAGCATGTTATGGTAATATTTACCTTATGCTTCCCATGATTATTTCTGTGGATGAGGTGCGCCGCTCCAAGGCTATTATTGAAGAAGTGAAAGCAGAGTTGCAGGCTGCCAACATACCCTTTAAGGGAGATATTCCCGTGGGTATTATGATTGAAACGCCGGCGGCGGTGATGATCAGTGATTTACTGGCCAAGGAAGTGGACTTCTTTAGCATGGGTACCAATGATTTGACGCAATATACCCTTGCTACGGATAGACAAAATGACAGTATTGCCGAATTTAATGATACGCATCACGAAGCCATTTTACGTATGATAGAAATGGTATGCAAAAACGCACATGCCAATGGCATTTGGGCGGGTATTTGCGGTGAATTGTCCTATGATATGGCACTTACAGAGTTTTTTAATAAGATTGGCTTGGACGAGTTGTCGGTGACGCCTTCAGCTATCCTTCCATTACGCAAAAAAATATCTGAAAGTTAAGGAAAAAACAGCCTGCGCGCATGGGCGTGCGGGCAGGCTGTTATATTTTTATACGATTTTCTTGACGCTTTTGAAATGTACTTACATGGGTAAAACCTAAATCTTTGACAATGGTTAGGGCGTCGTCAAATGCGCCTAAATAATCGCGTACCATGTGTGCATCGCTGCCTAAAGAAATTTTTCTGCCGCCGCAGGCATAGTATAAAGCAAAAATATAGCGCAATGCGGAGCTATCGTCATGTCTGTATAAAAAGCGTGTGTTAAACTCTAAGCATTTATCTTGTGCTATAATTTTTTGACAAAGTGCTGTGAGTTTTTCTTCATGGTTTTCAATGGGGGTTTTATCCATATATCTGAGTAAAAAATCCACATGACCCACAATGTCATAATTGTGTATATTTTCGAGCATATGTAAATAAATATCCAAATATGCATCATAGGCTTGCGCTGGGGTGAACTCACCTAAAAAGACTGGGTCAAGGCAAGAAGCTGTTTCACTTTCATGCACAGACATGATGATGACGTCAAAATTTTCTTTTTGCAAAATAGCTTCAATGTCGTGAATGCGAGAATGTTTATAACCTATTTCAATGCCTTTAAGTATTTGCAAAGATGTTTTTTCTTGCAAGTTGTCAAGGCAGTTTTGAAAAGCCACAAGGTCAGGCATATCGTCCCCACCAAAGCTGTGGCAAGAAAGATCCAAATGCTCAGTGGTAACAAAATGTGTATGCCCTAGGCTTTCGGCTACCTTTATATAGTTTTCAAAGCGTTCTTGACTATCACTGGAAATAAAGGTGTGTAGGTGTTGGTCATAAAGTTTCATGGGCGTACCTTTAGGAAAATTTTTACAAAAATGCATAGTTACTGTATTTTTGTCAAGCCCTTGTTTTGCTTATACAAGAACCTAAAATACTGTTTTCTGTATACATATTATAGTAAGGGTGGAAACATTTTGTTTCAGTGAGGTGTTTTTTTAACGGAGATTGTGAAAAAAAGCTTGCGTCATCTTAACTTTTTTCATACATGTGCAATGGTGTTCAAAGGGGAATAAGGTTAAGAATGTATACGGATTTAATGGAATTTATAGATAATAATGTGAATATCGTGTGTGATTTTTGCCTGAAAAAAAGCACAAGGCAAAAGAAAAATAGAATCGAGGAGTTGTGGTAGTTATGAAAAAAAGAGTTCAGTTATTTGGGCGTTTTTTAAGCGGTATGGTTATGCCAAATATTGGCGCTTTCATTGCGTGGGGGCTTATTACCGCGCTCTTTATCCCTGTGGGGTGGATGCCCAATGAAAAATTGGCCGCCCTTGTGGGGCCTATGCTTACGTACTTGCTTCCTATACTCATTGGTTTTGCCGGCGGTAAGGCTTTGCACGATGTGCGCGGCGGTGTGGTGGGGGCTGTGGCTACCTTTGGTGTGATTATGGGTGCGCCCTCCACACCCATGTTGCTAGGCGCCATGATTGTGGGGCCCCTTGGTGGCGTAGCCATTCGCGCCTTTGACCGCGCTGTGGAAGGGAAGATTCCCGCCGGTTTTGAAATGCTAGTGAACAATTTTTCTTCAGGTATTATTGGCTCACTTATTGCCATCATTGCTTTTTATGCCATTGGTCCCATGGTGGAAACGGGTACCAGTGCTTTGGGCGTAGGCGTAAGCTGGCTTGTGAACCATGGACTTTTGCCCTTAACATCTTTCCTTGTGGAACCGGCCAAGGTTCTCTTTCTTAATAATGCCATTAACCATGGGGTGTTTACGCCTTTAGGTGCAGAGCAAGTGGCCGCAGCGGGAAAATCTATCTTCTTTATGATAGAATCCAACCCTGGACCTGGTCTTGGCTTGTTGCTAGCCTATATGTTAGTGGGCAAAGGCACAGCCAAAAGCAGCGCTCCTGGTGCGGCCATCATTCACTTTTTTGGGGGAATTCACGAAATTTACTTCCCCTTTGTGCTTATGAACCCTGTGCTCATTATTGCTCTTATTGCCGGTGGTTCCACAGGCGTGTTTACTTTAAGCCTTTTGGGTGGCGGCCTCACTGGCCCCGCAGCACCGGGCAGTATTTTTGCTGAATTACTCATGACGCCTTCCGGATCCTATGTGGCCAACGTGGCCGGTATAGGTCTTGCGGCTGTGGTTACCTTTGTGCTTTCTGTGGTGCTGTTAAAAATGTTTGCTAAAGATGCGGAAGAAGGAGAAGACTCCATGGCACAAGCCGCCGCAAAAATGCAAGATATGAAGGCGGCTGCCAAGGGCAGTGCAGCGGATAGCAGCAATGCAGCCGAAGCTTCAAGTGCTGAGGCTGGGCAACAACGTGTCATTAAAAAGATTATCTTTGCTTGTGATGCCGGCATGGGCAGTAGTGCCATGGGCGCCACGAAATTGCGCAAAAAATTGGCCACAGCCGGTTTTGAGGGCGTAGAAGTTAAGCACTCCCCTGTGAGTGAAATCCCCGCCGATGCGGATATTGTGGTGACGCATAATCAACTGGGTGAGCGTGCCGCGCAGGCTAATCCCACGGCGCATTTAGTTTTAATCAGTAATTTCCTCAATGCACCTGAATACGATGTCCTCATCGGTGAATTAAAGATTGTGGACGGCGTTGTTTATAAATAACCGTAACTGAAAAGGAATACATATGTTAGCATTAGAAAATATTATCATTGGTCAAGCTGTAGAGTCCAAAGAAGATGTTATTAAGCGTTGCGGCGCCATGCTTGTGAAGGCCGGCGTGGTGGAAGAAGCCTATGTGGAAAGCATGATTGCGCGTGATGCAGGCTTTTCCGTGGCCATTGGTAACCTTATAGCCATTCCTCATGGGGAAAAATCCGCCGCTGAGCATATTAAAAAAACCGGCTTATGCGTGATCACATATCCTGAGGGCTTAGACTGGGATGGCAATCCTGTGAAGCTTGTGGTGGGCATTGCTGCCTTGGGTGATGAACATTTAGAGATTTTGCAAAATATCGTGGAAACCCTTGAAGAAGAAAGCGATGTGGAAGATTTAGTGGCAGCGGCCAGTAAAGAAAAAATTTTAGAACTGTTCACAGGCTAAAAAATGATTATAACTGTTACATTGAACCCTGCGCTGGATAAAACAGCCACCATTGAGCCTTTGGTTCCTGGCGGCCTTAATCGCATTCAAAAAAGTACTTTGGATGCTGGAGGCAAAGGCATTAATGTTTCTAAGCTCATTGCCACCTTGGGCGGCCAAAGTGTGGCTACGGGTTTTGTGGGGGGCAGTACGGGAGATGCGCTGCTTGCCATGCTGGATGGTTTGTCCTTGCAACATGATTTTGTGCGTGTGCAAGGGGTAACGCGTATTAATCTAAAGCTTTTAGACACTGTTAATGGCATTACCGAGGTGAATGATCCCGGCATTGCTGTGAGCGTGGCAGAAGAAGAACTTCTTGTGCAAAAGCTTTTTGATTATATTCCCAGTGATGGCAAATCCCTTTTTGTTCTGGCCGGCAGCATGCATGCTGGTGCTAAGCCTTCTTTGTATAAAGAGTTAACACAAAAGCTCAAAGCCCAAGGTGCTGTGGTTTTTGTGGATGCAGACGGAGAGGCTTTTGCCGAAGCTGTAGAAGCGGCGCCAGACTTTGTAAAGCCTAATAAAGAAGAATTGTTACGTTACTTTAAAAGGCAAAGTGCAGAAGATGTCACCACCGATGAGCTTATTGCCCTGTGTCAAGAGCTTATACACAGCAAACAGGTGGGCATGGTGGCACTTTCCCTAGGGCATGAGGGTGCTATCTTTGTAAATAAAGAAGCTTGCCTTGTGGCTCCTGTACTAAAGGTGGAGGCCTCTTCCACTGTGGGCGCAGGAGATAGTATGGTGGGCGCTGTGGCGCATGCGTATATGCATGGGGCGAGTTTTGAAGATACAGCGCGTTTAGCCATGGCGTGTAGTGCCGGAGCGGTAACCACTGAAGGCACCAAGGCTCCGTCCATGGATTGCATTACTACATTGCTTACACAAGTTAAGCTTGAATATAAATAAACTCTTCATAAGAAGAGAATTCCAAGAGGTTTACGATTATGGGTATGACTACCAGAGCCGTGCGCATGTATGGCGCCGATGATTTACGATTAGATGAATTTGAGCTTCCTGAAATTAAAGATGATGAAATTTTAGTGAAGATTATTAGCGATAGCATTTGCATGTCCACCTATAAATTATTGCGTCAAGGCAAAGCACATAAGCGTTGCCCGCAAAATGTGGATACCAATCCCATTATCATTGGGCATGAATTTGCCGGCGATATTGTGAAAGTGGGCAAAAAATGGCAACACGAATTCAAAGAAGGCGAAAAGTTTGCCTTACAACCTGCGCTTAATTATAAGGGAAGCTTGGCTTCTCCCGGGTACTCTTATGAATTTTTTGGCGGCGCCGCCACCTATTGCATTATTCCGCAAGAAGTCATGGAAATAGGTTGCTTGCTCCATTACAATGGCGAAGCCTATTTTGACGCCTCCTTGGGCGAGCCCATGAGCTGCATTATTGGTGGTTATAACATTATGTATCATACCAATAAGCAAAATTATGAGCATGCCATGGGCATTAAAGAAGGCGGAAATGTGCTGATTCTTGGTGGTTGCGGCCCCATGGGTCTTGGCGCCATTGAATATCCTTTGGTGGCCGGCAATAAGCCTGCTCGTGTGGTGGTAACCGATGTGGACGATGCGCGCATTGCCCGTGCTAAAGAGTTGGTAACACCAGAATTTGCCAAGCAAAATGGCGTGGAACTTGTGTATATAAATCCGCTCAAAAGCCCCGATGTATACAAAGAGCTGTTAGATATCAGCGAAGGTAAGGGCTATGACGATGTTTTTGTGTATGCGCCCATTCAGGAATTGGCAGAACTTGGTGATAAGCTCATGGCCTTTGATGGTTGCATGAATTTCTTTGCCGGCCCTTCCAATGCAGATTTTACGGCTAATATTAATCTTTATAATTGTCACTACTTATCCACCCATATCTTGGGTAGTACCGGTGGCAATACTGACGATTTAAAAGAAGCCATTAAGCTTTCTGAAGAAGGGAAGTTGCACACTGCTGTGATGGTAAGCCACATTTGTGGTCTTGATGCTGTGGCAGATACCACAGCGACTTTGCCTGATATTCGTGCAGGTAAAATCTTAAGCTATACACCCATCAATATGCCCTTAACGGCCATTGCTGACTTTGAAGAGCTTGGCAAGACAGATCCACTCTTTGAAAAATTAGCTCAAAGTGTGGCAGCGCATAATGGTTTGTGGAATGCAGAAGCAGAAAGGATTTTGCTGCAGCATTACGGCGTATAAGACTTTTTTTAAGAAGGGGAGGGAGCCCATGTCCCTCCCCAAAACAGCGCTTATTGTAGGGCTTTTTTAAGTAAACTTACAGGATGCAAACAGGGTTTTTGCGTGCCGTGAGTAATTTGCATACGACAGGTGCCACATTCGCTGCTACACATATTCACCTGAGATGCTGTAATGGTGGTGAACAAATTTTGCCCCACCTGCATGCTAATATCATATTTTTCTTTTTTAAATCCATAGCTTCCTGAGATTCCGCAGCAGCCTGCATGGGCATTTTGCACAGCATTGCCATAGGCTTTTTGCAAGAGCTCATAGCCCAGTAAACCTGAGCCTTGCGCGCGCAAGTGACAAGGGGCATGGTACATAATGCTGCTTGTGTCCTGGGTGTCAGTTAAGCTTTCTTTGAGGCGCATTTTGCCTGCGTCAAAACATTCTAAAAGGAATTGCTGCGCATCCATAAGGGTAATTTTACCGTATTCTTGGACAAGTTCAGGGAAGTAATGTCCTATATCCCCATTAAACATAAGTGCACATGAAGGGCATCCTGTAAGCATGGGAATACCTTTTTTGCCCCATGCCGAGAGGGCTTGTATATTACGCTGTGCTCCTTTATGCGCATCTTCCCAAAAGCCATTGGCCACCATGGGCAAACCACAGCAACTGGTATTTTCTGGTAAAATAACAGCATAGCCGGCTTTATTGAGGGCATACACCATGTCTATGCCCGTTTGCGGATCATAAATATCCACATAACATCCGGGGAAAAAGACCACATGCTCATTGAGCGCAGGTTGCTGTATGCGGGCAAATTGTTGCCTAAAGGTTTTGGTGGCAAAAGCCGGTAAGGGGGCTTTTTTATGCACGCCAAGGGCATGTAATGCTTGGCGTGAAAGGGGATTATTCATGCCAAAATTGCGTAAAGCTGCGGGAATAAAGCCTACATATTGGGCAATGTCAGCGCCATGGGCAAGCATCCAATCTCGCAGGGAACGCCCGTGTTTTTTGGCATAGGCAGCGCGTGCCAGCATGTTAAAGGTAGAAATGGGGACACTGTGCGGGCAGGCAATGTCGCAATTTTTACAATTGGAGCAATAGTGTAAGGATTGCTCTTCCGCCATGCCCATAAGACGAAAACGCTCATGGGCAGGCCCTATCATACGGGGCCCCAAAAATTCTGTGGTCACCGTGGCAATGGGACATTGCGCCACACAGGTGGAGCACGTTATACAAGCATCAGGATTTATATGACTCATGGGAACCTCAGATTTGTTGCGCTGCATACCAGGCTGTGGCTAAAGCCACACCATTGCCGCTTTTTTCCGCTGCAAAATCGTAAACACCTAAACTACGCCCTGCAAAATGTACATTATCTACCAAGATAGTACCTTGAGCGTCCACGGGATTGAGCTTTTCGTTGACAATGACGCCCATCTTAGTGAAGGCATGGCTACCAAAGGCATTTTCCACAGCCCATTGCTCTTGTTCGGCGGGCGTTTGTAGTTCAATACCTAAGATACGCTCATAGGCTTTGCCTGGCTCCGTTTCAATGCCTCCGCCCAAAATACCTCCTGTGGCCAAGATAAAAGCATCGGCTTCATGGCGCTGCTCTGTACCTTCAGCATAAGAAATAAGCGCTGTGCAATGTGCATTGTTTATTTCGGCGCGAGTAATGGTGGCATTTTCAATGATGCGTAAGCGGCCAGAGCCTTCTTTACCTTGAAGGCTGCGTAAGCCGTCCATAAGCACGGAGTAAAGGCGATTACCCCCCACAGCCGGCGGTAAGGAAAGCATTTCCACCACAGCACAGCCGAGTTTTTCTTGAAGTTTTTCCCAAGCAGAGGTCTCGCGTTGATGGTTTTGTTTCAATTTTGTACCCAAAATAGGCGGCATAATAATAACATCTACATTTTGAGCCAAAGGTGCCAAGGCTGCACTAAGCCACGCAAAACCTTGTTCGCTGTCCACATAACGTGCCACATCTAAAGCACTGACAGCGCGATGGGCAGCGCCAAAGTGAGATGCTAAAGACGCCGTACTAAAAGTGACTTCTTTCAGGGCAGGGTATTTTTGCAATTGCTGTGCGATGAGTTGCGGGTGGCAATCACGTATGGCATCCACACTGACCACCAAGGCGCGTTTGGCGGCAAAAATGGGCGCACTGTCGCTGGAGGCAGGGTACATATAAGTAGGCTTAAAGGTACCTATAATGGTGGGTACCAAGGTATTTTCTTGTGCCTTGGCGAGAAAATTTGCCCCTTGAGCAGCAAAGAGCTCTTGCAAGCACTGTATGGATTTTTCCACCGCGTCACGCCCTATGATACTATAAGGATGACAGGAGGGTAATTGTGCTAAAGATTCCCAAGGGTTTTGCACAGGCAAAGGCGCCATGTCGCTGTGTGTGCCTTGGCTTTCTGTTGCTTGCGGTAAATAACCCAGCACATCTATACAGCCACTGGCAATGGATAAAGCCCCAAGCCCTGTGGCTAAAAGAGTGACATTTTTTCCTTTTTGTATCGCTGTATAGGCAGCCATAAGACCGGCCATGCCCATGCCTACCACAAGAACATGGTCGTTAATCTTTTTGTTCATGGCTTGCTCCGTCTATATTTAAGGTGGCGGCATATATGGCGCGCCCTAGTTCCAATTCTTTAAGCTGCATTCCCCATAAAGCAGGGCGCAGGCCTTTCCAGCGTTCATTTAAAAATGAGCGTAAATTTTCCGTGGGTTTAAGCTTAAGGGGGATATTTTTTTCTGTTAAGGCGCCAATGGTGCGTAAAGAACAGAAAATCCCTTGGCACGTGCCCATGCCAAGACGCGTGCGCAAACGTATATCTGTGAGGCTGTGGGTGGCTTCATCTTGCGCCACATGCATAACCTCAGCGGTGCTTACCATTTCGCATTCGCATAAAAGATCATTTTTTACCATGCCTTCCTGAGCCATGGTGTTGGCCATGGCAGTAAAAGAATCGCCGAGGCGGTCTTCCACAAGATGCAAATCATGACCGGGAAAGAGCTTTCTGGCTTTGTCGCGGGTTTGTTCATCTATTTCTGCCACCAAAGGCTCGGTGGCGGTGCGACAGCGCGCATTTATATGCAAATGCTGACACACCACATCGGACATTTTTTCAGCCATAAGCCTATAGGTGGTGAGCTTACCCCCAAAGATACTACCAAAACCGCTGAGGCCGTCATGGCTATGATCCACAATATGGAAATTGCGGCTGGCAGAGCGCCCTGAAGTGCCACTGGGCGTGTAGAGGGGACGAGTGCCTGCAAAGGCGCGTAATATACGATAATCTTTAATTTGAGGGAAGAGGGGTTTACCAATTTCTAAAAGGCGCAAAACCTCAGCACTGGTGGGGCGTGTATCGCCAGGGCTTTTGGCAGGGCTTGAGGTGGTGCCTAAAATGGTCACGGAGCCGTGAGGTACAAAAATATCACCGTCAGAACTTTTATGCAGGCGATTAATAACCCTTGAAGTAAAGCGATAGTTAAACACAATGAGGGTGCCGCGATCGGGGGATACTTCCACGTCCAGTCCGGCCATTTGCGCAATTTCACCGCACCAAGAACCTGCAGCGTTAACTATATATTGACAGGGGACATAGAACTTTTCTTGGCTTAACTTGTTTAGTACGTGCACGCCTTGCACTGCCCCGCTAGCTGTGTCAATGCCCACCACTTGATGATAGGTTAAAAAATCACTGCCATGGCGTCTTGCAGCGGCGGCATTATGCCATACCAAGCGAAAACCATCGATACATGAGTCGGGTACGCGATAGACTTTTTTAATATCCTTGGCAAGGTGCGGCTCCCATTGTCTTGCCTGTGCCACATCAAGGGGGATAGCTTCAATGCCTGCCGCGCCGCAAGCTTGCACCCAAGGCTCCACAAAGGCATCGGGGTCTTCCGGAGTTTGTACAAAAAAACCTTCGGTTTCTTCCACGCATTGTTTGCACATTTTGCGTAGGAGGGTATTTTCTTCAATACATTCTCGGGCTGATTCGCTATCGCCCATGACGTAGCGTGCACCGCTGTGTAAAAGGCCGTGGAAGCGTGACGAGGTGCCGTACGCCAGCCCCCCTTGCTCTAAAAGCAAGGCCTTAATGCCGCGCATGCTCAGGTCTCGCAGTATGCCAATACCCGTGGCGCCGCCGCCAATGATGACAACTTGATATTCTTTCATAATATTCCCCGTATAAAATGTGTGGGTGCATTCTCACTAGAAATGACGCAAAAGTCAATGTGAAGGCAAAAAAGTCATGTTTTGGAGAAAAAATGAGGGGAACCTTTGCTATGTACAAAAGTTCCCCTTCTATGATGTTAGTGCAGAAGCTTATTTGTCTTCTTCAATCCATGCGCGGGAGCGTTCCACGGCGCGATGCCATTGATATAAATGTTGCTCACGTACTTCGGCAGACATTTTAGGCTCAAAGCGGCGATCAAGTTGCCAGTTGGCAGCCACTTCTTCTTCTGTTTCCCAAAAGCCCACAGCAAGACCGGCCAAGTAGGCGGCGCCAAGGGCTGTGGTTTCGGTAACGGTGGGGCGTTCCACCACTACACCGGTGATATCGGCTTGATATTGCATGAGCATGCTGTTGCGGCTAGCGCCACCGTCCACACGTAAGGTGGTTAAAGGCACGCCGGCGTCTTTTTGCATGGCATCAATGATATCAAGGGTTTGTAAAGCGATGCTTTCTAGGGTAGCGCGAGCAATATGACCGCGAGAAGTACCGCGAGTAATACCCACCATGGTACCGCGAGCGTATTGATCCCAATAAGGTGCACCAAGACCCACAAAAGCAGGCACAAAGAATACACCGCCATTGTCAGGTACTGTGGAGGCTAAGCCTTCCATGTCGGAAGAATCTTTAATGATTTGCAAACCATCTCTAAGCCATTGCACCACGGCGCCGCCCACAAAGACACTGCCTTCCAAGGCATAATGCATGCCCTTGGGATTTTGCCAAGCCACGGTGGTTAGCATATTATTTTTGCTTTCTTTAGCCACAGTGCCTGTGTTCATAAGTAAGAAGCAACCCGTACCATAGGTATTTTTAGCCATGCCTTCTTGTACGCAGGCATTGCCATAGGTGGCAGCTTGTTGGTCACCTGCCACGCCAGAAATGGGTACAGCTTTGCCAAAAAATTCAGGATGTGTTTGTGCCATAACGCTGGAAGAAGGTTGCACTTCTGGGAGCATTTTACGGGGTACACCAAGAATCTCTAAAAGCTCATCATCCCACTGACCGGTGTGAATGTTAAAGAGCAGGGTACGGCTAGCATTGGAAGGGTCGGTTACATGAGCCGTTTTTTTGCTAAGGTTCCAAATAAGCCAAGTATCAATGGTGCCAAAGAGCAATTCTCCGGCTTCTGCTTTGGCGCGAGCACCGGGTACATTATCTAAAATCCAGCGAACCTTGGTACCGGAAAAGTACGCATCCAGTACAAGGCCGGTTTTTTCGCGAATAACGTCAGCTTTACCTTCAGCGCGCAATTGGTCGCAAAAACCAGCAGTACGGCGATCTTGCCATACAATGGCATTGTACACAGGCTCACCGGTGGTTTTGTCCCACACCACAGTGGTTTCGCGTTGGTTGGTAATACCAATGGCAGCAATATCATTGCCGCTAATGCCGGCGGCTTTTACGCAATCGCGAGCCACATGGCTTTGGGTATCAAAGATTTCCGTGGGGCTATGCTCTACCCAACCTGGCTGCGGGTATATTTGTGTAAATTCTTTTTGCTCTACTTGTACGATATTGGATTTACGGTCAAATAAAATGGCACGAGAAGAAGTGGTGCCTTGATCTAAAGCGAGAATATATTTAGCGCTCATAAAAACTCCTTAAAAATAAATATTTTAAAAATACGGTGAGCTCTTATAGAGCGCCTACCATTTTGCCCACAAGAACAGCCAAAACAGCGCCGGCCAAAGGAGCTACCACAGGTATCCATGCATAGCCCCAATCGCAGCTACCTTTACCGGCAATGGGAAGCACAAAGTGCGCCAAACGTGGGCCTAGGTCACGAGCTGGGTTAATGGCGTAGCCGGTGGGGCCACCAAAGGAAAGACCCAATGCCCATACCAAAACAGCCACCATGTAAGGGCCATAACCAGCAGGTAATTGTCCATTATTTTTATGGAAAATCATAAAGATACCAAAGATAAGTAAGAAGGTACCAATGGTTTCGCAAATGAAGTTGGCAGGGGTGTTACGAATGGCAGGACCGGTGCTGAATACGGCAAGTTTAGCGCCGGCTTCTTCGGTACGCTCCCAGTGAGGCAAGTATGCCAACCATACAATGACACCGCCCATGAACGCGCCAGCAAGTTGTGCCAATGCAGTAACAATGGCATGACCTGGTGTGTACACGCCAAGTAATGTTTTAGCTAATGTTACTGCTGGGTTAAGGTCTGCTTGAGGTGCGCCCAAAGCCACAGCTGTGTACACGCCCATCATAACGCCAAAAGCCCAACCGGCTGTAATGCATATCCATCCACCACCATAGGCTTTGGAATCTTTTAAAATACAACACGCCACAACACCAGCACCAAAGCAAAGCAAAATCATGGTGCCAAAAAATTCACCTACTAAGTTTGTCATAAACCCCTCTATCTATACTTCGGCCCCTATTAGCTTTAAGACAAATTTATGCGGCCGAGTCTGTACAAATTTGCCCATTTCCTCATGCCATACATGATAACATGTTGTTCATGAGTCTTCAAGTTTTTTAAAAGTGTATGCTCTTGTTTTTATTTAGTAATTATTACTAATAAGCAATGAGGACTAAATCTGCCATGGCCATGACCACTTCACTACGCCGCACCATAAAGCGATACTCTGCGTGAAATTCTTGCAACAAGGCTTTGATTTCAAAAAAGTCTTCAGGGCTGTGATAAATAGCCGCCACAATGACAGGTTTATGCTTACGAATAGTTTTTTCTGCACCTTGTAGAGCTTTTTTTTCAAAACCTTCCACATCAAGTTTAATGAGCCCTAGGGGCTCAGTGTTATATTTAAACACCTCATCCACGGTGACGGTAGTGATTGTTTCTGTAAGTATTTTATCATCTTGTGTATGATTATGACAAGATGCGGCTGAGTCTGCGGCAAAGCGGGTATACAAAGGTATTTTTTCAGAGCAGTGACTTAAGCCGCGGCATAGGGGGACCGTTTGTGTGTCAAGCTTGTGTTTTGCAATATTGTGTGTGAGTTTTTCATAGGCAGATTTTTGTGGTTCAAAGGCAAAAATGCGTGATTTTGGAAAGAGCTCATGAAATAAGAGCAAAGTATCTCCGGTGAAGGCGCCACCATCAATGATATGCGATTCGTTGATACGAGAAAAGACGTCCTCCGGTAGATCTCGCATGCCGTATTTATTGGCGTATAAAAAAAGTTCTTGCAAAGTTAAAGGGCGATGAAAAGAAAATTGACTGGCCACTTCAGCATCTTCAAAATCACGAGGTGTAAGCAAAAAGTTACGCTTAAGCTTTATGTGCTCTTTAAAGGGCAATAAGGTTATGAGCTCCATATGCTTTTGAATATAAGCCTTGGAAGGGGCATCCATACCTTGCATGAGCTGCGCGGCTTTGGCTGCAAGGTCATGCTGCTGTGCATAGGCAAGCCAGTGTTCATCACCCCAAAAGAAGAGTAGTTCATCATAAATATCGGAAGTATGTTTGGTATTTTGAGCTGTGTGCATGGCTTACAATTGCCTTATACTAAGGTTACACATGAGAAAAGAAGGGCAAAGAACGCGTCAATAGTGTAGAATATGCATGGCACACTGCCAAGAGAAAATTATTTTGAGGCAAGAGTACGTGACGCTGCATGCATTGTCTTTATGGTTCATATTTGTTAAGATGGCTGTATGTTAACCATAAAATGTGCAGCATGCCGTCGTAAAATTTGGAAGTATATGAAGCTTGGGCAGGGCGAAGTTTTGCGCTGTCATAAAGAGCGCATAAGTAAGATGTATGAAGTTACTGAGCGTGATGGTAAGGTTTGGTGCCTGTGTGGCAAGCCTTTAGGCATTGATAAGGGAAGCTTTTTCAGCATGGTTAAAGGGAATTTTACCTATGCTGGTACCAAATCCAATAAGCTTTAACATCATCTGTCATACTTTGTAAAAAATACTTGTAGGAAAAATCATGTCACGAACCTTTCTTTCCTTGCATCCCTATTTTGAAGGTGGCCCCATTGTGGGACGCAAGCAAGCAAATATGGGCTTCATTCGGGCTCTTTTTCGTAAAGATCCTTTTGATATGTATCATTTTTTTGTGGATAATCCGCAAGAATTATTGCATAAATGGAAAGAAGAAGCCACAGCTGCGCCTTTATTGCAGCGCGGCGCCTTGCATGCTTTTCCGCGTACACAATTGGAAAAAAGATTAAAAATAGTACCTTATACGGTATGTCATTTTTCCGACCCCATGACAGAATTTGCCTATATGTGCCGTGCGCGCAATGCCTTTGCACCGTATTTATTCCCCATAACGGCGGTGAATCACACCATAAGCTATGTGGATTATGCCCAAAGTACTTTGGGCCATGTATGGCAAGGGTGCACGCCGCGTGACGGTATTGGTTGTACCTCTTTTGCCAGCCGTGCCATCATGCAAGGGTGGTATAGTCATGCAAGGGCGGCATATGATTTACCCGATACGTGGCGCGAGCCGCAATTACAGGTGATTCCCTTAGGTGTGCCGGAGCCGGATTTAGGGCAAGATGCTTCCCTCAGGCAGGTCTTACGCCAGCAATATGGATTAGCGCCGCAAACGGCACTCATTTTACTGTATGGGCGCATAAGCCTTGTGGATAAAATGGATGTGCGCCCTTTATTTGCCGCTTTACGTCGTGTGCGTGTGAAGCACCCTGAACTGTCTTTCTTTTTCTTTATGGCCGGAGCCATGGACGCGGGGGATACGCTTGAATCGCAATTACGACAATTGGCTGAGGCCTGGGATATTCCCTTTACCTTGGCGCCCAACCCTTCGCGTGAACTGAAAAAACAGCTTTTTGCGGCGGCAGATATCTTTGTATCTCCGGTGGATAATATTCAAGAAACCTTTGGCCTGACCTTGGTGGAAGCTGCGCAATCGGCATTACCTGTCATTGCCAGTAATTGGGATGGCTATAAAGATATAGTGGTACATGGGCAAACGGGTTTGCTTGTCCCCACTCTTGCTCCCACCGATACGCCGCGATTGGATTCTTTGGCGGCGGTGATGTATAATAAGGTGCATCAGCTTTTGCGCAGTCAACAAACAGCCATGCATGTGCCTTCCTTGGAGCAAGCTTTGTATAGGCTCATTGCCCACGAAGATGTACGTAAAAGTATGGGAGCCAAGGCTAAAGAACGCGCCGCCCAATTATATACTTTTGATATAGTGGTGGATGCATGGTTACAATTTTGGCAAAAGCTGGCAGATAGCCCCATAAGCCCTGAGCAAGAAAAGCTTATACGCGCAGTGAAGCATCCCATGGCTTTGGATTATGGAAAGACCTTTGCGCAATACGCCAGTCATCATTTTCATGCGCATACTGTGTTGCATTGTACAGATTTAGGCCTAGCCTGCTTACAAAAACAGGCTCCATGGAATAATCGTGGTTTGGCGGCGGTGAACTTGGTAGAGGGGCTTATTCACAAATTTTTAGCCTTAACCCAAGGCGGATGCAGCGTAGAGCAGCTTTTACATGTGGCGCAGCAAAGCCCTTGGGGGAAAAGTTATTCTGTTGAGGCGCTTTTGGCACATATTTATTGGATGGCCAAGCATGATCTGGTGGAATACGCTTTAAGTTAAATTCATACCCGTTTGAATATATAAAAAATACAAGGTCGCTTTAGCCTTGCTTATGTAAGCAATAAGCAAGCACTTCTTTGACTTTGCTATCTTGAGGGTCAAGGCGAAAGGCCTTTTGCGCCGCGCGTAAAGCCAAGTTTTTTTCGCCTTTGGTCATATGCATTTGCGCAAGGCCTGCCAAGGGTAGCGCCCAATGGGGAAATTTATTTGTGGCTTTTTGCATCACTTCCAAAGCCGCGTCAAAGCGCTGCATATGCTGTAAAGCTTCGGCCAAGCGCAGATAATGCTCGCCATGTTCTGGATTTTCAGCCACGTTTTTCATGGCTTTTTGCAACATGTAGTGATTTTTTTGCAGGCTTACCGGCGCTATTTCACCTGTAAGTTTTTGATATTTTTCCACCATGTCAAAAAAATAATCGTACATGAAAGTTTGTAACATCTTGCCATCATACAAGGCCATGCAAAGGGCATAGGCTTCTTGCATGCGGTTTTTTTGTGCGTAATAGAGTGCTTTATAATACATACCTTCTGCCTCACCGAGGCTTGTGTCGGCCTTAGCATAGCTTGTGGGTACATGCAGGCATTGCTCTGGCACAGGGTTTTGTACTGTAATAAAGGGCGCAAATGGTGCGAGATCAGCGGTGAAATTTTGCGTTTTAAGGATGATATCTTGCAAAGCATCCACGTCTATACTGAATTTATTTCTATTATTCCCCATGCCTTCATTGACGACTTTTTTTTCCGCATGCAATAAATAATAATGCTTGGCCTTAAAATTTGAAATAAGATCATAGGTAATATTATGCACGCGCGGAATAACAATAAAGCGTGTGTTGGAATTTTTCGCACAAAGCAGGGTATGTTGTGCAGAGCCTGCAAAGAGCAAACACACTTCTGCATTGGTGAGCACATGAAGTTGCTCGCTTACAGAAAGCTGCTCAGGAAAAACTATTTCCCAGCCCAAGGCCTGCAAACGTGTTTCCAAAGCTTTCTCATTGATACAGCCGGGGAAATGAGAGCGTGAAATATAGACATACTTTCCCTTACGCACCTCACCTTCATGATAGCCTAAAAATTGTAAATGTTCGGGGTGCGCATAGTGACCCAACTCAAAGCCGGGTTGTGGAATATGCACTTTGGAAAATTGTAAGGGCTCTTGAAGAAAAATATGTGAATTTTCTATACCTAAACCACGAAAAACTTCTTCCTGAGCGGCAGTAAAGAAGGGCGTGTTTTTATGGTATTCCTGACCACGTAACCACACTATGGGCAATTTGCACTGTTTTGTGTACCAAAGCCTTTGTAAGCTTTCTATGAGAAAATGCCCCCAATGCCCAAGAAAAACCCCGCCATAAATAACTTCTTCATGCAGTATTTTTTGCGCTTGCATGGGCGGTAATTGCTTACTGTATTGCTTGCCCCAAATAAATCGATGCACCTCAGCAATGGCCTTACCTTGCGCATAAGCCCCCAGTGCAAAAGAAGTTATGGGATTGGCATCTACATATAGCATGGGCAAAAGGGTAACGTCTTCAAAAATATCACAGCGTAAAGGGGGGATGTTTTGATAGGAAGTAAGGTGGCTTACAGTCATGATATACCTGCATTTGTAAGGAAGGTTTTATAAGCCCTAAATAAGATGAAGCTTTGGCCCTGTTCTAAATGGGGTTAAGCTTGTGTAAAATGCAACATTTGCCTCTTGTAACAACTATAAAGAGGCTTATAAAAAAAAACAAGGCATGCCACCACATACTAAAGCCCCCGGCCAATTCTTTTAATGCCATGCCATGCCTAAAAAAAGCTTGTACCATGGAAAGCTTAAGGCCTATACTGGGCTTTAAAGCTAAAGGGTTTTTCCGGCGCTCTTTTTAACCCATGGAGAGGTTTTGCATATGCAAGTACAGGATATTTTTTGTGCCGATATTGGAGGTACGCAAAGTCGCTTTGCGCATTTTACCCTACAAGGACAAAGCCTACACTTGCGCGGGCAGCATGTATGTGCCACCGCCTCTTTGCAAAGTGCTGAGCAAGCCTTACTTGTGGCCAAAGCAGGCACAGGACTTAATCCAGAACATGCCGTCATACACATTTGGGGCATGGCAGGTCCTATTCACGCCAATGGCTATCAGGCAACGCTAACCAATACCCCTTTAACACTGGATTTTAGCCCTTTGACATGGCTACAGCCCCAGAAGAACTTTTTTTTGCTCAATGACTTTGCCCTACAAGCTTGGGCTTCTCTGGCCACAGAGGTACCCTTGCTTCCCGTATTGAATCCGCATGAAAATTCAGGTCAATCTCCTCACCATGCCCACAATTCCCAAAATGCCCGCGGCGTATTAGGGGCAGGAACAGGTCTTGGTGCCGCAGCCTTACTCCCTTTTGGGCAGAATCAGTGGACGTTATTGCAAGCAGAAGCCGGTCATACAGAAATGCCTTTTCATGGCAAAGAAGAGTTAGACTTTGCCCATTTTGCCAAGCAAAAGCTCCAACAAAAGCGCCTCACAGCGGAGCACATATTGGGAGCGCAAGGTCTTTCTCTCTTGCATGCCTATGTACACCAAGAGGAAGTCAGCCCCGCACAAGCGGCCGCTTTTTTATATGAAGGGCAAAAGGAAAGTGTACAAGGGCAGCTCTATGCACGCTTTTTAGGGCGCTTTTGCCGCCACTGGGCTTTAACCACGCTGTGCACAGGAGGGCTGTACCTCGGAGGCGGCGTGCTTATGAAAAATCCTCAAATTACCCAAAGCGCCAGCTTTAAAGAGGAGTTTTATACCGCGCCCGCAGCTATGCAAAAAATACTTTCGCAGATACCTGTATGGCTCATGCAACACGAAAATCCAGCCCTGTGGGGCGCTGCGTATATGGCTAAAAGCAAATTTTAGTTTTTT
>CAYJHH010000043.1:0-20635 GCA_964369995.1 uncultured Desulfovibrionaceae bacterium
AATTCCACTGTAAGTACTGCCACAAGCATGTTCATGATGTATTCTCTTTTTTATGTGGGGAAAGGAAAATCCTTTTGCTAGCGCCAAAAAGGGTTTTCCTTTCCCCACATCCCCCCTATCTTTTCCCAAAACGCGCTTTACTTGGGAAAATACAGGGTCTGAAAAATGTGTATTTTAAACAAAAAAGTGAAGAAATTTGGTCTAATCCATGTAAAGCGCGTTTTGAAAGGGAGAGGGTGTGGGGGAGGGAAACTTTTTGGCGCTAGCAAAAGTTTTCCCTCCCCCACAAAGTAATCAATGTATTTTTATAAAGTAGCGGCTTCTTCGATGATTTCGAAAGCTTCGATGATGTCGCCCACTTTAATATCGTTATAGTTTTCAAGGCAGATACCACACTCAAGGCCTTTTGGCACTTCTTTGGCATCATCCTTAAAGCGTTTCAAGGAGGTGGTTTTACCGGTGTAAATTACCACGCCATTGCGTAAGAGGCGTACTGGTGCATTACGCGCCATTTTGCCATCGGATACATAACAACCGGCGATGACGCCCACCTTAGGCACACTAATGGCTTCACGCACTTCAGCTTGGCCGAGGTATTGCTCGCGCTGTACGGGAGCCAGCATACCTTGCATGGCGCTTTGCACATCTTCTTTAAGCTTGTAGATGATGTCGTAGTAACGAATATCCACATTTTCGTTTTCAGCCACTTCTTTAATCTTGGCTGTGGGACGAATGTTAAAGCCGATGATAATGGCTTGCGAAGCAGAGGCGAGCAAGATATCCGATTCAGAAATGGCTCCGGCGCCGCCGTGTACCACATTGATGCGAACTTTTTCCGTGCTCAGCTTATTAAGCGCTTCGGTGATGGCTTCCAAGGAGCCTTGTACGTCGGCCTTAAGCACAAGATTCAAGGTAAGGGCTTCTTGATCAGAAGCACGACGCGAGAGGAAAGTTTCCAGCGTTACTTTGGATTCTTTGGCTAAAGCGCGTTCACGTTGCTTCATGGCGCGGGACTCAGCAATACGGCGAGCCAGCTTTTCATCAGCTACGCATACAAACTCTTCACCGGCTTCAGGCACGCCATCAAAACCTTGTACTTCCACAGGCATGGAAGGACCAGCTTCTTTGACTTTTTTACCTTGGTCATTGAAAAGAGCACGCACACGGCCAGAGAAGACGCCACAAACAAAGGTATCGCCTTGATGCAAGGTACCTTCTTGAATAAGTACCGTAGCCACAGGGCCGCGACCTTTATCTAATTTAGCTTCTACTATGCGACCACGAGCTGGCTTATCGGCATTGGCCTTAAGTTCCAGAATTTCTGTTTGCAATGCCACCAATTCTAAGAGGTCATCCAAACCTTGACGGCTCTTGGCAGAAACCATGGCGGTGATGGTATCTCCGCCCCAAGATTCTGCTTGTAAACCAAGCTCAGCCAATTCGCGTAATACGCGGTCAGGGTCTGCGCCTTCTTTATCCATTTTGTTAACAGCAACCATAATAGGTACGCCGGCAGCTTTGGAGTGGTTGATGGCTTCACGGGTTTGCTCCATGACGCCGTCATCGGCAGCTACCACAAGGATAACAAGGTCAGTTACTTGCGCACCGCGAGCACGCATGGCCGTAAAGGCTTCGTGACCGGGGGTATCAAGGAAGACAATTTCGCCGCTCTTGGTGGTCACATGATAAGCACCAATATGCTGCGTGATGCCGCCGGCTTCACCGCTGGTGACGTTGGATTTACGGATGGCATCCAAAAGGGATGTTTTACCGTGGTCAACGTGACCCATGATGGTGACCACAGGCGGACGTGGTAACATTTTTTCTGGGCTATCCTCTTCGGTGGGGATGAGGTAATCATCTTCCGAGAAGCCTGCCTTTTCTACTTCGTAGTCAAATTCTGCAGCCACAAGGGTAGCTGTGTCTAAATCAAGAGATTGGTTAATGGTAGCCATAATCCCAAGATTAAACAGAATTTTAATAATTTCGTTGGACTTTAAGCCCATTTGGTGCGCCATGTCGGCCACGCGAATGGCTTCAGTTACGCGAATTTTACGCTTAGCGGCCTTTAAAGGCTGGGTGGTAGAGGACGTATGACGTGTGTCCTTACCTTTGCGGCGCGATTTATGTCGGCTGCCCATGCGCTTGGCGTTTTCATCATCTTGACCAAAGCGGCTAAAGTCATCACTGCCTCCTGCGGGGAAGTCCACAGTGCGGCGGCCTTTATTGCGCTTTTTCTTGCTTTGTTCATTGCCCATACCGGGAGCGCCAAAATTCATGCCGCCGTCAGGACGTGGACCACCGCCGGGACGTGGGCCGCCGGGATGTGCACCGCCTGGGCGTGCAGGACGTGGGCTACGCGGGGCGTCTTTATCACGACCATCTTGACCGCCGGGAGCACCACCTGGGGCGCCGCCGGGACGAGGACGGAAATTACCACGATCTTGACCGCCAGGTCCACCATGGCCACCAGGACGAGGACCGCGATTTCCACCAGGATGATGTCCACCGGGGTGATGTCCGCCTGTGGCGGCACGTGCAGCAGCTTCAGCTTTGCGCTTTTCCTCAGCTTCAGGGGAGGGGCGCGAAATAATACGCACTGGGGTATGTGCTTGCTCTGGCTCAGGGCGTTTTTTAGGCGCACGATCTTTTTTCTTTCTGTCGCCTTGAGCCTCACCGGCTTTCTCTGCAGGCTTTCTTTCCGCGGAACGGGGCGGTAAAGAGGGAGCAGAGGAGCCTTCTGGCATGGCAGATGCGTCAGGTGAAGCGTGGGAAGCGGAAGAAGGGGCGCGCGTTTCTTCGCGTTCAGCCGAAGCAGCGGGAGCCGGCGCACTTTGTTCATTCTTTGCTGCGCTTTTGGGTTGCACTGGAGTGCTGGTTGCGCTCTCGTCGGTCACGGCGTTGGCGCTAGCCTTGGCAGATGCTGCGGACTCTGTGCTTTTTTCTTCTTGAGCTTCGGAGCTTTGGGGCTCTGAATCATGCGCATGAGGCATACTAATGACGCGAGCTTCTGCAGGGGGAGTTTTTACCTTGGGGGCTTTAGCCTTAGCTTGGACTTCGGGCGCAACTGTTTGTGCAACTGTTTGTGCAACTGTTTCCGTGGCATCAGGGCTTACTGTATCAGCTACATTGGCAGGAGCTACGCTCTCTTCTGCGGCTTGATGCTCGTTAGCAACGGCATTTTTTGCCTTTGCTTTGTTAGCCTTAGGTTCAGGGGCGGGTTCGGCATCGCTATTTTTACGACGACGCACAATCACACTGCTTTTCTTTTGCTCGCTAAAGTGGCCACGAACACGCTCAACTTGGTCCATAGCTACTGGACTAGAAGCATTTTTTGTTTCGATGCCAAGTGTTTGCAATGTTTGTTGCAATTCTTTAGGCAAAATATTTAGCTCGGTGGCTAAGTCTTTTACTGTCATTTTATCCTTTGTCACTTTTTACCCCTTTGCGCCTTTTCATTCCCGTTTTGTAGTGAAAAAACTTTTCCTTACAGGTTTCGTTTTTGCACACATAATACCCCCGTCCGGGTAGTATGGCGCGTGCATCTAACAACCATGTGTTTTCGGTGGTGATAACATGGCGCATCAACTCCACCTTGGCAAACCTTTGCCTACATACGACACACATGCGTATGGGCGTATGTGGCATTTATGCTTCTGCCTCTGTAGTATCAGTGGCTTGTGTCATAGCTGTTTCTTGGTTCGTTTCGGCAAAATCTTGCGTAGCTTCTTGAGCTTCATCATGGTCCATGGCGCTTACTTCTTCTGTGCTAGGCTGCTCTATGGATTCTTCTACGATTTCTTCCATGGGTTCTGGAGCAGGAGCTACAGGAGCTAAGAAGGCAATGGCAGAGCGTAAATCAGCAATGCGAGCATCGCTCATGGTTAAATTCTTTGCCAATTCTTCATCACTTGCTTGACGCAAGCTTTCAATATTTGAGTAGCCCGCCGCCACCAAGGCGTCCATGGACACTTCAGCCACTGAGGCAAGTTGCTCAAGGCCATGCCCAATGGCATTGGCTTCATTGTACCTGGTTTCGGTGAAAATATCTATTTTCCAGCCCAATAATTTGGCTGCAAGCTTAACGTTTTGTCCCTTGCGGCCAATGGCATTGGTGAGTTGATCGTCAGGAACGATGATTTCAAGTAAATTGCTTTCATCATCCACCACAATGCGTGATACCAAGGCAGGAGCCAGAGCATTACGAGCATAGGTGGCAATATCAGCGCTCCAGATAACAATATCAATACGTTCGCCGCGCAATTCTTGTACAATGTTTTGAATACGCGAACCACGCACACCAACGCATGCGCCCACAGCGTCCACATCGCGCTCACGGGAGAGCACAGCTACCTTGGCGCGAGAGCCCGGGTCACGAGAAACCCCCATGATTTGTACAGTATTGTCATCCACTTCAGGCACTTCGCGGCGGAAAAGAGCCGCCATATAGTCACGATGGGCGCGAGAAATAATAACTTGAGGGCCACGACCTTCGCGACGCACATCAGAAATGATGGCTTGTACGCGATCACCGCGCTTAAAATGTTCGCGGGGGATTTGCTCATCGCGGGGAAGCATGGCTTCGGTGCGACCAAGGTTGATAATCCAGCCACCTTTATCTCGGCGTTGTACTATGCCGGAAACGATTTCGCCCACGCGGCTGATGTATTCATCATAAATGATGGCTTGCTCGGCATCGCGCATGCGCTGAATGATAACTTGCTTGGCAGATTGGGCGGCAATACGTCCTAAATCTTGCATTTTAATGCGAAAGCCCACTTCATCATCAAGCTGTACGGAAGGATCATGCTCACGAGCTTCTTCAAGTTCTATTTCAGAATCTTCATTGGCAAGGTCGCCGTCGGCCACCACTATTTTAAATTGGTAAACTTCAATATCGCCAGTTTCGTCATTGTAGCTGACTTCGATGATGGCATCTTCGCCAAAACGACGTATCATAGATGCTTTTACTGCGTCTTCGAGGGTTTCAATGAGCATGGTGCGCTCAAGGCCTTTATCTTTGCTGATTTGATCTATGGCTTTTTTAAGTTCTATAGGATTCATGATGCCTCCGATGTATTCCCCAAAATGAGGTCAATCTACAATGACTATTTTTCGTTTTTACGTTTTTTGCCTGGTTTTTCTGGCATAACAAAAATATGTTCGCGCACGACCTTGCGTACCATTTCCCAGCTTAGGCTTAAGGTAATATGGTTTTGCCCGTGATCCATACCAAGGGTGAAGCTTTCATCTTCAAGATTAACCGCTTCTAAAACGCCCTTGATTTTTTTGCGCCCGTGCAAAAAGTCTGGGGCGTCGGCTAAAAAGTCGTTAAGCGTTACTTCTAAGTTATCGCCCACAAAGCCGCGTAATTGTTCTAAGTGAAAGAACATACGCGAAAAGCCCGGAGTAGATACTTCCAATATATAAGCTGAGGAAAAAATATCTTCCACTTCCATGGTTAAACCCATGATGCGCGAAATTTCTGCGCATTGGTCAATGGAGGCGGAAATACTTTTCATATCCTGCAAATCAGAAGCTTTTTGGCTTTTTTTAGCAGGGCTTTTTGTATCTTCAGGAGTAGATGGAGCATCTTGCTTTGTGTCTGTATAAGGGACATCCACATACACGCGCACCAAAGGGCGTCCCCCTTGGAGTAAGTCTATACCCCAAATTTCAAGACCCTTAGATGCCACAATGGGCTGCGCAATTGCGTGTAATGTTTCTAATAATTCTGGTTTTGCCATATTCTCTCAAGCATAAAAAAAAGGGGGCCTGTTAAGGCCACCCCGTTGTGAACATTTGTTCTGCATCAGGATGGAGAAAGTAGCAAGAAGACAGAAGGAAGATGCGAAAAGTTAAGCCACTTTCTCGTAAAGCAAGCGCACTCTACTACTCAAAAAAAAGCCTGTCAAGCCTTTTGTGGTAACCTTTTCTCTTTGCGTGTGGAAAAAGAAATTACTTTTTGTTTACAATCCATTGATACAGCATGTTTCGTAAGACTTTAGGATCAATAGGTTTTGTGAGGTGGTCATTCATGCCTGCCTCAAAGCTTTGTTCCCTGTGCATTTGCATGGCATGCGCTGTCATGGCAATGATGGGTATATTTTCGGGCTCATAACCAGGCAGCTTACGAATGTGCTTTGTGGCGGTGAGTCCATCCATGATAGGCATTTGAATATCCATGAGCACTATATCAAAATGTGTCAGTTGGCAGAGCTCTAAAGCTTGCTGTCCATTGTCGGCCAATTGTATGCTCAGTCCCAAATCTTCCAAAAGAGCTATGGCAATTTCTTGGTTAATTTCATTGTCTTCTGTAAGCAATACCGAGCGTCCTGCTAGTTCTTGATAGCGTTTTTGATCTTCGGTATGCGTGAGTTCTTGCACGCCATCAATGGGAATGTGTAAAGCATGCATGATGGTGGCCCAAAGGGGCATGGGTAAAATGGGCTTGGGTAAAAAGCCTACAAACAGATTTTTCCAATCATCTGTCAGTATACTGCGGCTATAGGCAGAGGTGAGTAGCATGGGGGGGCATTGTTTTAAGCCTAAGGCTTGCATGCGTTGCGCCGCTTCATAGCCTGTAATATGCGGCATTTTCCAGTCAATTATGGCCAGTGAAATGGGGGTGCCAAGGTTTTGTGCTTCTTGTAAAAGGGTACAGGCTTCTTCAATGGTGGCGGCAGTCTTTATGTTAAATCCACAATAGCTGAGCATTTCTTCTAGGGTTTGGCGAGACATGGGCATGTCATCCAAAATAAGAATACTTTCCTTTTTCACAAGGCTTACATCTAGCCACTGATTATCTTTATGCGCCGCAAGACTCACATCAAAAGAAAAAGTGGTGCCTAGGCCTTCTGTGCTTTGCACGCTAATTTTTCCGCCCATTTGTTCCACAATATTTTTACTGATGGTAAGGCCAAGGCCTGTGCCACCAAAGCGGCGAGTAATGGTGTGTTCGGCTTGTTCAAAGGGGCGAAAAATGGCGGCGAGGCGTTCTTCATTCATGCCAATGCCTGTGTCGCTCACATCCATGCCGAGGGTATAAATGGTGCCGTGTTGCGCTTTTTTGTAAACGCGCAAGGCAATATGACCTTTTTGCGTAAACTTTACAGCATTGCTAAAAAGATTGGTGAGCACTTGCCCAAGGCGTACACCATCGCCTAAAAATTGTGCCGGTAGGGTAGGGTCCACATTAAAAAGAATTTCAATGGGCTTATTATGGGTGAGGGTGCAGCAAGTGGTGGAAATATTATCCAAAATATCTGTCAGGCTAAAGGGAGCCTCTTCCAATTCTAACTTGCCGGCTTCAATTTTTGAAAGATCCAGCACATCATTTATAATGTGTAAAAGGCTTTCACCGGCTTTGCGAATATTTTCCAAATAGTGGCAAATGGCGGGGTCTTGTGTGTGCTGTAAGCAAAGATGACTCATACCCAAAATGGCATTCATGGGGGTGCGAATTTCGTGGCTGATATTGGCAAAAAAGAGGTTTTTGCTTTGGCGCGCTTCATCGGCAGCCAGCAAAGCTTCTTGCAATTCCACTTGATGTTCGGCTAAGTTTTTGATGATTCTTTTTTCCACACTGAGGTCACGTATATAGCTTATGAAGGCCTCTTGCCCCTGCGTATAGGTACGAATCATGGTGATTTCACAGGGTAATGGGTCACCATGAGCATTACAATGCATCCATTCAAAGCTGTGGTGACCTTTTTCAAAGGTGCGTTGTACCGCTGCAAAGGCCTTTTCACTGCTATGAGCGCCACAGGGTTGCATTTCCGGAGAAAATTTATGAAATTTTCCTTTAAAAGCTTCTTTATTATCAATACCGTAAAACTCTAGGAGTTTAGGGTTGCAATCCATCAATGTGAGGTTAAAATTTTCTCGGGCATTGGCATTGGAGGCTTGAGAAGTAAAAAGCTCGGCGTCTAAAGTCCAAATGCCAATGGCTAAAGGTGAGGCATTGAACATATTTTCTATGTTGATATTGGATTGGCGCAAGGCACTTTCCATGCTTTGTACATCATTGAGTAATACTAAAGAGCCACCTATGCCATCATAGCCAGCTACGGAGGGGATAAAGCTTTTGAAAAGTATACGAACAGGCATAATCCCTATGATTGGATGATGCCATAAATAGTCCATCTCATATTGCGTGTTGGGATGGCTGAGTACTTCTATGATGGCTTTTTGAATATATGGGCGCTCTTGCTCTAGGACGCGGTCGTACCAATAATGAAAAACCCCATTGGGGGAAAGCTCTTCTTCAATGGCTAGGTGCTTTTGTAAGCTTGCGTCAAGATACATTAAAGGTTCACGGCTTTCTTTATGCATGAGTAAATGCCAATGTCCCACGCGGGATTGCGCAAGTTCTGTTTGAATACGCAGTTCTGAATTTTTAAGTACTGCAGTGGTAGGAGGTGTGGCATTTTGGGGCATAAAAAACTCCGCAAATAAGGCTTCCTAGAGAAAAAACTAGGAAAAATTCTAAAAAATAGCTACAATTTCAAAGATGACAAAATATATTATCTCACAAGTGTATAATACAGGTGCTAAAGTTGTAAAGTAAGGTAATACTTTTTTTTAGTAAAGGGTAATTTGGGGTTTGCACGTTAAGTTTTGTGCTTGTAAAGTTTTTGTTAACAGTAGTGTGCGCTTTACAAAATAGCCGCTTTTTATTTTATAAAAAAGGTGAATTATGCCAATTGTACAAGGAAAATACATACTCACTGGGGGGCTGATTCCTTTTTTTCAAGGAAAAAGGGCCTCTGCTTTTTTAATGGCTAAGCAAAAGAGTTCTTTGCAAGCCTTGCCGGTGCAAACGCAAAGCATGGCGGCGCATATTCATTGTGTGCGTGGGCAAGGGCAGGATTTTAGTGGGCAAAAGGTGGTTTTGGTAGCGCATTGGGATGTACAGGGGCGGGTGGACATACATGTTCAGCAGCAATGCCGCTACTTTAAAGAGATGGGCCATAAGGTTATTTTATGCTCTGCGGCGCCTTTATCTTCGTGCACATGTACCTCTTCTGAGCAAGACTATGCCCACGCCATCATTTACCGCACATGTGAGGGGTATGATTTCACCTCTTGGAAAGCGGCTTTAGAATTCTTTCCTTCCATAGGGCAATGTGAAGAATTGGTGCTGACCAATGATAGTTATTTTGGCCCGCTACAGGGAGGTGAAAAAGGGTATCCGCAAGATATAGCTGCCATTCATGCGCATATGCACACATTTGATTGTGACTTTTGGGGAATGACCTTCAGCATGCAGCGTTATCCTCATATACAAAGTTATTATTTGGTTTTACGCAAAAAAGCAGTGCAATCTGCTGCTTTGGCAGACTTTTTTTCTCGTGTGCCTTTAAGTTCTCAGCGCGGGCATGCGGTGGAGTTGGAATTGGCCTTTACATCGTGGCTTGCGTATCACGGTTTACGGCCGGCCGCTTACGCTGTGCCTTTATGCATGGGCTATGAAATGCATGCGTATAATCCTACCTTGCATTTGCATCGGCACATGTATGCCCATGGTATACCTTTTATGAAAAAAGAAGTGCTGCGTAGTGAAGATGGCTATATATTTTTTAAAAATGCCTGTACACAGCGTTCGGCATCGGAAAAGGCTCTGTACCCTTGGGCATGGGTGGATGATTACTTTTTACGCCTGCGTAGCGGGCCCAATACAGATCGTGGCACAGGTAAGGTGTATGGGCATTTTCCCCCCGATGTACTGTGCTGTTATGAAGCCTTAGATAGACAAAAAATGTCTTTAGCTCCTCCACCCAAAGAGCAGAAAGCGCTTTCTCTTTCGCAAAATGTTCCTTTGCACATAAGTATTTTTGTGCAGGATATGCGGTATATGCAGGATTTGCTTCCGTATTTACAGCATATGCCGCGTGAAGGGCATGTGCATATATTGCTTAGCCAAAGCCTTTGGAAAGCGCCTATACATAGGCTTTTACATCCCTTGGGCTTTGCTTCACTTGTCTACCATACAGAAATACTGGATGCCATGCAGGGTTTTTTGCAAGTGGTGCGTGCGGTACAAGATGACAGTGCCTTATTGGTGAATATACAGGCGGCGCCTTGGGATTTTACGGCAAGTCTTCGATCTTCCATGATGCCGGACGAGTTAGCAGCCTTAGATGCCACAGCGCGGCGTATTATGTATGAAGCTTTGTGTGGTACGGCGCAAAGGGTGCAAGCCCTTTGGCAATGCCTTTTGCAAAATCCACAACTAGGCATGGTCACCGGCCCCTTTTTTCCGCCTTATGCGCGCAGTGTACAAGGGGCAGAACGTGGGCTTATGCAAGAGCTTTTACAAAGTCAGGGCATATCTTTACCGCCAGATGCGGCTGTGGATTATGCGCTGCAAGGGCAGTTTTGGGCAAGGGCAGAAACGGTGCGCATGTGGGCAGATATACCCTTGGATGCGGCTCTTTTTGCGCGTTTTGCTCGGCATGGGCAGCAAGGGGCTTTGGGTGTAGCGCTGGAAAAAGTACTTTTTTTTGGCTGTGGACTTAAGGGGAAAACCTGGAGCCGTGTGCTGTAGAAATTGCATGGCATGTCCTGCGTGAAAGATGTATTTGTCATCACGAATGATTTTTGAAAAGGGGAGGGAAAAACTTTTTCATGCAAAGTTTTTCCCTCCCCATAAGAAGCTCTGTGGTATAATCAGAGATTATTTAAAAAACTTCATATAGCCTTGGGCAAAAACGAAAAGAATGACCAAGGGGAGAACGTAGGTGAGATAGGTGCGCAAAAAAGTGGGGAAGTTTTTCCCTTGACCGGTATTGGTTTCTTGCAAAAACTTATCATAGCCCCAGCCATAGCGTGATGTACAAAAGATGAGTACGGCTAAGGAGCCTAAAGGTAGCATATTTTGGCTAATGATAAAGTCTTCTAAATCCAAAATGTTGGTTCCGGGGCCTAGGGGCTCAAATCCTGCCCAAAGATTAAAGCCTAAAATACAAGGTAATACGCCAATGCTTATGGCAATAAAGGTAATAATATTACTTTTTTTGCGTGAAAACTCATGCGCGTCCATAAGGTAGGCTATGATGGCTTCAAATACTGCAATGACGGTGGTAAGGGCGGCGCAGGCCATGAAAATAAAGAAGAGCAAGCCCCAGAATTCTCCGCCAGCCATGGAATTAAAAATATTGGGCAGGGTAATAAAAATAAGCGCAGGGCCGGCATTGGGCTGTACGCCAAAGGTAAAGCATGCAGGGAAGATGATAATCCCTGCCATGAGCGCCACAAAGGTATCTAAACCAATAATATACGTGGCTTCACTGGTGAGGGAGCGCTCCTTGCTAAGATAGGAGCCAAAAATCATCATGGAGCCTATGCCCACACTAATGGTAAAAAAGGCTTGATTCATGGCATCATTTAAAAGGTTGAGTAAACCTGCTTCTTTGGCTCTGGCAAAGTCAGGGGCAAGATAAAAACTGAGGCCTTGCTCGGCACCGGATAAGGTAAGGGAGTGTCCGGCTAGAATAATAAGCAGGGCTAGCAAACCCATCATCAAAAATTTTACAATGCGTTCCACACCTTTTTGCACCCCAAGCATGCAAGAACCAATGCCAAGCACAATAACAAGCATGGACCACCCATACATGGGTAAGGGCTCAGAAAGCATGGTGCCAAAAAATTGGCCTACCTCTTGGGGTTGCAACGTGCTTAAGGCGCCGGTGGCTGTATGATAGCAATAGGCCACAAGCCAGCTAGCCACGGGAATATAAAACATCATGAGTATAAAGGGGCCAAGGCCGCCAATGATACCAAGCTTATGCCATTGGCTACCGGGCTTTTCTAAGGTGTTAAAGGCACGTCCCCAGCTTTTTTGTGCAGCGCGCCCCATGGAAAATTCCATGATAAGAATAGGTAAACCCACAGCAAAAAGAAAGAAAAAATATGCTGCAAGAAAAACGGCGCCGCCATATTGCCCTGCCACAAAGGGAAAGCGCCAAACATTACCAAGGCCAATGGCACAGCCTGCAGAAAGAAGGAGAAAACCCAAACGAGAGGCCAATTGTTCTCTAGAAGTGTTCATGGTATATCCTTTGGTTAAGAAATAATTTTTCTCATTGTATACAGTGTTTTTTTAAAGTGCAATTCTATTATGTGCCTTGCGCTTGTATGGTTCCTATTATTTTTTTGTGAAGAAAAAAGAAAGTGTGTGTTATGATACTTGTGAATCTGCCATGGCTATGAAATGTTTTATCCTATAATGAATAGTGATTATGCTTGCTAGAAGCCACCTCATAATTACGCGATAGCGTATTTTGAGGGGCTTTTAGGCGTCAAACTGTTGTTTGACGCGGTGGCGTAGCCACCGGAACAAGCCAAAAACCGCGTTTTTTGACGCAGTGATACAACATAATTCAGCCCAAGCTGAATTATGAGATGCGTTCTAATCAGTAAGGAGGCAGTATGAAAGCAGGGTGTAGCATTTGGGTAATGGTAGTATGTTTAATTTTTGCGCAAGGCGCGTTAACAACTGCGGCCGCACAAAATACCACGGGGTCGCCGCCTACAAACACACATATGGCCGGTGCTGAGGGCGCCGAAGGTACATATAGACCCATGCAACCCACATGGCTTTTGGGAGCAGGGGGGGCTTTTACGTCTAGTCCTTATAAAAAATATGATACGTGGACGCCCACGCCCATTATTGCTTATAATGGTAAATATTTTTACATACGTGGTACCCAAGGGGGCGTGAAATTTTCCCCCACAAAAAATATCACTGTGGGCGCTTTTTTAGAATACGATTTTACCAACTTTTTTGCGCATAATAGTGATGATGAAGCATTAGAGCATTTAGAAAATCGCTATGGTTCCTTGTTGGCTGGGCTTATGGGTACGGTGGCCATGCCTTTTGGCGGTAATTTGCGCGCTTCGGTGGCTACCAATGTATTGGCTACCCATGGTGGCGTGGTAGGTACCTTGGAATACGATTATATGTTACGCTATGAAAAACTCATGGTGACACCCTTTGTGGGGGCAAAGTTTTTTAGCAGTGACTATGTGGATTATTATTACGGCGTCAGCGGCTCAGAGGCGGCGCGCACCGGTCTTGAAAAATATTCCTTAAATTCCATGGCAGTGGAGCCTTATGTGGGCTTACGCTTAAATTATTCTTTTACAGAAAATATTTCTGCCACCTTGGGCGGTAGTGTACGTTTTTTGAGCCCGCAAGTGCTGGATAGCCCCATGGTGGATGCACATAAACCGGTGACATATTCAATTTTTGGTGGTATATTGTATGGTTTTTAAGAGTAACTTACTCCATGGGAAATGGGCAAGCTTTGCAACTGTGTAAGCTCAATGCTTGATTGAATATACTGAGCTTGGGCCATGAGCCAAGGCTCGTGCAAGGGGCTTAGTCCCTGCTCTTGTAAGAGCTGTACAAGGTGTAGGCATACTTTTTCCACGCTTTGGCTCACAAGGGCAATGCGGCGTTCAAAATCGTCCTTTAGGTGCGCATTACTTGTGATTTCAAGCATATTGTATTGTAAGACATCATAAAGCAAGGCGGAAAACTCTTGTCCCTGAGGGAGTTTTGCTAAAGCTTTGAATGCCCATTTATAAAAGGGCATATAGCGCTTATGGATAAGAAAATACGCAGCCAAAGCATTTTCCACAAAGCGTGCGCAGGCCAGTGCTGCGCTGGCGCCTTCTCCGCGTTGGAGTTGGCGTAAAAGATTATATTGCCCACTTTGCGCCATAACACTAAGGCGCGCGGCCAGCTTTTTCTTGCGAACATCTTCGGGGTAAAAGTGAAGTAAATGCGTGCGAAAGGCGCTAAAAGTCCCTAGTCCATCGTAAAAGACCTCACCATTGGTACAAACGGCCAAAAAATGCTCAGGCAGCATATACCATTCTTGCCATGTTTGCGGCGCTTTGGTGCCATGGGTAAAGCGTTGGTAAAATTCTTCCACAGAAAAAAGCCCCATTCTCTGCGCCCCGTTTTCTGCATATTCATGACTTTGCAGTCCAAGACGCACAGAAAATCCCATGAAGGTTCGAGGTAAGGCGGCGAAGATGGCCTCAAGCGCAGGGGCAAGGGCCTCTTTGTCTTCTTGCAAAGCCCAGACACAAAAACCTGCACCAAAATCATGATCGCGCGAATGCTTATCATCAAATCCAAAGCACTCTGACCCTTCACCCACGAGGCCTATGGCCAAGCGCTGAAATTGTGAGCCAAGCTTTTGCTGCATGCGCGGCGCGGCCACGTCCTGATAAAAAAGGCGTGCTAAGGTGAGGCCTTGCATGTTTTAGGCTCCTTTTTGCGCTTGCAGCAGGGCTTCTTTTTCTGCCAAGGAGGGCAAACCCATACGCGTGTGCATATTAGTGTATCTTTCTTTGGCAAGGCTGCGCTGCTCGGCCTGAGCCTTGGCAATGCATTGCAGATAACAATCTAAAGTTCTTTCGGATAGTGTTTCTATTTCTGGCGAAAAATAAAAGTCAAAGCGTTGTAATTGATGCGAAAATTGTAAAGGAAATTCTTGGCTAAGCTCCGTGAGCCAAGCTCTTTCAGCGGCGGTGATGGCTTGAACTTTTTCCATATTGGGAGAAACACAAGGGATAAGATTTCCCATGCGCGCGTATTTTTCTATGAGCAAATTACGCCCTTCATGTTCAGCTTCTATGAGGTCTTGCAAATAAGATTCAACATAATTATCTGAAAGGACAGAAAAAATCATCCAACGCCAATGGCGAAACGTGTCGGGATCTTGCTGACAAGAGGCTTGACCTCCTTCATTTTTTACTTCCAAAAACATAGTTAATTCACGTTCGATAATTTCTTGAATATTTTTTTCGCGTATGGTGCGTGTGGACATATATGTTCCTTTTGGCTGTGGTAAGGGGCTTGGATGCCTTATGTTTTGTGTGGATATCATAGTTTGTCTTGAAGGAAAAGCCTTGCTTTACGCCGCGCATGCACACTTGCGCATGGTAAAGGGCAGAGGTAGAATAAGGCATGAAGAAAAATGTTACATATAAAGGCGCCGTGCGCTTAGCGCCGTCATTGACTTTTGCGGCAGTTGCTCCCCCTTTACCTGAGGCCATGAATGTGGATGGTGCAGAACGTGGTATCCCTTTGTACTTGACGCCGGTGGCGGCGGGCTTTCCTTCCCCTGCCGACGATTATGTGGAGCAATCGCTGGATTTGCATGCGCATTTGGTGCGCAATCCTGCGGCTACCTTTTTTTTGCGCGCGCAAGGGCAATCCATGATTAATGCCGGTATTCATGATGGTGATTTGCTCATTGTGGATCGCTCCTTGGAGGCGGCGCATAATAGAGTGGTCATTGCGGCTTTGGATGGCGAATTGATGGTGAAACGCTTAGTACGCCGTCAGGGCAGAGTATGGTTACTTCCGGAAAATCCTGAATATCCTGAAGTGGATATTACAGAAAGAGAACATGTGCATATTTGGGGTGTGGTGTCGTATGTTATCCACAAATTATAAACCTTTACCTCCTGCGCAGCAACAGCTTTGGGGGCTCATGGATTGTAATAATTTTTATGCATCGTGTGAGCGCTTATTCAGGCCAGATTTGCAAGGGCGCCCCATTGTGGTTTTATCCAATAATGATGGCTGTATAGTGGCGCGTTCTGCGGAGGCTAAAGCCCTTGGCATACCCATGGCAGAGCCGGAATTTAAGGCCAGAGCTTTTCTTAAAAAGCATAATGTGGCGGTGTTCTCTTCGAATTATACTTTGTATGGCGATATTTCCCAAAGGGTTATGCGCATCACGGAAGACTTTGTGCCGCAGATGGAGCAATATTCCATTGATGAGGCTTTTTTGCAATTTGCCGGTGCGCTCAAGGTGCACGCACCGCAAGTGGCGCAACAATTACGACAATGTGTGTTACAATGGACGGGCATAGCTGTGTCTGTGGGGCTTGGGCCCACACGCACCCTAGCGAAGCTTGCCAATCATTTGGCTAAAAAGGGGGGCAATGCAGGGCAGGGTGTATTTGTTTTTCCTACAGAACCTGCCGCACAAGATAGCTTGCTGGCAAAGGTGGCTGTGGGGGATGTGTGGGGCATTGGTCGGCGCCAAGCTGCTAAATTGACCACATATGGCATTACTCATGCCAAGGCTTTGCGAGATATGCCTCATGATTGGTTGCGCCAAAAGTTAACGGTGACAGGACTGCGTACGGCTTTAGAGCTTGCCGGCGTGCCTTGCATAGACATGGAAAAAAGCCCCACACCGCGTCATACCTTGGTGTCTTCGCGTTCTTTTGGGGAGCGTGTGTATGCTAAAGAGCATTTGGCTGAGGCCATTACTACCTTTACGGTCAATGCGGCGCAGCGCTTACGACGTGAAAAATTAGTGGCCGGAGGTATTGCCGTGCATATTCGCTCTTCCAAATATGCCTGTGAACCAAGGCAGGCACCGTATAATGAAACCGTACATGTGGCCTTTCCAGAAGCGACGGATCATAGCACCCTCATGGTGCGCACAGCGATGCAGGCTTTGGATTCTTTGTTTAAAGAAGGGGTACCCTATGCCAAGGCCGGCGTTATGCTGTATGATTTAGAAAAGATTTCGGGGCGCCAAGGCTCCTTATTGCCTTTGACACAAGGAGAAACGCCACAGATGGCACAGCGCAACCAAAAGCTTATGCAAATGCTAGACGGCATTAATGCGCGGTATGGGAGTCATACTTTGTATTATGCAGGGCAGGGTGTGGGCAAGGGGGTGGAGGCTGGCACCAAAGACGCGGCCCCATGGCGCATGCGGCAAAAATTCCGCTCGCCTAAATTTACTACGGCCTGGGAGGCTTTGCCCACGGCGCATTGTCGGTAACAGTGAGGAAAAAATGCAAAAAAGAGCTGTTTATTGGTGTAAGTTTGGCTTTTTTGAAATGTGCTATGAGGCTGAATTGCTAACACGTTTTAAAAGATTACCTGAGGCTGTACAGCAAATACAAGGAACACAAGAAGCGCAAGATATGGGAGAAAAATCCCCTTTTTCTGACGCTGTTTTTGCGGAAATTTTAGAATACTTTGCCGGTGAGAGAAAGGTTTTTTCTTTTTCTTATGCCGGTGAAGGAACGCCTTTTCAACAAAAAGTCTGGAAGGCTTTATGTGATATTCCTTATGGGGAAACGCGTTCGTATAAGGATATTGCCGTGGCCATTGGCAATGAAAAAGCTTGCCGCGCTGTTGGTATGGCCAATAATAAGAACCCCATAGGCGTTGTTGTGCCTTGTCATCGTGTCATTGGCTCCACAGGGAAGTTGGTGGGGTATGCCAGCGGTGTGGAAATGAAAGCGTATTTACTTGCTTTAGAAGCGCGTTGTAAATAGGGGGATGTATGCATGCTTTAGAAGATGCTGTACGCCAAGAGCTTTTGTCCTTGGCTGAGCCCAAATATCAAAAATTTGCGGCGGCGCTCATTCCGGGGTGTCATAACCTATTGGGAGTGCGCATTCCTTTGTTGCGCAAAATTGCGCAGCGCCTAGCCAAACAAGATGGTGTGGAGTTTTTGACGAAAACGCAAGATATCTATTTTGAAGAAACCATGTTGAAAGGCTTTGTCATTGCCAATATGCAGGCGGATGTACAAGAAATTATGCAGTATACGGCACTTTTTATTCCTAAAATATGCAATTGGTCCCTGTGTGATTCCTTTTGTACGGAATTAAAAATTGTGAAAAAACATCCTGAACTTTTTTGGGAATTTTTGCAGCCTTATGCCAAATCCGCTCAAACCTATGATATTCGTTTTGCCGTGGTGCTTTGCCTCATGTATTATAGAGATGAAGCCCATTTAGAGAGCTTGTTCGAGATTTTTAACTCTATAAGTCATGAAGATTATTATGTTAAAATGGCTGTGGCTTGGGCTGTATCCATGTGTTTTGTCACTTTTCCTGAGGCCACCATGGTATTTTTGAAAAATAATTATTTAGATGATTTTACCCATAATAAATCCTTGCAAAAAATACGTGAATCTTTGAAAGTTCCCAAAGAAATGAAAGAGTATGTAAAAACCTTGAAAAGATAATTTTATTCTATGATTATAAGTGCTAGCAGAAGAACGGATATTCCTTCATATTATGGGCAATGGCTTGTAAATGCGTTGCAAAGGGGCTTTGTTTTTGTGCCGAACCCTTATAATAAACAGCGCTATTATAAAGCTGATTTGCGGCGTGAAGCCGTGGACTGTATGGTTTTTTGGACAAAAAATCCTGTACCCTTCCTAGCTTTTTTGCCTGAAATAGATGCCATGGGCTATCCCTATTATTTTCAATTTACGCTCACGCCCTATAATCGCTCTGTGGAAAAAAATTTACCGGATAAAATTCAGCTTGTACGAACCTTTCAGGCTTTAAGCAAAAAACTTGGCGCGCATAAAATGATTTGGCGCTATGATCCCATCATTGTGGATGGTGTTTTCACTGTGGAGTATCATCAGCAAGCTTTTGCCTCCATGGCAAAAATGCTGCAAGGCTATACGCAAAAATGCATCATAAGCTTTGTGGATATTTATAAAAATATGCAAAGGCGCCTGGGCAATACCTGTGTCTATTCCATAAACGCGGATGTGATGGATATATTGGCACAAAAGCTTTCTCCCATAGCGCAAACATACGGTATTTCTTTATATACCTGCTCAGAAGAAAGGGATTTATCGGCGTATGGCATAGAAAAATCTTCGTGTATTGATAAAAATATCATCGAAGAGATCTTGGGCTATCCTATAGAAATTGCAAGGGATAAACATCAAAGGCCAGATTGTGGTTGTATGGAAAGCATTGAAATTGGGACATATAATTGTTGTGCCAATGGCTGTTCGTATTGCTACGCACTAAGTAGTGAGCAGAGCAATGCGCAAAATATGCGTTTGCATAATCCTAATGCGCCTGTTTTGCTGGGAACATTGCCTGAAAATGCCATCATTACACATAGGGAGAATCATAGCGTCATAAGGCAGCAATTGTCTTTGCTGTGAGTGGGTATGCATTGTAGGGGAAGGGATGTGAACGGTGCCGCGCGCCTTACGTGCATGGAGAACCAAAAATCCACTTTTCATTTATCAAAAGGCACCAAAAGACGCCAGAGTCCACCTAAAATGACCAAAATACGCCTAAAACCATTAAAAACCACTTAAAGGCTGTGAGTGACGGGGTATTTTTTGATGCTGCTCAAAATGAACCTTTGTTTGTGTATTTCTTCAAAAAATACAGGAACTTTTCCCTATAAGAATGAGACTTTTTCTCTTGCATGACAAAAAAGTGCATTTTTTATTTTTTTCTGTTGACAGAAAGAGGCAATTAGCCTAGAACTCTTCTTCGTCGGGATGTAGCGCAGCTTGGGAGCGCACTTGAATGGGGTTCAAGGGGTCGAAGGTTCAAATCCTTTCATCCCGACCAGAAATTTCAGGGGTTTATGATTAAAAGTCATAAACCCCTTTTCTGTTTTTAAAAAAGGCATACAACAAATATACAGTTTTTGAAAATTCTTTGAGGGAGAGCCTATAAGGGTTCTTCACCATAATCATAAAAATGACTTTGGCAGCATACGAAGCAAAAAAGCAATGATAGCCCAGCGTTTTGTTATGAATGCGTGTTTTTTACCCTTCTTAATGGCATCTAACATTTGCTTAGCGGCCTTTTCTGGGCTGGCCACCCAAAAGGGCTTGTCCGTCTGCATCATGGCTGTATCAATAAATCCCGGACAGAGTTCTGTTACCACAATGGGGAGCTTTTGCTTTTTTGCCCACGAACGAAGCCCATCAAGATAAAGTGACATGTAGGCTTTAGAAGCACCATAGGCAGGGGCTTCCCCACCTCCCATATATTTTGCAATGGATGAAATGCCGGCTAAATGCCCATAGCCTTGCTTTGCAAACAATTTCATTACACACTGTGCTATGCTTGTAAAACCAAGTACATTGGTTTTGATTGTTTGCTCTTCTTGATTCCATGCCAATTGAGGATTCACAAATCCTGTTCCGGCGCTCACAATCACTAAATCAATTTTTCCGTGCTCTGCCCAGATTTTGTCAACTTGGACTTGTGTTCTTGCCACATCATCAACGTCCATTTCGTAAACGCTTGCAGATGTTCCCAAGGTTTTTTGTATTTCTAAGAGCTTATCTATCCTGCGAGCTGTCATTACCACATTCCATCCTTCCGTTATAAGTAGGTTGGAAAGTGCGAGACCAACTCCAGATGAAGCCCCAATAATCAATGCTTTTTTCATATTTTCCTTCACAGAGCAAATACCACTATAATATGATAGGGATATTTGTTGCCTCGTAATAAGCTAAGTGTGTAAAACTGCAATACAAAAACAGTACTGACAACATGATAAGTACTCTTGGTTTAAAAGTAGTGCAAGATATTATTTTTACCCCCATTTATGGGTTACATTCTTGCCAAAAGTATCTATTTGTACTATGCCTGTTTCATATAGCGTCATTCTATATCACCAAGGGGATATTATGAAAAGGTTTGAGACATACTTAGGGTATTTTACACTTTTTGGCTGTGTTGCCTTATTCTTGCTAACTTCGCTTCATTTCTATTATCTTGAAGTACGCAAAATAACCATTGCACCAAGTACAGTTTTTGGAGTAGGTGTCCTTTTAACACTTGCGCTTGTGTA
>CAYJHH010000044.1:0-15950 GCA_964369995.1 uncultured Desulfovibrionaceae bacterium
GGTATATAGATTAAAAAGTGTATTTTTACCGAGGCTTAAATACTTTTTCAGTGTCAACTATCATATGTTATTTTTTTATTTACAAAAAAAGCCCTTGCTCAAATGCAAGGGCTTTACATATTTTACCAGTAGCTAACATTACGCATGGCTAACTTTAGCTATCTTCTGTACTAGACCTTAAAGAGTAACACCAAAGGCAATGGGTAGCACTTCATCAATATGTGCCACAGGGTGCACATTAATTTTGCTTAGTAAATCCTTTGGTACATCTTCCAAGTCTTTCATGTTCTTCTTAGGTATAATCACATGCTTTAAATCTCTTGCCACGGCAGCCAAGATTTTTTCTTTAATGCCGCCCACAGGCAGAACTCGCCCGCGCAAGGTTATTTCTCCGGTCATACACACGCTTGCATCCACGCTTTTTTCTGTAAGAGCAGAAATAAGCGCTGTGCATAAAGTAATGCCAGCAGAAGGGCCATCCTTGGGTGTGGCACCGGCAGGTACGTGAATGTGAATATCTTGCTTGCGCGTAAAGTCCACATCAATGCCTAAATCTTTAGCACGATTGCGCGTGTAAGAAAGTCCGGCTTGTGCGCTTTCTTTCATAACGTCGCCCAGCTGTCCTGTGAGTAAGAGCGCTCCCTTACCCTTCATGAGGGAAACTTCCACATTAAGCACATCGCCGCCAAAAGGCGTCCATGCCAAACCTAAAGCAGAGCCAGGAGGTAATTGCTTTTCAGCATCATCTTCCACAAAGCGCGGCACTCCCAAAAGCTTAGGCACTTGTCCTTCATTAACCTTAAAGGCGCCTTCTTTACCCTCTGCTCTTTTACGAGCAAGCTTACGACATATGGCGCCAAGTTCGCGCTCAAGATTGCGTAGGCCAGCTTCGCGGGTGTATTCTTTAATGACCCGTTCTACAGCACTGTCAGAAATACTCACATCTTCAATAAGTAAGCCATGTTCCTTAATCATCTTGGGCAAAAGATGAATCTCGGCAATGGATTTTTTCTCATGCACTGTATAGCCGGGCAAGGTGATGATTTCCATCCTATCGCGCAGCGGCGCAGGAATGGTGTCTAAGGTATTGGCTGTGCACAAAAACATAATTTTTGATAAATCAAAGGGCACATTCAGATAGTGATCGCTGAAAGAAAAGTTTTGTTCAGGATCAAGCACTTCCAATAAAGCTGAAGAGGGATCTCCCCTAAAATCTGTGCCAAGTTTATCAAGTTCGTCCAGGACAATAACAGGGTTTTTGGTGCCAGCTTGTTTTAAAGCCTGCACAATACGCCCTGGCATGGCGCCAATATAAGTACGTCTGTGACCACGAATTTCTGCTTCATCGCGCATGCCACCTAAGGAAATACGCTGGAATTTACGCCCAAGCGCCCGCGCAATGGAGCGACCAAGAGACGTTTTACCTGTTCCTGGAGGGCCCACAAAACACAAGATGGGACCTTTGGATTCTGGATTAAGTTTACGCACCGAGAGATATTCCAAAATGCGATCTTTTACTTTTTCAAGAGCATAATGGTCCTCATTTAAAATGGTGGAAGCGTGCTTAATATCAAGAACATCCTTGGTCGTTTTTTTCCAAGGCAAATCCACAAGCCATTCTAAGTAATTACGTACCACATTGGCTTCAGAAGAGTCAGAGTGCATGGAGCTTAGGCGGCGCAATTGCTTATCAGCTTCTTTGCGCACGTCTTTGGGCATGCCAGCTTTAGCAATGGCTTTGCCAATGCCGTCAATTTCATCATCGCCGTCCACGCTGCCATCGCCCAACTCTTGACGAATGGCCTTCATTTGCTCACGTAAATAGTAATCTTTTTGGGCTTTATCCATGCCCTCGCGTGCTGAAGATTGAATGCGCGCTTGCATGGTGGCCACTTCCACCTCTTTATTAAGCTGCTCATTGACTAATTGTAAGCGTATGACAGGGTTTTCTTCTTCTAAAATTGCCTGCGCATCTTCAATCTTCATGCGTAAATTGGCCGCAATAAGATCTGCCAAATGGCCTGGATCATCCACATTTTGCAGCATATTTACGACATCTGTACTGGAAATACCCCGCAACGTTAAAATCTTTTCGCTTTGCTCACGCGCAGAACGCAACATGGCCTCTACCTCAGGGGTAGAAGACACAGAAATTTCTTCCATGGGAGCAATTTCCGCCTCAAGGAAGGGATCTTCTTGGGTAAAGCGTACCACTTTGGCGCGGCTAACCCCTTGCACCAAAACTTTAATGCGCCCATCTGGCATTTTAAGCATACGCATAACATTGACAATGGAGCCAGTGGTATACAAATCTGCTGCAGTGGGATCTTCATGATTTTCATCTTTTTGTGTACATACAAAAAGGTATCTGTCCCTATCTAATGTGGCTTCCATGGCTTGCACGGATTTATCTCTGCCAATGAATAAGGGCAAAATCATGTAATTAAAGACCACAACATCACGCACAGCAAGAACAGGCATCACCGTGGGAAAAGGAGACTTTTCCTCTAAGGAGTCATCGTGTTCCTGCTCTTGTGTAGCGTCGTGCGCCCCCGACTCTTCAAGGCCTTTTACATCAAGTCCTTCTTGGTCATGCAAAGCGCAGTCGTCATCCACTGACACGGCATGTTGTATATCTGTATCTTTATTTTTGTCTGACATAATATTCACTCCTCAAACATCGTAGGGAGAGCTCATGCTCATTAGAAGGTATATCCTGATAAAATACTACGACATTCTTTTTCTGTAATAATAATATGCTCAATAAACGTTACACCCATATGCGGGCTTAATTGTCTTAGTAGTTCCGTCAATATCAAATCTTCCCGCGAGGGCTTGGTATTACCACCGGGATGATTATGTACCAAGATAAAACCGTGAGCTTTGCGTTCAAAGACTCTAGCAAGAATATCTCTTGGCGTTACTGCAATGGCAGACAAGCTACCTTGAATCAATCGCTCCCATCCAAGGCAGCGATTTCCTGCGTCCACAAGGGCAATCCAGCACTCTTCGTGAGCTAAGCCCGCAAAGCGTTGTTTTGCTACCCGTGCTATGGCCTCTGGCGAGGCTAAAACTTCTTTTTCTAAGAGAGGCGCCACCGCAGTGCGTGCCATGCATTCGCGTAAAACTAACCATAAGGTCCATGTTCCCACGCCAAAACCGGCAAATTGCTCCAACTCATCTTGCCTTGCATGAAGCACTGCGGCCAAAGAGCCAAAATGCTGCAAGAGCTGTTTTGCTAAAGGCTTTGTATCTTTGCGCACCAACGCGTAGCCCAGGAGAAGTTCCAAAAGCTCGTAATCTTCCAATCTGTGAGCATCGTACAAAAAACGCGTTTTTAAGCGTTGTCTGTGCCCGGAATGAAGATTCTCCTTTGTACTCTTTCTTGTCATAAGTAAACAGTCTTACGTATTCCGCAAGGGGTAAAGGAAAAATATAATTTGTGGACTGTGTGCTGCGCTCTCTCCTTATTACAAAGGGTGCGCACGATTTGGGCTAAAGAGTAGGGTTAGCTCCGTCACCACTGCTTCTAAACTTTGTTCCACAGTACGTTCGCCACTTTTGATGGCCAGCTCTGCCTGTACAATACAGGCAAAAATTTGCGCTATACCTTGAAAACCTAATCGCCTAGCACAAGCCTCTTTTTCCCTTGCTGCACTCGGATGCATGCGTGGGTTTTCCCCCGCAAGAATTTGCCAAAGAGTTTTCGCATCTCGAGATAATAAAGCAAGGAAAGGAAATAAGAGAGCATCTATATCATTTTGACTACGGTATACTTCACGCCACGCTGCGCTCAAATTTCCTGCATAAATCTGGTTCATGAAAGAAAAAATATTTGATTCCGGTATATAAGACCCAGAACCTACCATGTCCATGTGAACACGCCCATCATTGGCAGCAAGATGAAGTTTTTCAAGCTCACTATCAATAGCTGTGGCGTCAGGAGGCACACAGGCGCAAAGTGCATCGAGGGCATGAGGGTCAAAGGAAAGATGAAGGGACTGCGCCTTGCTTTGTATATACTTCCTAATTCCTTGAATATCAAGCCCTGAATGACGCCAAATCCAGCCTTTTTTTTGGGCAAAGTCCAAAGATTTCTGCTTTGCCACGTGCGCGGGCAGTTTTGGTTGCCCTTTGTCCCAACCACCTTCAAGACATATTATAAGCCATGTCAAAGGGTTAGGTTTTGCCAAAGCGGCGGAAATTTCTTTCCAAGCGGCGGCGGGAAGGTTTTGGGCATTACGTAAAATAAGTTGACGCGGCTTAGAAAAAAGCCCTTGAAGCATGAGGTGTTCCCAAAAGGAGGGTGAAAGTTCTTCATCACCCCAATAGACATGGCGTTCCCATTGGCAAGACGTGGGAGCACTGCCCATAAGACCGCCGCCCATGAGAGCACCGTCCGCACTGCCGCACACATCAGCAGGAAAATCCTTTTGTAATTGCTCCACGTGGCGCTTAAGCAGCCCCACATCTGGGCAGATGCAAAAATAAAAACCTGGTCTTGTCATGGTGTTTTTTTATCAAAAGGTCAGAGTAAAAGTCAGAATAGTAGTGTAAAACACTTGGTACAGTACAAGCGAAATGGCTCTTTTTACAAGGAGGGCTTTGTATTAGGGGCTATTCCCTAAAGCAAAACCCTCCCAAAACATATTCTGCTAAAAAGCTTTTAGCTTATCCGGCAACAATATTTACTAATTTTTGCGGCACAACAATAACTTTACGCACAGTGAGGCCAGTCAAATGCTTTTGTACTTGGGCATCAGCCAAAGCCAAGGCTTCTGCTTCTTCCTTGGTGGTGGCTGCCGGCACTTCGAGCTTACCGCGTAATTTACCATTAATTTGCACCACCATGGTCACCACATCTTGCGCCGTAGCTTCTGCTTGCCACTTGGGCCAAGGCATATTGGTGGCCTCGGTGCTATGCCCAAGGTCTTGCCACAGTTCTTCACTCATATGCGGCGTAAAAGGACAAAGCAAGGTAATAACCGTACCCATGGCAGAGGAAAAAACCTTACGCCCGTTTTCGTCATGCAAGGATTCACGGGCTTGATACATGGCATTAACAAGTTCCATAATAGCAGCAATGGCCGTGTTGAACTGATATTTATTTTCTATATCACTTTCAACCTTTTTCACCGTAAGATGCTCTTTGCAGCGCAACTCTTTGGCCACCGAAGCATGAGCGGCACCAGCGGCATCTTCTGCCGTACTGGAGCATGCTTCCATGGGCAATAAATGCGCGCGTTCGTCGGCAAAAAGGCGCCATACACGATTTAAAAAGCGTGAAGATCCGTCAATACCTGTTTCTGACCAGTCAAAATCACGCTCAGGCGGCGCAGCAAAAAGGCAGAACAAGCGCACCGTGTCGGCGCCATATTGATCTATCATTTGTGTGGGATCAACCACATTGCCTTTAGATTTAGACATCTTCGTGCCACCCATGCGTACCATACCTTGGGTGAGCAAGTTGGTGAAAGGTTCGTCCAAATCATCAGGATAAAAGCCTAAATCGCGTAAAGCCTTGGTATAAAAACGTGAATAGAGCAAGTGCAAAATGGCATGTTCCACACCGCCAATATATTGATCCACAGGCATCCAATGCTTGATGATATCTTTATCAAAAGGAGCCTTTTCATTGCGAGCATCCGCATAGCGAGCAAAATACCAAGAAGATTCCACAAAGGTGTCCATGGTATCTGTTTCACGGCGAGCTTTACCGCCGCATTGCGGGCAGGCGCATTCAAAAAAGCTTGCTGAATCCGGCAATGGAGAGCGGCCATCTTCCTTGGTTTTTACATCTAAGGGCAAGACCACAGGAAGATTTTCTTCCTTTTCCGGCACCACGCCGCAAGCATCACAAAACACTATGGGAATGGGGGCGCCCCAATATCTTTGGCGCGATATATTCCAGTCACGCAGGCGGTATTGAATGGTAAATTTACCCAGCACCTTTTCTTCTAGGGCTGTGGCCACTGCCTTTTTGCCTTCTTCATTATCAATGCCATCAAACTCACCAGAATTAAACATGCTGCCCGCGCCTGTCCAAGCTTCGGTCATATTTTCCACCTGCAAGGTTTCTTGCCCTTGCGGCTGAATAACTGGAATAAAGCTTAAGCCATACTTTTTGGCAAATTCAAAGTCGCGTTGATCATGCGCAGGCACGCCCATAACAGCGCCGGTACCATAATCAGCCAGTACAAAATTACCAAGCCAAATGGGTACTTGCTTACCCGTGAAGGGATGGGTGCAATAAGCGCCCGTGGCAATGCCTTCTTTTTCTAAAGTTTCAGATTGTCTATCAATGCGATCCATATTGCGAATGCGTTCCACAAAGGCACGCACGGCGGCTTCTTCTGGCTTGCCGGCAATAAGTTGCTCCACCAAGGGATGCTCCGGCGCAAGGGTCATAAAACTCACACCAAAGACCGTATCCGGACGTGTGGTGAACACATCTATGCCTTTATAAACCTTACCATCCACCGAGAGCTCTTGCTCCAGAGGGAAGGTAATTTCTGCGCCATGTGATTTACCAATCCAATTGTTTTGCATGGCAATAACACGTTCAGGCCAGCCTTTATGCAATTTATCAAGGTCTGCCAAAAGCTCTTCGGCATAGGCTGTAATGCGCACAAACCACTGCGTTAATTCTTTTTGCTCCACCACAGAATCACAGCGCCAGCACAAGCCATCAATGACCTGCTCATTGGCTAAAACGGTATGACAATCAGGGCACCAGTTTTGCGGGGCTTTTTTACGATAAATAAGGTCTTTTTCAAGCATTTTCAAAAAGAAAAGCTGTTCCCAACCATAATATTCCGGCACGCAAGTGGCCACTTCTCTATTCCAATCATACGAATAGCCCAAACGACGCAATTGAGTGCGCATATTTTTAATATTGGAAAAAGTCCATGCGGCAGGATGCGTATTATTCTTAATGGCGGCATTTTCTGCGGGAAGCCCCAAAGCGTCCCATCCCATGGGATGCAATACATTAAAGCCTTGCATACGCTTAAAGCGCGCCACCACATCGCCAATGGAGTAGTTACGCACATGCCCCATATGAATATTACCCGAAGGATAGGGTAACATTTCAAGTACATAGTATTTAGGCTTTGCAGATGTATGCGAAACGGCAAAGGTTTGCTCTTTATCCCAATGGGCTTGCCATTTTACTTCAATACTGCCCGGTGTATATTTATCCTGCGTCATGAAAATCGACCTTTTATACCAAATTAACGTTTTGTGATTTCGCCACTATCCAAAGCCTTGGCTGTGGCATCTAAAATTCCATTCAAAAAGGAACGGGCGCTTTCTTCGCCGTATTGACGCGAAAGCTCCAAGGCCTCATTAATGGCAACTTTGGAGGGAATATCTTCCCTATACAGCATCTCAAATAAGCCCATTCGCAAAATGGTAAGCTCAATACGCCCCATGCGATTAATGCGCCAATTATGCGAATACGTAGCTATAAGTTCATCCAGCTCTTTCTCTTTTGTCCAAATGCCGGAAACAAGCTCCCAAGCAAAACCTTGAACATCATCCACGCTATCTTCTTTTACAACAAAATCCGGAGATTTACGAAAAGCTGCGCGCACGCCTTCTAGGCTTGTGACGGGAGTAAAAGAAAGGCTATACAAAACCTGAAATGCAAAACTACGCTCACTACGGCGCGAATTTTTTTTGGTCATGTTAAATGTGCTCCAGCACACGAACGGTTTCAAGCACAGCAGCCGCAGCTTCCACGCCCTTATTGCCAGCCTTGGTACCAGCACGCTCAATGGCTTGTTCTAAATTATCCGTGGTCAAAAGCCCAAAGCCCACTGGAATACCTGACTCCAAAGAAACTTGCGCAAGACCCTTGGTGGCTTCGTTGGCCACAAAATCAAAATGCGGTGTACCGCCGCGAATAACAGCGCCCAAAGCTAAAATGCCATCGCAATCTTTTTTGGCAGCAATTTTTTTGCATACCACAGGCATTTCAAAAGCACCGGGAATGCGCACCACTGTAATATCTTTTTCTGCACAGCCATGACGCACAAGATAATCCACGGCACCACCCACCAAGCGATCCACAATAAAATCGTTGAAACGCGTGGCAATAATAGTGAACTTTAAGCCCTTGGCATCAAGCATGCCTTCTACGGTACGAACTTTAGACATATATTCCTCCGAAATTTTATGTATATTTAATTTTGTTTTATTTTATTTTTTGTTTTGATGATTTCTTGGAGGAAGGGAAAAACCTTTTGTGAACAAAAGTTTTTTCCCTTCCCCCAAACCCCCATCCCTTTTCCAAAAAACTTTCATGGCGGCGAAAATGTAGTTCTCATGTAGATTTTTACCGCATGATTTTTTACTCATAAGCACCAAAAAAAGTGCTTTAAGCTTTTCCCTTCCCACGTGTTATATGCGCCCTATGCCTTCATAAAGCAGAGAGTACCGTCGCGTAAAAGTTTTTTGGAAGGGATTGGAGCCTATTTAGATGGGGGGCCTTGTTCACAAAAGGTTCCCCCCAAAAAATAAACTCAAGTAAAATTATTTTATTTCGCCAATTTTATCAGCGCAATCTTCGCACAATTCTGTGAGCAAATGACCCATTTTGTTCTTTTTCGTTTGCAAGTACTCTGTATTGCAAGAGCAAGCCTGCGTTTCAATGGGCACGCGTTCCACAATTTCAATGCCATAACCTTCTAAGCCCACAATCTTTTTGGGATTATTGGTCATCATACGCATTTTGTTAATGCCTAAGTCCACTAAAATTTGTGCACCTGTGCCATAGTCACGTAAATCCGGCGCAAAACCCAGTTTTTCATTGGCTTCTACTGTATCCAAGCCTTCATCTTGCAAGGCATAGGCGCGAATTTTATTGGCAAGACCAATACCGCGTCCTTCTTGACGCATATAAAGCACAGCGCCGCGTCCTTCTTGCTCAATTTTGCTTAAAGCAGCGCCCAATTGCCCGCGGCAATCGCAACGAATGGAGCCCAAAGCATCGCCGGTTAAGCACTCGCTATGCACACGCACAAGCACAGGATCCGTACCGGAAAGATCACCTTTAATTATGGCCACATGCTCACTGCTATCCACGTCATTTTCATAGGCAATGACGGTGAAATTACCATAAATGGAAGGTAATTTCGCTTCACCCACGCGGCGTACCGACACCTGACCGCGGCGCATGCGATAACGAATAAGATCTTTTACGGCAGCAATTTTTAAATTATGTTCAGCGGCAAAAACTTCCAATTCAGGAAGACGCATCATCTCGCCATCATCATTCATGATTTCGCAAATAACAGCGGCATCTTTGCATCCTGCCAGTACAGATAAATCCACAGAACCTTCCGTTTGCCCAGCACGCACAAGCACACCGCCAGGACGCGCACGCAAGGGGAAAATATGTCCCGGAGTTACAATATCTTCAGGGCGTGCATCTTCTGCCACAGCAGCTAAAATGGTGGTGGCTCTGTCGCCGGCAGAAATACCTGTGGTCACACCATGACGCGCTTCAATGGACACGGTAAAGTTGGTACCAAATTTAGAACCATTACGCTGAGTCATAAGTCCCAATTGTAAATGATCGCAGCGCTCGGCGCTTAGGGGCAAACAAATGAGTCCGCGTCCGTATTTTGCCATGAAATTAATGACTTCGGGGGTTACATGCTCAGCGGCAATGGTTAAATCCCCTTCATTTTCGCGGTCTTCATCATCCACCAAAATAATCATTTTCCCTTGGCGAATTTCTTCAATGGCTTCTTCAATGGTACACAATGGCATAATCTATTTCCTTACAATGATAGCAGTTTATAAAAATCCATGTTGTTTTAATAAATTTTCAGTAATGGTGCTTTCAGTGGCATGTTGCTGTTCAACCAATATTTTTTGATTGAAAGGGCTGAGCATATGCCGCACATATTTACCTATAATATCCGTTTCCAAATTCACCTTGGAGCCCACCTTCCAGCCCCCCACAGTGGTCACTGACCATGTTTCCGGTATGACATTTACTTCCAAAAAGTTTTGCCCACAAGCATTCACCGTAAGGCTTATGCCGTCTAAAGTTACTGAGCCTTTGGAAATAATTTCAGGGCCATAACTTTCGGGAAAGTGCAAGCGAATACAGCGCGACTGTCCCACGGCAGTGATGCTGTGCACCGTAGCCACACAATCCACATGCCCGCTTACCATATGCCCCCCAAGGCGCTGCCCCATGGCCAAAGCGCGCTCTAAATTTACTAAGGCACCTTGGCTAAGTAAGCCTATATTGGTGTGTTGTAAAGATTCGGCAGAAACAAAGGCCGAAAAAGAAAAAGTATCACCGCTTTCTACGGTAAGACACACGCCGTTAACAGCAATGGATTCACCCATTTCTAAATTTTCTAAGGGAAAATGCGTACGTAAAAGTAAGCGCGTATCTTTACCTTGTGCTTGCACAGCGTTGACAGTGCCTTGCCCCTGAATAAGACCTGTAAACATTATTTAGGCCTCAAAACAATATGCATATCTTCGCCATGCAATTCATAATCACTGATGCGCAAAGACAAAGCTTCGGACATGGAGGTGGGACTTTTGCCATCAAAAAGCGGGCGTGCTTCATTGTCGCCAAGAATGCTCGGTGCCAAATGTAAATGGAATTCATCCACAAGGCCCAATTCCAAAAGGCTTAAGGCTAATTTACCACCGCCCTCACAAAGCACATAGGGGCAATTAAGCTCTTCAAAAAGGCGCCCCAATAACAAATCCAATTGTGGCAAACGCACAGCGCCGCTTTGCGGAGCCTGCGACCATACTCTGGCGCCCATATCTTCCAAAGCCTTAGCTGTGGGGGATGCGGCGCCGGCTGGCGTGGAAAAAAAGATGGCATCCTTGGGACGCGTTTGCAAAATGGTATTATCAAGGCTCACCACAGGTAAACGAGAAGTCACTATGCATGCAAGCGGCTGTGGCCCCGACTCTCCTTCGGGATAACGCACAGTAAGGCGCGGATTGTCCTCACGAAAGGTGCCGCCGCCAATCATGATGGCACCGCCCACTTGGGCAATTTTTTTGCGCATAATCTGCACTCTGTGGCGTGAACCTTCACCGCTTACCCATTGAGATTGGCCAGTGCGTGTGGCAATGCGCCCGTCCAAGGTGGAAGCTAACTTTAAAAGCACATAGGGGCGCTTTTTCTCTCGCCAGCACAAAAAATCTGCCAGTACATCACGGCAAAGCTGCGCTTCTACGCCTTCTTCCACCTTAACCCCTTGCGAGGCAAGATATTCGGCGCCGCCGGAAGCTTCTTCATTGGGATCACGCAAGCCAAAAACCACATGCTTAATGCCAGCTTCCATGATGGCTTTGGTACAAGGAGGGGTTTTTCCATGGTGATGGCAAGGCTCTAGTGTCACCACCAAGGTGCATTCAGAGGGGTCTATATTTTTAGCCAGAGCATCTTGTAAACACTCCACCTCAGCATGAGGGCCGCCATACACCTTATGCCAACCTTCAGCCACAATAACGTCATTGCGCACGAGCACTGCCCCCACTGTGGGATTAGGGTACACATAAGCGCGACCTTGCAAGGCTAAAGCGGCAGCGTGACGCATATGCGAGGCAAAGGCAGATTGATCCATGAAGCTACTCCTGTGGGCGCTCTACCTGCAAGCAGGCGATGCGGGCTTCTTTAAGCATTTGTAGGGCCAAGTCATCGGGATAATAATCCACATAAGAAATACTTCTTATACCACAATTTATAAGCAGTTTCGTGCAAATACCACAGGGAAAAGTGGTACAATACAAATCCGCTCCAGAAAGTTGTATACCGTGAATGGCCGCTTGCACAATAATATTTTGTTCAGCATGAATGGCGCGACAAATTTCGTGGCGCTCTCCTGAGGGAATTTGCATTTGTTGACGCAAGCAACCTGTCTCCAGACAATGCGCAAGCCCCGCTGGAGCACCATTGTAGCCTGTGGCAAGAATATGATTATCCTTTACGGCAATGGCGCCCACTTTACGGCGCACACAGGTGCTACGTTCTGCCACCATAAAGGCAATACGCATAAAATATTCTGGCCAAGGCAAACGATCCATGCAGTCCTCTCCCAATATAAAGTGTGACCATACACCTTTACGCCCCCTTTGCCAAGCACCAATACAGAGGGGAAAAGGGTACGCCTCATGATCTTTTTTGAGGGAAAAGAAAAAGAAACATTGCAAAAATAAAGCCCTTGAAATACATCCAAGGGCTTACAGCACTAACAAAGTTTTTTAGAGAAAATCCTACATTCTCTCAAAAAAACGTTATTATTCATCTAAAAATTAACCTTCACCCACAAATTCGATGAGGCGAACCAATTGATTAGTAAAGCCGGCTTCATTGTCATACCAAACAATGGCCTTAATCAAATTCTTTTCGCTTACCATGGTACACATGGAGTCCACCACACCGCCATAGGTGCTGCCTGTGTAATCCACAGAAACTAAAGGCTCATCGCTATACCCCAAAGTACCTAGCAAGGTTGTTTCGCATGCTAATTTAAAAGCGGCGTTCACTTCTTCCACAGTACAGGCTTTTTCCACTTCGCAGGTAACGTCTACCATGGACACATTGGGGGTAGGTACACGCACAGCCATACCGTCAAGCTTGCCGGCAAGACCTGGCAACACTAAAGACAAAGCCTTAGCAGCACCGGTGGTGGTGGGAAGCATAGATACAGCAGCCGCACGACCACGACGCATATCTTTATGCGTACCGTCCACAATACGCTGGCTCATGGTATAGGAGTGAATAGTATTTACCAATCCGTGCACAATGCCAAATTTTTCATGAATAACCTTGGTGGCAGGAGCCAAACAGTTGGTAGTACACGAGGCAGCTGAGATAACATCATGCTGCGAAGGATCATACATATATTCATTGACGCCAGCCACAATGGTCACATCAGCATCTTTGGAAGGGGCAGAAATAATAACTTTTTTGGCGCCGCAATCCAAGTGTTCTGCCAAGCCTGCGCGTAATTTCACCGCACCGGAAGTTTCCACAGCAATATCAACACCGTATTTTTTCCACTCCCATGCTCCCAGAGGACAGCGAGTTACAGGAATATGCACACCATTAATAATAAGACCGTCGTCATCATGGTCCACAGTACCTTGAAAGCGACCTTGGGTAGAATCATACTTAAATAAATATGCTAAAGACTCATTACTGGCGCGTGCATTAATGGCTCCTATTTTGATATCTTTGTTATCAGCCAACAAACGCACTAAATAACGACCAATGCGCCCAAAGCCATTGATGCCTACTGTGATGGACATAAAACTAACCTACCTTAATCTACAAAAAAAGTTAAAGATTTAAAAAAAAGGGCTTTGCAATCAAAGCCCTTCATACACACTTAAATTTTTCCGGAAGTTCCCATAACATTACGGATTTTATGGGCAACCATTTCCTTTACTGCCACGCGAGCCGGTGCCAAATACCCACGAGGGTCAAATTGCTCTGGGCTGTCAGCAAAGAACTTACGAATGGTGGCAGTCATGGCCAAACGAATATCCGTATCTACGTTAATTTTACACACGCCAGAAGCGGCCGCTTTGCGTAGCATTTCTTCGGGAACACCCTTGGCGCCGCCCACATTGCCACCAAATTGGTTACACATGGTCACAAATTCTTCCGGTACAGAAGAAGCACCATGTAACACCAAGGGGTAATTAGGCAAAAGAGCAGAAATTTTTTCTAAACGCTCAAAATCCAATTGGGCTTCACCCTTAAATTTATACGCGCCGTGGCTGGTACCAATGGCAATGGCCAAGGAATCACAACCGGAACGTTGTACAAATTCCACAGCCTCATCAGGCTCAGTGTACACATGCTCATCGGATTGTACATGCTCTTCAATACCGGCCAATTTACCAAGTTCAGCTTCTACCCATACGCCTTTATCATGCGCATAGTCCACCACTTGCTTGGTGAGGGCAATATTTTCTTCAAAGGGAAGATGCGAGCCGTCAATCATGACAGAGGTAAAACCGCCGTCGATGCAGTCTTTACACATTTCAAAGCTAGAACCATGGTCTAAGTGAATAACCACGGGTACGTCGGCTTCAATAAGAGCTGCTTCCACAAGCTTCATAATATAGACTTGTCCAGCGTATTTACGCGCGCCAGCAGACACCTGCAAAATAACAGGGGCTTGCTCTTGGGCTGCGGCTTGCATAATACCCTGAATAATTTCCATATTATTTACATTAAAACCACCAATGGCATAGCCTTCGGCGTAGGCACGTTTAAACATGTCATGCGGTCCAATAAGCGGCATAATACTCTCCTTTTTTCAGATGTGAATACAAATAACAAAAACAAATCAATATACACTATCTTAAAAGAGATAAAATAGAAAGAAGAAAAACAAACAAAGGAAATTTATCACATATTGTCATGCAAGGGACGCATGACACATAAAGAAAATCCCATCTGTGTGGATAATGGGCATGGGAGGATGTATGTGAAATAAAAGTACCCCCCGACATAGCTATGCTGGGGGGATACCATGAGTACTTTTTATCCTAAAACCTTAGACATTTGTGCAAGGCAAGCTTCATGCGTGTATTCAAAGCGCAGCGGCGTTACCGTCACATAGCCCTTGGTAAGTAAGCCCCTATCAGAATCTTCTTCCACATCTTGAGTGCGCATTTGTCCATGCAGCCACCAATATTTATTGCCACGCGGGTCCAAGCGTTCATCATAGGCATCATCCCATAAAGCTTTGCTTTGCATACATGTGCGCACACCCAAAACATCCCCCATGGGGAGGTCAGGGTAATTCACATTAACAACGCAACGCGGCGGCACCAATTCCCAAGGTATGCTTTTAACAAGCCCTTCGGCATGGCGCGCCTGTGCCAATAAATCAAGAGGGCGATAATTATCGTAGGAAAGAGCTAAGGCATGAATGCCTGCATGGGCGGCCTCACACGCGGCGGCCACAGTGCCGGAATAGCGAATGTCCGGCCCCACATTGGGCCCACTATTTATGCCGGAAATAACCACATCCGGTTTTTTAGGCAAAAGCGCCCCCAAGGCCAATTTAACACAATCTGCCGGAGTACCCACCACACCAAGACCGCTAAATTCACAATCCACAATTTCCTTGGTGCGCAAGGCATTAAAGACCGTAATGGAATTGGACACGGCGGACTGCTCCGTTAAAGGAGCCACGGCATATACCGTATGTCCGGCTTCCACAAAAGCTGTATATAAAGCACGTAAACCCACGGCATAAATACCATCATCATTGGTAAGCAAAATGTTCATTTGACAAGTCCTAAAAAAAAAGTAAATATCCTTTGGATATACGAAAAAATAGAATTCCTATGACACAGAGTCATTATCATGGCAAAGTGTTACAATTACATGTATTACCACAAAATTCAAGCTGCACATGGTCGCCTAAAGCCCATGATGAGAATAGTATGCACGAACATATCTTTATAAAAGACATGGTACCCCATAAAGAAATACAAGGCGTCTACCTTGTGGGAGCAGCCAGTCAAGCGCTGACCAGTAAGGGACAGCCCTTTTGGAAAATTGAACTGCGTGATGCCTCCGGATCCTTGGAAGCAAAAATCTGGAGTCCTTTAAGCGAAGCCTTTCAAGAGATTCCTGTGGGCTCATTTATGGCCGTGGCGGCGCGCACTTCCCTTTACCGTGAACAAATTCAAGCCAGTTTGGAAAGCGCCGAAATTATATGCCCCGAACAAGAAGCACAGCTTGACATGTCACTTTACATGCTCACCAGCCCCCATGATGTGGAAGGCATGTGGGAAGAGCTAGAAAATTTATGTAAAAAAGAGCTCACGCACAAACCTTGGCGTAAATTTGTTTTTTCTGTGTTTAAAGACGAAGCTTTGCGTAAAGCCTTTAAAGAATGCCCCGCCGCTAAAAATATACATCATGCCTATAG
>CAYJHH010000044.1:16050-20520 GCA_964369995.1 uncultured Desulfovibrionaceae bacterium
TGCGTAAAGCCTTTAAAGAATGCCCCGCCGCTAAAAATATACATCATGCCTATAGAGGCGGTCTGCTTGAGCATAGCCTTGGCGTGGCAAAACTTGCCATGAGCACGGCAAATCATTATGCTGAAATAGATAGGCAAGTACTCTTGGTGGGCGCCATCTTTCACGATGTGGGAAAAATTTGGGAATTTACCTATGGCCTTGTGACGGATTATTCCGATGCAGGGCGCCTTTTGGGGCATATGACCTTGGCGTTGGAATATTTGCAACCCTATTTGCAAAAATCCGGCCTTGAACCAGAGCTGGCCATGCATTTTAAACATTTAATACTGAGCCATCACGGATCGTATGAATTTGGCTCCCCGCGTGTTCCCCATACGGCAGAGGCCGTGCTCCTGCACTATATGGACAATGTGGATGCCAAAATGGCACAATGCCGCGATATTTTCAGCCCCTTAGAGCAAGAAGATAGCGGCTGGACGCCCTATCAACGCACCCTTGAGCGGCAAATGTATAAAGCTAAGCAAACCCCTCAAAAAACGGCCACCCCCGTTAAAGTCCCTGCGGAGGCACAATGTTTATCACTCTTGAAGGCATAGAAGGCTCAGGAAAGTCCACCGTACAAAAAGCCCTTGCGTCGCACTTGCAAGGCCTTGGACGCACTGTGCTATGCACGCGCGAGCCCGGTGGTTCAGACCTTGGCAAGCATTTACGCGCCTTGCTTTTAGACACTCGCTCAGAAATTTGCTCCCGTGCAGAACTTTTTCTTTTTTTGGCTGACAGAGCGCAACATGTGCAGCAAGTGATTCGCCCAGCTCTTGCGCAAGGGCATGTGGTGCTTTGTGACCGTTTTGTGCATTCTACCTATGCCTATCAAGGCGGCGGGCGCGGACTTAACCTGAGTGAATTGCGTGAACTCAATGATAAAGCCATTGACGGGCTCATGCCTGACAAAGTGCTCTTACTGGACGTAAGCGTTGAAAAAGGCCTTGAAAGAGCCAGGGCTCGCAACGAAGCGCAAAATTTAAGCGAAAGCGAAGGTCGTTTTGATGTGGAAAGTATTGCATTTCACACAAAAATACGCCAAAGTTATTTGAATCAAGCGCAGGAAGACCCTACGCGTTTTTGCCTTATAGATGCCAGTAAAGAGCCTCAGGCTGTATTGGCTCAATGCCTTAACATCTTGTCCCCTCTCTAACACTCTACTTTAAGGAAAGAACATGAGCTTTGAAACGTATAAAATTGAATGGACAGGCAAGCGTTTAGAACAAGTACCCACAGATAAGTGCTGCGTTAATTGCGCCGCCGATGGTACCCCCACCGCCCCTTGGCAAGTGCATTCTTGCCTTGGTGATGATAGCAAAGTATGGTGCGAGGTTTACCGTGACCCCAAACAAACAGGCGGCGTTTTTGTATTGCGCGATTTTGATGATATCCTCTTTGTGGCCTATGCCAGCACCAACATGGCCTTTGTGCAAGCTTTAAGCAAATACGGTGAAATGGTTAGTCACGCACGTTATGCAGCTGATATTTTTGAAGCCAGTGATGACGAGGTCTTTGACGATTAAGTCCTTGGGGATTAAATCTTTGGTGATGTAAATTTCTTGGGGGAGAGTCATATACAAACTCTTCCCCATTCTCTCCCATATGAGGTGCAAAAACATTGCTCCCCAAAACTCCTTCTTGCGCTTCGCATTATAAAAAACATCTTTTAGCCATAATGGAGTTATTGCCATGCCTAGTCCCCCTCAAGCTCATGATTTAGGCATTGTTTTTTTCCCCGCCTTTGACTTTGCCATTTCTCCCACCCATCCCGAAAGGGAAGAACGCCTTTTGTACACGCAAGATCAATTGCGTGAAGAAGGGCTTTTCGACATGCCGGGTATCATGGAGTACAAACCCCAATGGGCCACCTTTGACGACGTACAAAGAACACATTTTTGCCTACCCTCAACCGAGCGAGTTTGTAGTGCTTCACACTTAGCCTCTGCTGGTGGCGCTCTACGCGCTGCACGCTTGGTCATGGAAAAAGAATGCCGCCGCGCCTTTGCCTTGGTACGCCCTCCGGGACATCATGCCATGCGCATTACCCATGGTAATCGCGGTTTTTGTAATGTAAATATAGAAGCCATCATGCTGGATTTTATTCGCCATACCTATCCCTTAGCCCAAGGGGAAGACATGCGCATTGCTGTGGTGGATACCGATTGCCATCACGGAGATGGAAGCCAAGATATTTTTTGGAATGACCCCAATACCCTTTTTATATCCTTGCACCAAGACGGGCGAACCCTTTACCCTGGTTCCGGCTTTGTGGAAGAATGCGGCGGCCCCGGCGCTCTTGGCAAAACGGTAAACATTCCTCTACCACCACATACCGGCGATAAAGGATATTTATACGCCATGCAGCATGCCGTATTGCCCATCCTTGCTGACTTTAAACCGCATCTCATCATCAACTCTGCCGGTCAAGACAATCACTTCACTGACCCCTTAGCGCATATGCGCCTCACCGCTCAAGGCTATGCCACACTCACCAAACTCCTACAGCCAGACATTGCCGTATTGGAAGGCGGCTATGCCATACGCGGCGCCTTGCCCTATGTGAACCTAGCCATTTGCCTTGCACTGGCACAGCAAGATTTTAGCGATATTTACGAGCCGCAATGGTCCACAAACCTCAGCCAGCAAGACAGCAAAATCAGTGCTTACATTGAAAAACTTTGCGCGCAAGTGGTAAAACAATATCATAAGCCCCCAAAACAGTGTTATGAAGGTAAAAAAGAAGGAAATTGGTGGGTGCGTGAAAGGCAAATTTATTATGATACTGACAGACTAAGCGACGAACAATGGGAAAAAACAAAACTCTGCGCCCATTGCTCAGGGGTAGTACTACATCATAGTGAAGCTCAAGGCGCCCATGGAGACTATACCAGCCTTTGCATTCACCTACCCCGCCAAGCTTGTGAACACTGTCGCCAAGAAGCCACAGAACACATGCATGCAGCGCGCCAAAAAAGCTCCGTATACGACCATGTGCGCTGCCTTGGTTTATGATTTTTTGTTTTCATTACCGTAGCATGAAGCTTTTAACATTAAAAGATCCACGACCAAATTTCAGCCTTCATTGCACCCAATAATACAACCCAACAATGTATATTTGCTCCACGTAATTCATAGGCAATGCTTATGCTACAACGCCCTTTCCCGAAGGGTTGTTTTTTGCGAAGCGCGAAGCGCAAAGCGCAAACAAAAAACACGTAGTGTGATTATGAAGGCGATTTTGAGGGAATTGTAAGATTTTTGCTTGTGCCAAGGAAGAGGTGTTTTTGGGAAGGTAAGCGACCTTAAGGCCGTGCGTTCAAAAAAACGCCTCTGACGCAGGCACAAACAAAAAGATGAATTTCCCAAAAGCACCTTCATGTTATGCAAGGGCGTGCATCACGCCGCATAACACTCGCCATTAACACACAAAAGAAAAAGCCCTTGAAACATATTCAAGGGCTTAAAATAATACTATCTACTAGAAAATCAAATTATTTTTTCTTAGCGCGAGCTCTCAAACCAAGACCTGCAAGGCCAGCACCCATAAGCAACATGGTGGCAGGCTCTGGTGTAGCTGTGGGCGTTTCAAAATCTACAGCTTTAAAGCTTGGTGTCATATCTCCAAAGTCTGCGCTAGATGTGGAGTATAAGGAAGCATTAAACAAGACCAAAGAGGTAGCTACGTCATAAGACCCTTGATAGTACTTGCTATCTCCTGCAAGATATTGCTGGCCATCAAGCACATGATCCACAGAGTGATAGCCTCTGGTTGCATCATTGATAGCCCAGCCCGTGTAGGAATTTCCGTCAGCGGTATCCACTGGCTGCAACTGTTGACCATCCACAAAGAAGTTAAATCCAAGTACCACATATAAGTACCCATCATGCATGAAGCTTGTTCTTCCCATGGTGGAAACTTCATTATTGTCATAATAAATGTAGCCAGTATCGGATACCACATCATAATAGGTGTACAAAGGCAAAGAGAACGTTACAGAATTAGAAACTTCACCGCCTGCAGAGGTAATGGTATAGGTGAAAGCAAGGGTAGCTATTTTTTCACCATTGGTAAAATATGTATAAGATCTGTTGTCAGAGGTATCATGACGCAACAAAGAATCAGTGCCGGTGCTACCTATGGCATTGCCTTGAAAACCATACGAACCAGAAAAATCCCTATCAAACTTTTTTTCTACGGAGTTATAAACATCTCCGGCGGTATAGGTAATACCCTGGCCATCATGATTCTCACTATAGTACGGGTTAGCAAGATTAGTGTTAAAGCCTGACACTTCTACATTGGTTAAAGTGTAATTCCAATCATTCAAAAGCGCAGCCTGAGCTTGTGGCACGTTTGCAAAAGTAATTAAAGATAGGGCGATAATTCCCAGTAATTTTTTCATGCTACCCCCAAAAGGTGAAAGATTT
>CAYJHH010000045.1:0-20401 GCA_964369995.1 uncultured Desulfovibrionaceae bacterium
GAAGCTTTAGAAAAAGACATGGCCGGTAAGCCTTTTGTGGTGTCAAAAATAGAAGAAAAAGAGCGTCAAAAAGCGCCTCTGCCTCCTTTTATTACTTCCACCTTGCAGCAAAGCGCTAACCAGCGCCACGGCTATACAGCTAAGCGCACCATGACCATTGCCCAGCGTTTGTATGAAGGTGTGGAAATTGGTGATATGGGCATTACAGCTCTTATTACCTATATGCGTACGGACTCCACACGTATTGCCGATGAGGCCAAAACCGCCGCTGCGGACTTCATTGCTGCGCATTATGGGCAAGATTATTTACCGGAAAAAGGTGGCAAAGCTCCGCGCAAATCTGCCAAAAGCAAAGCCAGTGTGCAAGATGCCCACGAAGCCATTCGTCCTGTAGATGTAAACATTACCCCTGACATGGTGAAAAGCTTTTTGCCACCGGAACAATATACCCTCTATAAACTTATTTGGGCGCGCTTTGTGGCCTCACAAATGGCTGCTGCACGTTTTCATGATACCACGGTGACCATCACCTGCGGCCCTGCCGATTGGCGCACCAAGGGCATTCGTATGCTCTTTGCCGGCTGGACAGCGGCCTACCCTCGCTCTTCTGAAGAAAGCGATGCCGACTTGCCACCTTTGCAAGAAGGGCAAGAGCTAGCCTTGGAAAAGCTCACCAAGGAACAAAAATTTACCCAACCTCCAGCGCGCTACTCCGAAGCTTCCTTAGTACGCGAATTGGAAGAACAAGGCATTGGGCGCCCCTCCACCTACGCCAGCATTATTTCTACCTTGCAAGATAGAGATTATGTGAGCCTGATGGAAAAGCACTTTGCCCCCACAGACCTTGGCTCCATTGTGTGCGATCAATTACGTAATCATTTTGCCACCCTTATGGATGTGGGCTTTACCGCTCAAATGGAAGGCAATTTGGACAAAGTGGCCGAAGGCGAGAGCTATTGGGTGGATCTAATGCAGGCTTTCAACAATGACTTTGTACCCACCTTGGAAGCCGCCGCCAAAAACATGCAAGCGGTAAAAGGCGGCCTGGATGCCGGCATTGACTGCCCCGAATGCGGCAAACCTCTGGTCATTAAATTTGGTAAGGCCGGTAGTTTCCTAGCTTGTTCCGGCTACCCAGACTGTTCCTACACCTCCAACTTTGAACGTGACGAAAAGGGCGTGGTAAGCCCTGTGGCTCGCGAAAAAGTAGAATTGGAAGTGGTAGGTACCTGCCCTGAATGTAGCAGTGACCTTGTCATTAAAAAAGCCCGCACTGGCAGCCGTTTTATAGCCTGTACAGGTTACCCCAAATGCAAACATGCTGAGCCTTTTTCCACTAAAGTACCTTGCCCACGCTGTACGGAAGGCACGCTTGTGGAAAAAAGTTCCAAGCGAGGCAAGATTTTTTATTCTTGCGGCACTTATCCCAAGTGCGACTATGCCCTTTGGGATATGCCTCTGGCAGAGCCTTGCCCTCAATGCGATTTTCCTATACTAACACGCAAGGTCATGCGCGGCGGTGCAGTGAAAATTTGCTGTCCGGAAAAAAGCTGCAATTACACCAAGGAAAACGACGAGTAAATCATCACTCGCAACCATAAGTTTTAAGGAAAAAGGAGAATATCATGGCAAACCCAACCGTATTATTAGAAACCACTTCCGGTGATATCTTAGTGGAGCTTTTTGAAGACAAAGCACCTAAAACCGTAGCAAACTTTCTTGCTTACGTGGATGATGGCTTTTATGCCAACACCATTTTTCACCGTGTTATCCCAGGCTTTATGATTCAAGGCGGCGGCATGGGCGCACGCATGGACGAAAAAGAAACCAATGCCCCTGTGACCAACGAAGCTGATAATGGCGTAAAAAATGAGCGCGGTACCTTGGCCATGGCTCGTACCATGGACCCACACAGCGCCACTGCACAGTTTTTCATCAACTTGGTAGACAATGAATTCTTAAACCATTCTGAGCCCAGCATGCAAGGTTGGGGCTATTGCGTTTTTGGTAAAGTTGTGGAAGGCATGGAAAGTGTAGATAAAATTGCTAAAGTAAAAACCAAGAGCGCAGGCGTTCATGATGACGTACCTGTGGATATGGTTATGATTACCGGCGCTAGCCGTTTTGAATAAAAAATAATTTCTCTATAAAAAAAGCCTCCTTGCAATGCATGGAGGCTTTTTTTATGCTATTTATATAGTCGACACTGAAAAATCATTTAAGCCTCGGTAAAAATACACTTTTTAATCTATACACCTTAATAAGCTTTACCAGAAATAAACGAATGGAATTCGTTTTCTGGCAAAGTTTAGATATTTAAAATAGAATTTTTCAGTGGAGACTATACAAGACATGCCTTTGGCATGGCTTGCCGCGCGTAAAATAAGCCGGAATTTACTTCCGGCGGCCCCAAAGGGGTGTTTGAAGTGAGCGTGCCTTTCTTAAAAACGTGTGAAAACACGTTTTTAAGCGCCGACTATATAGTCTATCCGCTCAAGCCCAAGCCACGCCACACACATGTAAGCCCACCGCAGGCAATAACAATAAGTAGCACGCGTTTAAACGTGGCGGCATTAATGCGGCGCGTCACCGGCATGGCACAGGCAATGCCTAGCATGGAAGCAGGAACACCCATGGCAGCCCAGGTAAGCACTTCTTCTGTGTATAACCCCGCCGAGGCTTGTATGGCACAGGCAAAAATATAGGCAAATATGGAAAATACATTGGTAGTACCAATGGTTTGAAGCGGCGTCCAACCAAGATACAGGGCATACACACCCACAGGAGGATTACCAAAAGATATGGACGTATTCAAAATACCGGAACAAAAACCTGCAAAAGAACTTTTAGCAAAGGTTTCTGGCCTTTGCACAGTATTTAACTTGCGCATAAATTGCCAAGTAACAAAAAGCACCATAACCACACCGGTGAAAAGTTGCATGGATTTAGTGGGTATATACACCAGCATGGCTAGCCCCACCAAGGATCCAGGCACAGCCCCTATGAGCATATTTTTAAGCGAGCCCATGAGGCAACCTTTACGAAAATTCCAAGACATATGCATGGAAATAATCATCACAATGATGCATGCCACCGGAGTTAGCATGGCCGGCGGCATAAAGGGGGTAATAAGCGGCACGGCCACCATGGCAGCTCCCATACCGGCTATGGCATTGATAAAACCAGCTAAAAACCATGCAAACAAAAAGAAATATTCACTAAATTCCATAACCCTTCATTACCCCTTGATCCATAAATAACAGCATCAAAAGCCCTTTTTGCGTAAAAAAACAGCTCTTAACGAATGGTTACCCTTGCTAGCACAAGATGCTATAAAACACTAGTTCTATAAAGGCTTAAGGTGATTTTTTTTCACTTTTTGTGCACATAGACATATATCCTCCCCGTGCATCCCTTGCCTAGCACAGCTTTTACTGCTAAAAGGCGCTATGCATTTTCATCTAATAAGTCTTTTTCCCGAATTTTTCACCTCCCCCTTGCAAACGGCTCTTATGGCCAAGGCGCAAGAGTCTGGTATTGTGGATGTGAGCCTACACAATCCGCGTGATTTTGGCCATGGCGTGCACAAAGCTGTGGACGACAGACCCTATGGCGGCGGCCCAGGCATGGTCTTTATGCTTGACCCCTTGGTAAAAACCTTACGCCAAATACAAGAAAAAGGCACAGGGCGTATTTTAGTCATGTCCCCTGCCGGTAAACCCTTTACACAAGACATGGCTGAGGAACTGGCTAAGGAGCAGGACCTCACGCTGGTCTGCGGACGTTATGAAGGCTTTGACGCGCGCCTTGAGGATCTTTTCCCCATAGAATATGTGAGCATGGGCGATGCTGTGCTTAATGGGGGCGAAGTGCCAGCACTGGCCATTATGGAAGCCGTAGCGCGCCTTGTACCAGGTTTTATGGGTACAGAAGCCTCCGGCACGGAAGAATCTTTTTCCAGCGGATTGTTAGAATATCCCCATTACACACGTCCCGAAGAGTTCGAAGGGCATAGCGTCCCCGAAACATTACGTAGCGGCGACCATGCACGTATAGCCCAGTGGCGCCGTGAGGCTGCCTTAGAGCGCACTTTACGCCATAGGCCAGACCTTTTACGCCAAACGCCATTAAGCCAGCAAGACGCGCAATTTTTAGCCTCCTTGCCACGCACTTGCCCCGGACGTAATTTGTATATTGGCCTTGTGCACCACCCTGTCATCATAGAAGGTAAAAATTCTGGAACTTCTTCTTTGACAAATCTTGACATACACGATATAGCTCGTATTTCCCGTACCTATGGCCTTGGTGGCTATTATGTCATAACGCCATTGCAAGACCAACAAGAGGTACTACAAGGAATTTTACGTCACTGGTTACACGGCCCCGCTGGCAAAAGCCATGCAGATAGGGCTGAGGCCCTACAGCTCGTACGGCCGGTGACAAGCATTGCAGAGGCTCAAGATCATATCCTAAGCCACACGGGTGAATCTCCCTCACTTTGGGGAAGTTCTGCTCAATGGGATCAGTGGATTCAAGGAACAAAAAGTGATGCGGGCGGCTCCCCTGTAAAGGTGCCCCACACCATGCCTTTTGATGTAGCACGCCAAAAGCTCGAACAAAGGCCTGCTCTTTTACTCCTTGGCACAGGACATGGACTTGCACCAGAAGTTTTGCAAAACTGTGATGGATTTTTGCGCCCCTTACGTTTTTTAAGTGATTACAACCACCTATCCGTAAGGGCTGCTGCCGCCATCTTGGTAGACAGGATTTTACAGGACGTTTATTAAGACACTTGTGAAAATTTCTGTTGCTCTTTGAGCAAGGTTAAGATATTAACACCCTTTCTTCTTGCATGACAAGAAGATAAGACGGTGACCAAAAGGAGCTTCATAATGGATATAATGAAGAAAATTGAACAAGAAAATATGCGTATGGATATCCCAGCATTCCGTTCTGGCGATACCATTAAAGTACATACGCGTATTATTGAAGGCGAAAAAGAACGTATTCAGATTTTCCAAGGTAATGTGATTCGCATTCAACGCGGTACCACAGGTGCTACCTTCACAGTACGTAAAGTATCTGACGGCGTTGGTGTGGAACGTATTTTCCCCTTACATTCGCCTTTCATTGAGCGTGTAGAAGTTATTACTCTTGGTCGCGTGCGTCGTAGTCGCCTTTACTACTTGCGCGAACTCAAAGGTAAGGCTGCTCGTATTAAGCCACGCAACCGCTACTAGAATTTATTCCACAAATTTCTGGCGAATTAGGCCTTGGTCTTTATTTTATAAAGCCAAGGCTTTTTTCTTGCTCTCATAAAAGCCGTTTATATTCTCCCTCTTAGCGCATACCCTTACGCCATGTAAGAAGATCCTTGGGAGTATTTAAATTAAAGAAAATATCTTCATCTTGCTTTTGCTCATACAACACACGGCGCTGTGCTTGCACAGGCACAATCTTACGCAATTTTACCTTATCCTCTTCCACCGCTTGTTGAAAATACGGCAAAGCGCCCACTTCATACACAGCAAGTAAGGATTGCACAAAATCTCTCTCCTGTTGCCAATAGGCCGTCATGAGCGGGGCATGGGCATGCGCAAGGATGCCTAGGGCTGTAAAGTCTTCAGGCATGGCTTTGCGCGCCATACACAGCTTATGCAGCGCCTCAGCGCTCACAGCGGGCATATCACAGGCCAATACCATTATGCCTTCTAGTCCCAACTTTTGCGCATGTAAAAGTGAGGCATGAATGGCACCGGCCGGCCCGCGATTTTCATAAATATCGGGTATACAGGTAAAGCCCTCACGCAAAGCATCAGCGCGGCATGAGACCCAAACAGTGGCACAAAATGTGCTGAGTAAGTGACTGTTATGCTCTAAAATATTGCGTTTACCCAAATCAGCTTGTTTACGTATTTTTGCCTTATCAAAACCCATGCGCGATGCAAGCCCACCTGCTAACACCACCCCCCCCAATGCGCCCCACATACTCATATCTTTTATCTCCGGCCCATAATACAAAAAAGACTTTTACAACAAAGCTGTAAAAGTCTTTTTCCTATATTTTACGTGGAAAAATTACTCTACGGTAACACTTTTGGCAAGGTTACGTGGTTGATCCACGTCTGTTCCCAAATAGTCAGCCATTTCATAGCTAAAGAGCTGTAAGGCCGGCAAAGCATAAAAAGCCGCCAATAAACCTTCGGCATAAGGCACGCGCCACACATCATCCACTTGCAGCTCAGCCTCACCCACAGGGCCATTTATAAGACCAATAACTTTACCACTGCGTGCTTGCACTTCCAAAATATTAGATTTTACTTTGGGTAAGAGCGCATCATCAAAGGCAATGGCAAAGGTGGGAAATTCCGGAGCAATAAGAGCAATGGGGCCATGCTTCATTTCGCCAAGGGCATAGCCTTCGGCGTGAATGTAGGAAATTTCCTTAAGTTTAAGGGCTCCTTCCAAAGCAAGGGAAAAGGCTTGACCACGCCCCAAATAGAAAAAGCTTGAAAACTTTGTGTACTTGCGCGAAAGCTCTTGTGCCTTAGAGCGCATGGCAGGCAAAGATTTTTCCATCACGTCAGGCATGGCTTGCAGCTCTGTAGTCACGCTTTCATACAAACCTTTAGGTAAAGTATTTTTGCGTTGTCCCCAATGCAATGCCATAAGAGTCAGCACCAGCATTTGCGAAGACATGGCCTTGGTGGAAGCCACAGAAATTTCCGGCCCGGCTTGGGTGTAAATAACAGCTGAAGCTTCTCTGGCAATACTTGAGCCCAGCACATTGCACAAACCAATGGTGGACACATTTTTTTCTTTAGCCACGCGCAAAGCCGCCAAGGTATCTGCTGTTTCGCCACTTTGGCTCAGCACCATGACCACATCTTCTGGGTCAAGCATAATTTCATTGTAGCGAAACTCAGAAGCTATTTCCACAGAGGTAGCCACCCCTGCCCAAGATTCCAAAAGATGACGCGCCCACAAGCCGGAATTATACGACGTACCGCAAGCCACTATGTGCAAACGCTTGGGTATGGGGAGCTTTTCCAGCTCCGGTAAAGACACAGTACCGTCCTGAAAACGTCCCACAAGACAATCACGAATAACTTGGGGCTGTTCAAAAATTTCCTTGAGCATAAAGTGCTTATAGCCACCCTTTTGGGCAGATTGCATATCCCACTTAATATAGGAAACTTCTTTTTCTAAAGGTTGTAATGTATCTAATGCTAGCACTTCCCAAGACTTAGGCGTAAGCTTTACAATTTCTCCATCTTCTAAGAAAACGACGTCTCTTGTATAGCCTAAGAAAGCTGGAATATCCGAGGCAAGGAAATGCTCCCCTGTGCCAATACCCAGCACCAATGGGGCGCACAAACGCGCTGCGTATAAGGTATTAGGATCATCTTCAGAAGTAAGACACACGGCATAGGCACCATGGGCTTGACGCAAAGCCCAAGCAAAGGCATCAAGCAAGGTAGCATGATGTTTTTGTCCTTCTGCAATTAAGTTTACCAAAACTTCTGTGTCGGTTTCTGAGCTAAATTCATAGCCTTTGGCCAAAAGACCGTCTTTCAGTTCTTGATAATTTTCTATGATGCCGTTATGCACTATGGCTATTTTGCCACCATTGGCAAGATGCGGATGTGCATTGCGCTCTGCGGGCACACCGTGAGTGGCCCAGCGAGTGTGCCCCATGGCAGCTGTACTGGTACTTAAAGATTCACGGGCAAGCACTTCTTCCAATGCAGCCAATTTTCCCTTGGCGCGCACGGTACGCAATTGTCCTGCTTGCACAAAGGCCACACCTGAAGAATCATAACCACGATACTCCAAAAGACGTAAACCTTCCACCACAATGGGCACTGCGGGGCGATGCCCAACATAACCTATAATACCACACATAAGCACTCCTAAAGACTTCATTTCATGGCAAGCGCATTGCCTTAAAGTCTTATGAAAATGTTTTCTATTTTATCCTATTGAGCCATAAGGGTATCCAAATACCCTTGATTCACAATTTTTACTTCTGCCTTTTCTGTGAGAGCAAAAAGAAAAAGTTGGAACATTTTTTCACGACGCTGATTGGTTAAAGCAGAAGCTAAAATTTCTTCCATAGGCTTCCATACCTCTTCAGAGGTAGCTCCCACGCGAGCCACACGCACAAGTACGGCACCATCTACGCCATCCACTGTGACAGGATAGGCCTCAGGCAACCATTTTCCTACCTCAGCAGCAAAAACCGCCATACCCATGGCAGGCACATTGCCTAGCACGCCCACATTTTGCCCGCGCATGGCTTTACTTACCATCTTTACACTTTCGGCAGCAGGAGGTGTATTGTCATAGCCTTTACGAGCTTCCGTGGCCGCTTCCAAAGCTTTATTTTGTGCAGCTTCTTTGATGAGATTTGCAATAATGTCTGCTTTTACAGTATCAAAGGGACGCACAGAGGCTTCTTCTTTTTTGGCAATACGTGCCACAATATACCCATTGTCAGATGTTTCCACAGCGGTGTCTAGGGGAACGCCTTCAGCTGCGGCAAAGAATTTAGCAACATTTTCTGCTGACATGAAAAACTCTTCTTCCAACTCCATGGCGGTTTTTAAACCCGTTTGCTCCACGCTCAAGCCTTGCGCCTTGGCAGCAGCGGCCAAGTCATTACCCAAGACATTGGCTTCAATGAGGGCATCAAGCACTTCGCGAATTTTTTCAAGGCCGGCATCTTTGGCCATGCTTTCACGAATATCTTTTTCCACTTCAGCCAAAGGCTTTACGGATGCTGGTTGCACTTCATCCACTTTAATAATATGCACACCAAAGTTGGTGCGTACAATATCAGACACTTGTCCAGCTTCCATGGTCACTAACATATCATTAAAAGCAGGCACGGTATCGCCGGCAGATATCCAATTCAAATCGCCGCCATTTTCTTTAGAGCCAGTATCATCAGAATGCTCTTTGGCCAATGCAGCAAAATCAGCACCGTTTTTAATTTCGTCTAAAATACCTTGTAATTTTTCGGTATTCTGCTTCACATCAGCTTCAGCTGCGTCTTCAGGCATTTGTAATAAAATATGACGCGCTTTAAACTTTTTAGGTGTAGCGTAATCATCTTGATGACTGTCGTAATAAGCTTTAACCGCCTCAGCGCTTAAAGAATCAGGCTGGCCCAAGGCCACGGGATTCACTGCAATATAGCTAACGTCTACCTTGGCAGGCAAAGCATAGGCATTGCGATGACTTTCATAATAGGCCTTAACGCTATCTTCTGCAGGCGATTGCACACTGGACAAATGGTCCACGGCAGGGAAAAACACATACTCCACATCACGCTCTTCATAGGTATAGCCAAAAAAAGCTTCCGTTTCAGAGGTAAAGCCTTGAGCTGTAAGGGTCACATCTTCACGTAATCGCCCTTGTGCCAACTCCTCAGCCACCATGCTTTCAAAATTACCTGCACCTAAAAATTGCGTTTCCACTCTGCTCTTATATAAGGCGGGATCAAACTTACCTTGGTCATTATGAAATACCGGCATGGAAATAATGGCATCACGCAAGATTTCTGGAGAAACACTTAACTGTAAACGCGTTACTTCTTCCGTAAGCACAGCTTTCATAACCAATTGCTGCATCACTTGCTGTGGCAATTGCAATTGTTGTATTTGCTCTGGAGTAATTTGTGGATTTTGTGCACGTATTGACTCACGGGCTTGCTGATAGGCCTGCTCAAAGTCTATTACTGTGATAGCCTCACCATTAACAGTGGCAACGGTGGTGGAGTTATTTATACTTTGCACCGAGCCAAGCCCCCAAAATACAAAGACCAAAATAATAATACCAAAAGCCAATTTAACTCCCATAGACTGGGAATTATTACGAATTAAGTCTAACATACACTCTCCAAAAAAAATTTTGACACCGCAACAACCTCTTTTATTAGGTCAGTAAAGCATCAAAGAAATATATCTTTTCGTCACAACTCAAAGAATCTTACAAAAAGAAACCTTACTCTATCTCTATGCCCATCGCTCTATATTCATTCAGCTTATTGCGTAAAGTACGCACTGAAATGCCTAAGAGGTCTGCAGCTTGGGTTCTATTACCTGAAGTGGCCTCAAGACCTTTCATAATCATAATACGTTCCATTTCATGCAAAGGAATGACGGCTTCACCAAAAAGCGCTTTGTCTTGCGCGGCTCCGCCACTTACAACTTCGCCACCACTTTCTGCCCCTTGCGCAGGTAACATGCCTAAACCACCAGAAGCATCTAAGGTGACAGAAGCTTCCGTGGAAGAAGTGGAGCTTTCAGAGGCCGGTGCCGTGATATCTTCTGCAAAAAGCGGCCATGCATCTGGATCTAACAAAAAATGCCCCGGTTCAATGGGATTCCCATTGGCAAGTAAGGTGGCGCGTTCCATAAGATTTTGCAACTCGCGCACATTTCCGGGGAAGTCATATTTTTGTAGCCACTGCACTGCCGCCGCTGAAAGAGAACTTTTTCCAAGGCCGTATTCCTTAGAATACGTGGTCATGAAAAATTGTGCCAAGGTCAACACGTCATGTTCGCGCTCGCGCAACGAAGGCAAGCGCAAAGGAATCACGTTTAAGCGAAAGAATAAGTCTTGGCGAAACTTACCTTCTTTCACCCAATCTTCTAAATTTCTGTTGGTGGTGGCAAGCACGCGCACATCCACGCGCAAGGTATCGGTGCCGCCCACGCGATCCACTTCACCTTCTTGCAATACTCGCAAAAGTTTAGCCTGTAAGGCCAAGTCCATTTCAGAAATTTCGTCCAATAAAATGGTACCACCAGAAGCGAGCTCAAACTTGCCAGGCTTACGGGCAATGGCGCCGGTAAAAGCACCTTTTTCATGCCCAAAAAGCTCACTTTCGAGCAAATGTTCCGGCAATGCAGCGCAGTTAACAGCCACAAAGGGGCCTGAAGCTCTATTGCTCCAAGCATGTAAGGCTCTGGAAAAAAGCTCTTTACCTGTACCGGATTCACCATTGATAAGCACAGTGGCTTTGGAGGGGGCAATTTGCTTTGCCAATGCCATGACGCGCGCCATGGCAGGGTGCTCGCCCACAATATTGGGGCCGCCCACATAGGTAGCCGTTCGCCCGCCAAGGGAAGAAGAAGCCGGAGCTTCCACCTTCTTTTTTCGCGCCCTTGTGGCAGCAACGATTTTATCATAATTTAAGGGCTCAAGCCAATAGTCAGCGGCTCCAAGCTCAAGAAATCTTTGAGCTTCTTCGGCATTACCCTTATCGGTAATAATAATAACAGGGGGAAAAGCAGGATCGTCTTGCCCAACGCTGAGCAAGTCTTCGGCTTTGAAGCCGGGCAAAGATGGGCGTGCAAAAATAATCCCAGGCCCTGACTTACGTATGAAGACAGATGCGCCTTGGAGATTTTCGGCAAGACCTATCTCGTATCCTGCCTCACGCAAAGGAGGAAAGACACGAGTTACCGCATGTGCCGGAGCCAAAAAAAGAATTCGATGTGCTGACATACTCCCCCTGTTTTACCCTCTTGTGTCACTAAAGGCAAGTATCTCTTTTCATTGAAAGGAAATTTTTTTATTTTTGAGTATTGTTTATATATAATATATTAACAGCGCGTAGGAAAAGTACTTTACACAGCAAGTGTCTAATTTTTTTATTGCCTTATGATTTCTTGCACGATACTGTACTTTTCCACTGACCATTACACCTTATCACCATAGAGAAAATTTATGAATAACAGCACCATGCACACTCTTTTGCAAAAAGTCTCTCAAGGTACCCTTTCTGTGGAAGAAGCCTTACAACACACCTGTTTTCAGCAAGATACATGCTCAAGCAAGCCCCATGCACAAGCCGCTGCTACAGCAGGCACTATTGTTGACACCTTATGTGGCTTAACTCTAGATACATCGCGTGAAGCACGCACTGGCCTTGGAGAAGTGGTTTTTGCTCCCAACAAAAGCCCTGCCCAGCTCCTTTCTGCCATTGCTCATTTACATGAAGCCACGCAACAAGTGCTCGTCTCACGAGTACAAGATACGCAATTTGCCCTTTTAAGGGAACACTTTCCTCAAGGCTCTTGCCTAGAAGAAGGCAGGCTTTTTAGCCTTGGGCGTGAATTGCCATGCACATATACTGACACAGCTTCCCCCAAAGCCAAGGAAGTCATAGTTATTTCTGCCGGCGGCGCCGACAGACCTGTGGCATTGGAAGCCTATGGCGCTTTGCACTTTTGGGGCATAGAAGCCGGCTTTATAGCAGATGTGGGCGTGGCAGGATTGCACAGACTCACACCGCATGTACCTGCTTTGCAAGCAGCGCGCATTATCATTGCTGTGGCAGGCATGGAAGGCGCCTTACCTGGCATCATTGCCGGCTTTGTACGCTGTCCGGTGGTGGCTGTACCCACCTCTGTGGGCTATGGCGTAGGTGCGCAAGGCAAGGCGGCGCTCACCAGTATGCTTTGTTCTTGCGTGCCAGGCATTGCCGTGTGTAATATTGATAATGGCTTTGGCGCTGCGGCCTTTGCTGCTAAAATGGTCTTGGCTTAACAAGGCATTGAAAAATTCTTTGACAAAAAAATATAAAAATTCACGCCTTATGGCACATTTTGCCTATTTTGCTCTATGGCAGATGTTTGTTTTTTGTCAGGTTTATTTTCTTGGCGAAATTGCGCCAACTTAAGTGGCGATTCTTGATACATAAAATACTCACTTACCGTCACAAAATGCTGGCAACCAATTTCACGTAATACAGTCACAATACGCTTGGCATCGTTGGCAGTAACTAATTTTGTATCATGAAATAAAAATATGCCGCGCTGTGTTTCAGTAGTCATGGCCTCATTGGCCATATTAGGCATATTATAGTAATCAGGGCGCCCTTGCCAATCATAACTATCGGTGGTCCAAAGCACCAAATCCATTTCCAAACGGCGCAACTCGCGCATGACTTGCCCATCATACGCTCCCAGAGGAGGGCGCACAAAACGTGGCTTCGAAATGCCTAGTTCCAATAATAACGCATTGGTATCTTCTATTTCACGGCGAACTTCAAGCTGGCTGAGTGTGGTTAAAGGCGTATGGCTATACGCATGATTGGCTATTTCATGACCTTCTTCATGAATGCGCTGCGTAATTTGCGGATAATACTTCACCTGAACGCCGAGCACAAAAAAAGTGGCTTTAACATTTTCTTCTTTAAGCACATCAAGCACACGCAAGGTGCGCGGATGCGGCCCATCATCAAAGGTAAGCGCGCACATATTATGCATGGCAGGATCTAAAATATCTCTAGCTCCATACGCTTTTGCCATGGCAGTATGCCCCTGCCCAAGCCCTTGAAAGACAAAGGTGCAAAGGAAAATAAATGATAGAGTAAGGCTGTGACATGACATACATTTTACCTACATATGAAGTTACGCTTTAACGCAAATTACAATAAAGAATATGGAGTCATTTTCTTTTTTTTGCGCCACTCCTCTTCTTATACAAAAATATACATTTAAGCAATTTTAAAGCGCCACTTTTAGATAAAAAAAGGCCTCAGATAGCTATATCATAAAACAACTACCTGAGGCCTTTTACACGAATACAATATGTTTACTTAGCAAAACCTACGGCACGACGTTCACGGATTACAGTAACGCGAATTTGCCCAGGATAGGTCATGTTTTTTTCTATTTTATCAGCTATATCCTTGCAAAGCACATAGGTAGTATCATCATCCACATTTTCCGAATTCACCATGACGCGAATTTCACGCCCTGCTTGAATGGCATAAGCTTTAGCCACACCATCAAAGGAAGTGGCGATACCTTCTAAATCTTCAAGACGCTTCACATAATTTTCCAAAAGCTCCTTACGAGCACCAGGACGAGCACCGGATAAAGAATCTGCCGCTTGCACAAGCACAGCTAAAGCTGTGGAAGGACGAATATCTTCATGGTGCGCGCCAATGGCATGGATAATATCTTTAGATTCATTATATTTTTTAGCAATATCAGCGCCAATCAAAGCATGGGAACCTTCCACTTCATGGTCAACAGCCTTACCGATATCATGTAACAATCCGGCGCGTTTGGCTTTTTTAATATCCATACCCAATTCAGCAGCCATCATTCCGCAAAGAGCCGACACTTCCAGCGAATGCTTAAGTACATTTTGCGTAAAAGAAGTACGGTACTTCAATTGACCTAAAAGACGTACTATTTCTGGATGAATACCATGCACGCCGGCATCAAAAGTGGCTTGCTCACCGGCTTCACGTACTTGCCCATCCAGCTCTTGCTCACATTTTTGTACAATGTCTTCAATGCGTGCAGGATGTATGCGCCCATCTTGAATAAGTCTTTCTAAAGCCATACGCGCCACTTGACGACGCAAGGGGCTGTAAGCTGAAAGAATGACCGTTTCCGGTGTATCGTCAATGATAAGATCCACACCGGTGGCTGCTTCTAAGGCGCGAATATTGCGCCCTTCACGGCCAATGATGCGCCCTTTCATATCTTCGCTGGGCAAGGTTACCGTTGTTACCGTTTGTTCACAAACATAATCGCCTGCATAGCGCTGAATGGCATTACACAAAACTTCTTTCGCTTTACGGTCTGCCGTTTCTTTAGCTTCTGTTTCTATGACGCGAATCATGCGCGCAGCCTCGTGGCGTGTACGTGATTCAACTTCGGCAAAAAGACGAGCCTTGGCTTCTTCCGCCGTGAGGCCAGAAATTTCCTGCAAGTCTTTTTCTTGTTTATCTATTTGAATTTGTAAAAATTCTTCAGTTTCTGCCAAGGCACGCTCTTTTTTGGCAAGATCTTTTTCAATGCCTAAAATATCGCGCTCACGCGTGGTGGCAAGTTCGAGCTTTTCCTCAAGGCGGCCGCTCATTTCGTCCATTTTGCGTTCGCGAGCCTTAAGTTCACGCTCGCGATCTTTAAAATCCACTTCCATTTCGCGCTTTTGTTGAAAAAGATCGTCTTGGCCTTGGAGTAACATTTCTTTTTTTTGCGCTTGGGCTTCTTTACGTGCTTCTTCCACAATACGATTGGCCAATACATTGGCATCGCCTAAGCGCTTTGACACAAGCATGCGTTGTAAAACCATGCCAATACTCAGGAAAATAACGGCGACAATCGCCACTACACCCCATATCGTTGCATCCATTTCCCTAATCCTCCTATAAAAACAGGTCATAACCCGACAAGCACCGGAATCTCACCAAGGCATAAAAAAAACTCAGCGCAATTCCGTAGCGACTCATAAACTCGAGGATGTAATGGGGAAATAAAAGGCACGATACAATAAAACCACATGAGCAAAAACCCATATGGTATTGTCCACACCCTGCATTTACGCAGTTTGCATAACGACTAAAAGGGGTAAGCACCCAAGAGAGGTAAATATTATCCCCAGAACGCCGTGTGAGGAACTCATTGCAGAACCTGATTTCTCAGGGGGGGCATCGCAGCTCTAGCATTAGGCTTCCGGCATAAATGGCGGCATGCTCACAACTAAAACTTTAACACCCAATATTAAGCTTGTAAGGTCAGCAACGGCTCAACAATCACAAACACTCCAGGGATTTTTATATACATCAAATCAATTCTTCTATCTTTGCAAGCATGGAGTCTAAACGCTGTTGTGTGGCGCCAAGCTCCTCTTTTGCTTGTAATAAGTCGTCTGCAAGCCCCAGTACTACGAAAGTAAGTAATAATTCCTTACTTGTTCGTCCTCCGTGAAGCCTCAATTTTTCAAATCGTTCTTCCACCAGCAATTTGGCTTTTTCCACTCGTTCAGCATCAACGCCTGCACGGAATGTAACTTCAAGCCCTAATAGGGTAAGCTTGTATTCTTGCATGGTGTCCACGAAAATACTACTCTTAATCCAAGTTCTTCAAACGATCCAGCAAACCATCTACTCGCTGTAAAATGTTATTCTTAACTTGTGTTTCTTCTGTTAGTAAGACATTCAATGTTTGATTTTCTTCTCTTAAAGAATGTAGCTCACTTTGTAGCTCTGCCACACGGCTGTTACCTTCCTTAAGAATCCTATCATTCTCTGCGCGAACTCTTTCAACTTCTTGAATAAGTCGAGAGATACGCTCTTCTAGCAAATTGAGTATTTCCATAACTAAAAAATAACATTTACTTGCCACATTGGCAAGGAGCTTATGCCAAATCTTTTACATTTAAATGGTCTTTTTAGATTTAGCCTTTATATATTAACATATTAGAAAACAAAAAATTAACTCTTTCTTGGCAATATCTTTTGCTGGCTTCGGCTAATACCAAGTTGTCCCTCAGGAACGTCCTTGGTAATGACAGAACCCGCACCCACAAGAGCTCCTGCGCCAACCTTAACCGGCGCCACCAAGGCCGTATTACTACCAATGAAGGCTTTTTCGCCTATCTCTGTGGTGAATTTATTTTTGCCATCATAATTGCACGTAATGGTACCTGCACCTATATTAGCACCGGCGCCCACGTTGGCATCACCCACATAGCTTAAGTGATTTACCTTTGCTCCAGGCCCTAGTGTGGCTTTTTTCATTTCCACAAAGTTGCCTACCTTGGAATTTTCTTCCATGACAGCGCCTGGGCGTAAACGAGCAAAAGGCCCCACTGAAGTATTTTTTCCCACGCGAGCTTGTTGTATATGGCTAAAATTATGAACTTGCGCCCCTTCTTCAATGATGGCATCACGCAATACGCAATGCGATTCCACCACGGCGCCCTTGGCCACGGTACTTTTGCCATAAATCTCGCAAGGGCCAAAAATTTCAGCGCCTGCTTCCACGTGCACCTCAGCACCCAAAACCACTTGCTCTGGCATATGAATGTGAACGCCACGTTCTCTGGCCTGTGCCACATGGCGCTGAATCATAAGCATTTCTGCCTCAATAAGCTCCACAGGATTATTAACACCCATAAGGCTTGTGCCTTCTTCGGCAGTTCTACCGCATAAAACACCGCGCACGCTATGTCCATGTTTCACAGCCAATTTTACCAAGTCGGTGATATAAAATTCATTGCTCTTATTTTTATTGGTAATCATGGGAATAAGCTTCACCAAGGTGGGTACATACAGCATATAAAGCCCGGCATTGACCTCACCCGTGGGAAAACCATACATCTCTTCATCATAATCTTTGGCTTCCACAATGGCTAGCACATCACCTGAAGCTTCGCCCACTTCGCCACCCACTTCACCAAGGCGCACCACACGCCCATACGAATTGGCTTGTGGCACAAAAATACTGGCAAAGGCCACTTCTGTACTGGCGATTTCATTTTTATGTATAGGGTCTTGCGCCACGCGCATGAAATATTCCACCACCTCAGTACTTAATAAAGGCGTATCTCCATTGACCACCAACACATAGGAAATATTTTTTTCCACCAAGGTGGGCATGGCTTGCAATAAAGCATGCCCTGTGCCTTTTTGTTCAGCCTGTAAAATGAAGGATAATTTTTCATGTGCAAATGCAGCACGAATTTCCTCAGCTTTATGCCCAATAACCGTCCAAATATTCTCATTAAAGAGAGGACGCAATGCTCTAAGCACATGGGCAAGCATGGGCTCTGCCAAAAGGTTTTGTAAAACCTTCGGCTTATCTGAATTCATGCGAGTGCCTTTGCCTGCCGCTAAAATCAATGCTGCATTTGCCATATGTTTATCCTATCTAAGTATTATATAAAGATAAGTGCTTCATCTTGCACATCTACTGTGACATGTTGCCCTTCAAGAATTTCTCCGCCAATGATTTTACGCGCCAGCGGTGTTTCCACATAATGCTGTAAATATCTTCGTAATGGACGGGCGCCATACACAGGATCATAACCTGCCTCAGCCACAAATGCCCTAGCCGATTCTGATAAACTAAAGTTTACTTTACGCTCTTCTAAGCGCGCGCGCAAGCGCTCCAAAAGCAAGTCTACAATGCGCTGAATTTGCTCCAAAGAAAGGGGCGTAAAGAGCACTGTCTCATCAATCCTATTGAGAAATTCTGGTCTGAAGTGCTGACGTAATTCTTCCATTACGTCGTTTCGTACACTTTCTGACAATATGCCTTCACTGTCAATACCATCGAGTAAGCGCATGGAACCTATATTGGAGGTCATAATCACAATGCAATTGCGAAAATCCAACGTGCGGCCTTGGCTATCTGTCAGGCGTCCGTCATCCAGTAATTGTAATAATGAATTAAATACATCAGGATGCGCCTTTTCTATTTCGTCAAAAAGCACCACAGAGTAAGGCTTACGGCGCACAGCCCCCGTGAGCTGGCCGCCTTCATCATAGCCCACATAGCCGGGAGGCGCTCCAATAAGGCGCGATACCGAATGCTTTTCCATATATTCGCTCATATCAAGGCGAATCATATTGTCTTCTGTGTCAAAAAGCGCCTCGGCTAAGGCTTTGGACAGTTCCGTTTTACCCACCCCTGTGGGGCCTAAAAAGAGGAAAGAACCTGTGGGACGCATGGGGTCAGAAAGCCCTGCACGCGCACGCAGCACAGCATCAGCCACAGCTTGCACCGCCTCATCTTGCCCCACCACACGCTCATGCAGCTCTTCACCAAGGCGTAGCAATTTTTCCCGCTCTGATTCCAAAAGACGCGCTGTGGGTATGCCCGTCCAATGCCCCACAATGGCGGCAATATCTTCAGGGCGCACTTCTTGCTTAAGTAAGCGCTGCTTGCCATCACTGCCATTTTCTGCTTCGGTCAATTGCTTTTCCAAAGCATGCAAGGTGGAATATTTAAGCTCCGCCGCGCGATTAAGATCATAAGCCCGCTCGGCCTGCTCAATGGCTAGGCGCGTTTGCTCTATTTGCTCTTTAATATGGCGCACCGAATCAATGGAGCCCTTTTCTGCTTCCCATTGCCCGCGCAAAAGCCCTTGATGCACACGTAAATCTGCCAATTCGCCTTCTAGCTTTTGCAAACGCTCTTGAGAAGCCACATCCGTCTCACGGCGCAAAGCTTCGCGTTCAATTTCCAATTGCATAACTTTACGATTTACTGCGTCCAGCTCTTCAGGCAAAGAATCAATTTCCGTGCGAATCATGGCGGCAGCTTCATCCACAAGATCAATGGCTTTATCGGGCAATTGCCTATCGGTAATATAACGATGCGATAATGTCACCGCTTCCACTATGGCTGAATCGCTAATGCGCACCCCATGATGCACCTCAAAGCGCTCTTTGAGCCCACGCAAAATGGAAATGGTATCTTGTACCGTGGGTTCATCCACCATGACAGGCTGAAAACGACGCTCCAAAGCCGGATCTTTCTCTATATATTTACGATACTCATCCACCGTGGTGGCGCCCACGCAATGTAATTCACCGCGCGCCAACATGGGTTTAAGCAAATTCCCTGCATCCATGGAGCCTTCGGTTTTTCCGGCGCCCACAATGGTATGTAATTCATCTATAAAAAGAATAATTTGCCCTTCAGATTGTTCCACTTCATTGAGCACGGCCTTCAAACGTTCTTCAAATTCACCGCGATATTTGGCACCGGCCACCAAGGCGCCCATGTCCAGCGCGTATAAGGATTTACCCTTCAAGCTTTCAGGCACATCCCCATTGACTATACGAAAAGCCAAGCCTTCCACAATGGCCGTTTTGCCCACGCCAGCCTCACCAATCAGCACAGGATTATTCTTGGTACGACGCGACAAAATACGCACCACACGGCGAATTTCATCCTCACGGCCAATGACAGGGTCCATCTTCCCCTGACGCGCCGCTTCCACCAAATCTCGCCCGTACTTAGATAAAGCTTCAAAAGTATCTTCCGGATTGGCACTGGTTACCCTAGCCCCGCCACGCAGCTCTTCCATGGCCATGACAAAACGCGCCTTGGTGATGGAATACTCTTTCCACACCATGCCTAAGGGTGATGCCGGGGGCTGGTCACAAAGCGCCGCAAAAAGATGATCTACACTTACATATTCATCTTTCATGCGCTTAGCTTCTGCCTCAGCCTCTGCCAAGGCCTTGGCCGCGCGCTGTGTAATAACAATTTTATTCACATCCATGCCCGCAGCGCCACTGCCCGTCACCGAAGGACGCTTGCTCAGCAAGTTTTGCAAAGCTACTTCCAAAGCACGCACCTGAATGCCCATATGCTCCAAAATGCGCGGGACTATGCCTTTTTCTTGGGTAATTAAGGCCAGAGCAAAATGCTCCACATCACTTTCTTGATGCTGAAAACCAGCAGCAAGGCTTTGAGCTTCCGTGATGGATCCACGTGCTTTTTCGGTAAATTTACTGATATCCATAGTAATCTCCTAAAGTATATTATTATATATTCAGATTGCTGACAAAGTCTTCTGGGGGAAAACCTTTTGTGAACAAAAGGTTCTTCCCCCAGACCCCCTTTCC
>CAYJHH010000046.1:0-19958 GCA_964369995.1 uncultured Desulfovibrionaceae bacterium
CTTCCGGCGGCCCCGAAGGGGTATTTGGAGCAGGCGTGCCTTGCTTAAAAACGAGAGGAAACACGTTTTTAAGCATTAACTAATCACCATTAAAAAACTGCCGAGAACATGTCATGACCATGTTTTCAGCAGTTTTTTTAGGAAATTTCTTTCGGTATTGCTTATTTGTCTTCTGAAACTTCGGCTTCGCGGGCTTTTTCTATGACGCGTCCGCCATTGTTAATTTTTTCCAAAAAAGCATCACGACAGTCATAGCTGCAAAAGCGATGAATAACATCGCCATTTTTCACGGTAATGCTACTGTCTTTATCAATATAGGTGCCGCATTCAGGGTCTTTTACCATCTCACCTGAGGCTACCTTGCGCTCCACTTCTTCAGCATCGTTTTGCTTGGCCAGTTTTTTCTTAATATCATTGGCAAAAAGTCTGTATAAAACATAGCCACATAAGGCTAATATAATCCATTTCCACATGATGAACTCCTTACAATGCAAATAATATATCACCTATCTTGAGAGAAAATAGGCTATTGATAAATCTTGTTTCCTTGTACGCTGTGGGGCAGAGCCTGCAGGGCTTTTTCCAATGCACAAGGCGTGAGTACTGTATCTTGGCAAAGCACATGGCGCAAGGGAATTAATACAAAAGCGCGCTCCAGCATACGCGGATGCGGTATTTGGCAAAAAGAATCATCACTGCTTTTTTGCCCAAAAAGTAATAAATCCAGATCAATGGGGCGCGGCCCAAAGCGCAATTGAGGATTTTCGGGACGCGTTCTGCCAAGCTTTTTTTCTATGCTGAGCATGTGTTGCAGTAATTTTGGCGCTGTCCACGCTGAGGAGCATTGCACACGCAAAACCTGATTACAAAACCAAGGCTGAGCTTTAATCCCTTGTGGCTCTGTGTAATATAAGGGCGACGCTGCCCCCAAGGTGAGGCCTTCTTGCCCTTTGGGGTCAAGTAATTGTGCCACTGCGCTTTCAAGCTGCATCTTGGTGTCACCTTCATTGGAGCCAAGGCAAATATAGGCAGAAATGTACTGCATATATTACTTACTTTGCAAGCGGTCAGTAATATTATTTTTAATCCACTTTGGGTCAAGCCATTCCAAGGGCGTTACTTCTACTCCGCCCACTAAAATACCAAAGTGTACATGGTCACCAAAAGCCATGCCTGTGGTACCCGTGGTACCCACAATATGCCCTCGCTCCACCATATCATCTTTTTTTACCATGATATCTGTTAAGTGAGAGTACAACGACATGAGCCCAAGGCCATGGTCAATGACTACGATATTACCATAAATGCCAAGATCTCCCACAAAAATCACTTTTCCTGTATTGGCAGCGGGAATTTTGTCACGCTTTATGGAGGCTAGGTCATGCCCCAAATGCCATTGATGATCTATGACTTTACCTTGATACTCGTAGGTACGGTGTTCGCCATAGCCGGCGCTGGATTTAGAGCCGGGTAAGGGCAAGAAGGAACCTTTCCATAAAGGTGTAGGTGAGGTTTGTGGGCCTAAGTGCAGTAAAAATTGCGTATTGGCAAAACGAATGTCACTATTAATGATTAAAAAGCGTTCCAAAGGCGTATTGGCATCGGGAGCAAGTTCTATAAGCTTTTGACTGACGCGATCCAAGAAAGCGTCGGTGATTTTAATGGTATCGGTCTTGAACTTTCTGTCCCGAGCATGCATGCGCAAGATTTGCTCGGTGATATTGCCTGCTCTATCTTGCGCTTTAAGTACAGGCTTAAATTCTTCCACCTTCATGCCATGGGGGAAAGCAAAGTAGGCAATATAGCTGTTGTCGGCTTGTTTGTAACCGGGAAAAAGCTGTGTTCCCACTTGGATACCACTGGAAAGCACTTCTTCATTGATGGTATAGCGCACTACGCTGGCGCCGCCGCGGCGCACATTGGGAGGCACACTGAGCACGGAAATTTTAGGTGCTTTGGCATCCAAAGTGGCGGGAATAACAAGGCTAGTGCTATTACCAAGGCCAAAAGAGGCCAAGGAGGCGTCCATGGCTTTAAGCTCCAGTTCAAAATCTCCTTCGGCCATGGGCGTATTTTTTAAATTAAACGTTGCCGTGGCATTTTCTGTATAAGGGTCAAAGTGTTTAGAAAAAACAGAAACACTTTGGGAGCCATGGCGCACCAGCACTTCCACTGAGCGAACTTTGGCTATGTCATGCAAGTGAATGGTAAGGTCGGCATGGGGCGAAATGACGCCGGTGTTGGGGGTGAGGGTAATGCTTGGCCCTTCACGATCTTCAAAAAAAAGATAGCCTGCATAACCAAGAGCGCCCATGAAGGACAGAAAAATTAATGTGGAAAAAAGTGTTTTTATATTCATGGTAAAACCTATTCTTTGCTAAAATGGTTGTATGTTATGAGCATATGTTCGTGCACATATACAATGGATTAACGCTCTTGTCATTAAGATGTAGGGAGAAAATAAAAAGTCTAATATTATAGCGCGTTGCTATGTTTTGTTTGTGGCGCTTTACGGGTGGCGTGGGGAAGGAAATGCGGCAGGGCAATGCTTTTATATTGACTTGGCAAAAGAAATTTGTTCTTAAGGTAGGATAAAATTTAGGTAGTCGCATGAAAAATGGGCGAAAAGGCTTTTTTCACTGAAGAGTTAGATGTACGGTTTTATTAAGATGAAGGATTTATGCAAACATCCCCTATACGGAAAGTAGACCCAAGAATTTTGCGTGCCACCATGGTGCGTAATCTGCAAGAAAATGCTGGTATAAGTGACGCACAAGTACTTGCGGCCATGAATGCCGTGCCGCGTCATGATTTTGTGCAAGAAGCTTTTCGTATGCAAGCGTATGAAGATCGCCCCTTACCCATTGGCTATGGGCAAACCATCTCACAGCCTTCGACGGTGGCCCTTATGACGCAACTTTTGCGCGTGGAAAAAGGCATGCGTGTGCTGGAAATAGGTACAGGTTCAGGCTATCAAGCGGCTATATTAGCGTATTTGGGGTGCCGTGTGTATACGGTGGAGCGTATTGCTGAGCTGTATGCTGCCACGCGTACTTTGCTTATGCAAACCATGAAAATAAAAAATATTTATATGAAAAAGGATGATGGTACCCTTGGCATGCAAGAGGCCGCTCCTTTTGATCGAATTTTGGTCACCGCCGGCGGTCCAGAAATCCCCAAACCCTTGGTGCGTCAATTGGACGAAGGGGGCATTATGCTTATTCCCGTGGGGGAACAAAAACGCTCTCAACGTCTTATGCAGGTGCGCCGCGAAAATGGCACTGTGCTTGTGAAAGACATGGGCAGCGCTGTGTTTGTGGATTTGGTGGGTAGCCATGGCTGGTAAGGCCTGCTTTGCCTTAATATAATTCTTTTGGGGGAAATTCTATGTCTTCGTGTTCGTCGTGTTCTAGTGCTCCATCCTGTCCTTCTGCTGCTTCTAGTGGTACATGCCCTTCTAGTGCAAAAGGAAACGTTAGCGGTGGAGCAGAAAAAAAAATTAGTGAGGCTATGGCTTTACAAGATAATCTTATCTCTTCTACCTTAGGCAAAATTCGCCATAAGCTTTTTATCATGAGCGGTAAGGGCGGCGTTGGCAAAAGCTCTGTGACGGTAAACACCGCCGCTGCTTTGGCTGCGCGTGGCTTTAAAGTGGGTATTTTAGATGTGGATATTCACGGCCCAAGTGTACCCAATTTATTGGGATTAAATGGCGGTATAGAGATGGATGAAAGTAATTCTCTTATGATTCCTGCATCTTATAATGAAAACTTGTCCGTCATTTCCATGGATTCTTTACTCAAGGAAAAAGACAGCGCCGTGCTGTGGCGCGGCCCCAAAAAAACGGCGGCCATTCGCCAATTTGTTGCCGATGTGGCTTGGGGAGAGTTGGACTTTTTGCTTATTGACTCCCCTCCCGGAACCGGCGATGAGCATATGACAATTTTGCAAACCATACCGGACGCCTTGTGTGTGGTGGTAACGACCCCGCAAGAAATTTCTTTGGCAGATGTGCGTAAAGCCTTAAACTTTTTACAACATGCCAAAGCCAATGTGCTAGGTGTGGTGGAAAATATGAGTGGGCTTTTTTGCCCGCACTGTCACGAGGCCATTAATCTTTTCAAAAAAGGTGGCGGTAAGGAGCTTGCTGAGCGCTATGGTTTGAAATTTTTGGGTGATATTCCTCTGGATCCTGCCACCGTGGTGGCCGCAGACAGCGGTGTGCCAGTGGTTTTTTTACAGGAAGAAACTCCGGCCAAACGCGGCTTTTTAGCCCTTGCCGATGCCATTAGTACTGCCTCTCATAATAGTTTAGAGGCCTTGGCCAGTAGCCACGATTAAGTGATATGCACAGGGTGCCAAGAAAATTCGAGGCACCCACAATGGTATAGGTGGATTTTTTCTTGGTATTGTGTCACTATGACACAGTTTGGATTGTAAGAGGTGGGATGCTATGCCTGCCATAAGGGGTTGGGTTTGAGTATGCAGCTAAATTTAGCTACAAAAATCACGTTATTTCGTATTTTTATGACTCCGCTCATTGTAGCTTTGCTCTACTTTGAAGGACCCATTACCTGTTTTATGGCGGCAGTGGCTTTTATTTTGGCCTCCCTTTCTGATTGGGCAGATGGCTATATTGCGCGCCGCGAAAATATGGTCACCAGTTTAGGAAAGTTTTTAGATCCTTTGGCAGATAAAGTGCTGATTTGCTCTGTACTTATCATGCTTGTGGGGCTGGACTGGATACCTATTTGGGTAGCCATTGTTATCGTATGTCGTGAATTGGTGGTAACGGGCTTGCGTGCCATTGCCATGGATGAAGGCATAGTGCTAGCTGCTGATAATTATGGTAAAGCCAAAACTTTATTACAAACAATAGCCTTGGTACCCTTGCTTGTGCATTACCCCTTATTGGGTGTGGACATACAAGGTTTTGCCATGGTGTTATTGTATGTGGCAACGGCATTGGCTGTGTATTCTGGCTATAATTATGTCTATAGTTTTTATAAGGGAAGTTTAAGTCGCAAGGCTTAAAAATTATATTTATGGTAGTGTTTTGGCGTACCTGTATCCTGATTTTCCTTGGGATTATCAATGTGGTGGTTTTTTATCGCATGGTCTGGGGAGATGGTGGCATCTTGGCCTTTAATGCTTTGCGCCAAGAATACGCTCAAATGCAGCAAGAACTTGCTCGTGTGGATGCACAAAATGTGCAGTTAAGCAAAGAGATTCGTTTGCTTAAAACCGACGATGCCTATGTGGAAAAAATGATTAGACAGCGCCTACACTATGTGCGCCAGAATGAAATTTTGTATCTGTTTACCAACGATGCAGATGGGTCTAAGCAAGGAGATGAAAATGCAGGAAAAAATTGATTGGTACCAAGAAGTGGTTGATTTGGAGCCGAGCTCAAAGTTGTTTTTTCCTTTGGCAAAAATGCTTGCGGAACAAGACGTACCTCGTGCTGTGGAAACACTGCAACGCGGTCTTGAAAGGCATCCTGAATTCATTGAAGCTCGCTTTTTCTATGTAGAACTTTTGCATAAACATCAAGATCAGCATGATTATGCACAGCGTCTTGAGGCGCAACTTACAACGCTATCGCCCATGCTTTCGCGCTATGCGGGCTTTTGGCAGGCATGGGGTAAAAGTCTTTTGGCAGCCCATGGGGATAAGCCACAAGAAAAAGCTTTGGCAGCATCTTTTCTTGGTGCCATGTGCGCTCAGGAAGGCTTGACTTTAGCAGATATTTTTGCCGCAGGATTGCAATGTTTAAGCGAAGAAGGCAAAAAAACTGCCACTGTATCGCCTGAAGAAAAAGTTGTGCCGGGCGCGGCGGAAGAAGACAGTGATGCTGATGCTATCCTTGCGCAAGCTGAAGCTCTTGTTTTGCAAAGTCCTGACCAAGTACAAGAAGAGGATACGCAAGCAAAACAGCCAGAGCAGTCTGAACAGGTAGCGCCTGCACCTAAAGCTTCAGGGGTGACTGTGTCTGTTTCTGGTAAGGTACCTGTTCCCGTAAAAGTGTCTTCCATGCCTCGGGTAGTCATTTCTCAGCAAAGCCCCCCAGAACCGTATGTCACTTCAAAAAATGAAATGAATGCGCAAGATGCACAGCTTGCACCCGAGAATAGCGGGGATGATACGGTATCCTTGCGAACACGTTCCATGGCAGAAGTATTGGCTGAGCAAGGCGACTATAACGCCGCTTTGGATATTTATGCAGATCTTTTGCAAAGCACAGAAGATGTAGCTGAAAAGCAAGATTTAGAAAATAGAATTGCGCAGGTGCAAGCTTTAAGTACCGGAGGGGCCAGCGCCTTTCCTGTGGCAGATGGCGCCGAAAGTGCCAGTGGCACAGAGGGTAAGGCTTCTTCTCCCGGCAATGAACGTGTAATTTCTGTGCTTGGAGCCTTGGCAGATAGGCTTGATGCGCGGTTGCATTCATAGACGATGTTAAGAGCTTGCGCAAGCAAGTTTTGTATCAACGCTTTTACTTTGCTTTGATGGCAAAAATTTTGGGCTCAAAGGAATAAAGTATGTCAATAAAGAAAAAAATGGCGGGGGCTTTAGTCTGTGCTCTCATGCTAGGTAGCGTAGGTTGTAGTTATAATCAAACAACCAAAAACGTTTGGAAAGATACCAAAAGTTTTTGGTACAGCAATGTAAACGTGCCGGCCACCGTAGATTATGACGATACGGGTTCTTTAGATGAATATGAAGAAAAGCTTTCCTTAAGTATGGTGGGCATCGACACTCAGCTCACTGCTTTGGAAAAAATCATGTCCAATGCGGATAAGCCACCAACGCAAGAATCTATTGGCATGCTATTTTCGCGCTTTCCTTGGCTTTCGGGCTTAAGTGGTATTAAATCAGACGGCACCTTGCTAGGTCAGGTTCCTGGACCACCTATTAAAGCTTTAGATTTTTACCCCATTCTTGAAGAAGATAGCAAACAAAGCAATCGTGCTTTGCGTGGCTATGTGCAAGATACTGCCATGGGGCCAGAAGTGTTCTTTGCTGCGCCTTTATATGATGCGCACTCCTTCCTTGGTGTGGTGACTGTGTATTTTGATATGCGCGCTTTGTTGTCGTATTCTGCCACTCCTGAAGAGCTCATTATTCTTGCTCCCAATGCTTTGTTGTGGGCAGGTAAGTATAATTTTGCCAGCACCCCCATGGCCGGCGTGCCTTGGGATACCCTTGTGCTTGAAAAAACTTCCGGCACAGCTAGCAATGAAGCAGGTACTTTTTACTGGACAGTACGCTATATAGGTAATGTGCCTCTTATCTTTGCTGTGGCAGCTGAAGGTACTTTTGGAGAAACAGAAAATCCGCGCACTGGCCCCACCAGTGAAGGGCCATTCCCTGAGCCTAAAGCATTGAAAATGCCTCCTGAGCCAGAATTAGAGCCTATTCCTGCGGCTAAGCCCAAGCCCAAGCCACAGCGCCGTGTGCAAAGACAGCCTCTACCAGAGCCCTTTACACCGCCGCCTGCTGAGCCAGTGGAACAAGTGCGCATGCCTTCGCCTTTTGGTAAGAGAAGTGCTCCTGAGGCTTCTACAGATGCGCCAGTGGAAGCTCCCACTGAAACTCCAGCTGAAACGCCAGTGGAAACACCAGCTGAAGCGCCAGTATCTCGCCCAAGCCCCATTGGGCCTAAATAGCGTTTTATCAAGGTTTCATACGTAGTCATAAGCCTAGATAAAAGCACATCCCTTGCGGATGCTATGTGAACATTATAAGACAAAAGTCTTATGCAAATATGAAGAGGGGCAAGGCGTATGCTTTGCCCCTTATTTTAGACAAATAGAGGAAGTATGCCAGAAATTACCGTTACAGAACATGTGCTGTTGCATCAAAAGCGTAGCCCCTATGCCACCGGTCAATTTACAGCCTTGTTATATGATCTCATTTTATCGGGTAAGATTATTTCACGTCGTGTGGCCAAAGCCGGCCTGTTGGATATTCTTGGCGGCACGGGTGAAGTGAATGTTCAAGGAGAACAAACACAAAAATTGGACGAAATTGCCAATAATGTTCTCATTTACCGCATGCAACGCTGTGGCAACCTGTGTGCCATGGGCTCTGAAGAAGTGGAAGAACTTATTGGTATTCCGGATGAATTCCCTCATGGTGACTATATCCTTATGTTTGACCCCTTGGATGGTTCGTCCAATATTGACGTAAATATTAACGTGGGTACCATTTTTTCCATTTTGCGCAGGGCCAAGGGCAATACCGGAGAAGCCACCATGGAAGAAGTGTTGCAACCAGGCACACAGCAAGTGGCGGCAGGCTATATTTTGTACGGGCCTTCCACCATGCTGATTTTGTCCACGGGGCAAGGCGTGCATGGTTTTACACTGGATCCTGGTGTGGGTGAGTTCTTGCTTTCACATCCTAATATTACCATGCCAAGGCGCGGGAAAGTGTATTCTGTGAACGAAGCCTATTGGCATTATTGGGATGACGCTGCCAAAAAAAGTGTGGATTGGTTTAAAAACCCTGAGGCAGAGCATGGGGCCAAATATTCGGCGCGCTATGTGGGCTCCTTGGTGGCAGATTTTCACCGTACCTTATTACAAGGTGGCATTTATATGTATCCTGGCGATTGCAGAAAACCTGAAGGTAAATTGCGCCTTATGTATGAAGCAGCGCCACTGGCCTTCTTGGTGGAGCAAGCCGGCGGTAAGGCTACCAATGGTTCAGAACGCATTTTAGAAATAACGCCCAAGTCCATTCACCAGCGCACGCCTTTATTCATAGGCTCTGCGGCTGAGGTGGATGATGTCAGTGCATTTTATGATGAAATGTATGGAAACTTGTTACTGTAAGGACTGAGGCTTTTTGTGATTTGTCTTGGTATTGAAAGTTCGTGCGATGAAACGGCATTGGCCCTTGTGCAAGATGGCGTTTTACTTGCTTCGGTGCTAGCCACCCAAGTGGAGATGCACGCACTTTTTGGCGGAGTTGTGCCTGAGTTGGCCTCGCGTGAGCATTACAGATATATGGGGCCTCTTTATGATGCTTTGCTGCAAAAGGCAGGCATAGAAGGGCAACAGGTGGATGTGTACGCCGTTTCCAGAGGGCCAGGCCTTTTGGGCGCCTTGCTGGTAGGCGTGGGCTTTGCCAAAGGATTGGCCTTGGCCTACCAAAAGCCTGTGATGGGTATTAACCACTTACATGCACATTTATTGGCCGCTGGGCTGGAGCAAGAGTTGTGTTTTCCTGCTTTGGGTGTGCTTGTTTCTGGTGGGCATACGCATTTATACAAAATGGAAAGCGCATCTTCTTTTACGGTGCTTGGGCGAACCCTTGACGATGCCGCCGGTGAAGCTTTTGATAAAGTGGGTAAGGTGCTAGGTTTGGCCTATCCAGCCGGACGCGCTTTTGACGCTTTGTCTCAGCGTGGTACGGTGGCAAAAAAGGGTAAGGCGCTTTTTCCTCGCCCGTATATGGATAATGATAATTTAGATTTTTCTTTTAGCGGGTTAAAAACATCTGCTACATTATATATTTCAAAGCATCCTGAAGTGTTGCAAGCTTATAATCATATGGATGAAGCGCCAGAGGCTTTGTGTAATATGTGCGCGGCATTTACTGAGGCAGTGGTGGATACGTTATGCCTTAAAACCGAAAGAGCTTTGGCTTTGCATGGGGATGTGCGCAGCCTTATTTTAGCCGGTGGCGTGGCGGCCAATTCGCATTTGCGCGCTAAAATGCACAGTCTTGCCACAGCGCATGGCCTTGAATTTATGGTGCCTTCGCCGGCATTATGTACAGATAATGCCGCCATGGTGGCCTATGCAGGTTGGCTGTATGCACAGCAAGGCCTTGCTCATGATTTGGATTTTGAAGCTCTTGCCCGCGGGCAGGTTATTCCGGAAGATTGGGTGCATAGTTCAAGCTTACAAGGGGCGTAATAGCTTTTTGGCTAAGGCTAAAAGACGCCCAGAGGGCTTGACAGTATGAGGTTTGAAAATTACAGTAAAGGCCTAAATGGGTTTTGCTTGTAATTACTTTTTTATAGAACTGTTACTACAATAAGGAGTGCCCCTTATGGCTACGCAAATTACCGATGCTACCTTTAATGACAGCGTATTAAAATCTGATATTCCAGTACTTTTGGACTTTTGGGCTCCTTGGTGCGGGCCTTGCCGCGCTGTGGGTCCCATTGTGGATGAACTTGCCACAGAGTATGAAGGCAAAGTACTTGTAGCGAAGATGAATGTGGATGAAAATCCCAACACACCATCAAAATTTGGTATTCGTGCCATTCCTACCTTGATTATTTTCAAGGGCGGCGAAGTGGTAGAGCAAGTAACCGGCGCTGTGACTAAAGAAGTGCTGAAAGAAAAATTAGACACAAAGGCGCTTGCATGATTTATGACGCCATAATTGTGGGGACAGGGCCTGCAGGTATCACTGCGGCTTTGTATATGGTGCGCTCTGGGTGCACCGTGGCTTTGGTAGAAAAGCTCACCCCTGGCGGGCAAGTGTTGGCCACTGAGTCCATTGAAAATTATCCCGGTTTTCCCAAAGGAATTAAGGGATATGAATTGGCCGATGCCTTTGCTGCGCACTTGGATGATCTAAAGCTTGATCGCTTTACCGAATCGGTGAATGAGATGGAGCTTAGCCCTGAAGGTAAGGGTACGCATAAAGTGCTTGTGGGTAAAAATTGGCTGGAAACACGCTCCATTATAGTGTGCTCCGGCGCCATGCACAGGCACCTTGGCGTAGAAAATGAAATGAAGCTCAATGGACATGGTGTGTCTTATTGCGCCATTTGTGATGGCAATTTCTATCGTGGCCTAGATGTGGCTGTGGTGGGCGGCGGTAATACAGCGCTGGAAGAAGCGTTGTACCTTTCCAAAATTGCGAAAAAGGTTCACCTTATCCATAGAAGGGAAGAATTCCGCGGAGCCAAGGTTTATTTGGATCGTTTGGAAGCTGCTGAAAACGTGGAAATCATACGCAATACCGTGGTTTCTGCCATTCATGGTGAAACAGCCTTAACGGGGCTGACCCTTGAAAGCGTGAAAGATGGCAAGAAAACACAGCTCACCGTGGATGGATTCTTTGTTTTCGTGGGTATTAATCCCCAAGTGGACTTTTTACCAGCCATGGTAAAAACAGACGAAAGCGGTTTCATTTATACTGATACGGAAATGCGTACCAATGTACCCGGTGTTTTTGCTGCCGGGGATATTCGCTCAAAACTTTGTAGGCAGGTAAGTACGGCTGTGGGCGATGGTGCCACCGCTGCACAGGCTGCTTTCCTTTATGTGGAAGAACACGATGCATAAAAAATCTTTGCACATACTTTGTGCTTTTGTGGCTATGGTTTGGCTATCTGGTTGTGGAATTATTGACCATTTTTATTTGCCACCTCCTGAAGATACTGCCCAAGAACTTTTTGAAACTGCCAATGATTTTATGGCAGAAAAAGATTATTTGGCGGCTGCAGAGCGGTATAATAGATTGCGTGATGATTACCCCTTTAGCCCCTATACTTTGCAGGCGGAGCTTTCCTTAGGGGATGCGTATTTCCTTGATGGAGAGTATGGTGCGGCTGTGGAAGCGTATAAAGATTTTGAATCTTTGCATCCGCGTCATGAGTCCATTCCTTATGTGCTGTATCAAATTGGTGCCGCACGTTTGAAAGGCTTTATTTCCATTGATAGACCTACCAATGAGCTGCAAGAAGGTTATGAATATTTTGATCGTCTTGTACAAAGCTATCCCGGTACGGAATATGCCCAAACAGCTCCAGCACATATGAAAGAAATTCGCAAGCTTATGGCTGAGCACGAAGTATATGTAGGAGATGTTTACTTTAACATGGAGCAATATGGCCCAGCATGGCGCCGCTTCAGTTACGTAGTTGAAAACTTTAAAGACGTACCTGATGTTGCTGAACATGCCCACAAAAAGAGCCTTGCGGCGTATCATGAATACAGCAAGGACGAAAACCAAGAAAAGCGCGAACAGCGTGAAGGTTCTTGGAAAGATTGGTTCCAATGGCTCTAAGCTAAGTTATGAAATGTTAAATCCCGCCTTGTTTGCACAGGGCGGGATTTTTTTTTACTTGGGTGAAAGCGTAAGAATTTGAAGATGCAAAAGCGGTGTTCGTTTAAGGTAAACGAGAATACAAGAGCGTATTTGAATACGTTACTCATGGCTCTTTTTTAGTAAATACAGAAAGGAACCTTAGATTTTTTTCTCTCTTAATAGGCTAGAAACAAGGGAAAGAATGGGCAGCTCTATGAGCGGCCCAATAATCAAAGCCAAGGAAATAAGAGGCGCATTGGGAAAAGTAGAAACGGCAATGGCTAAGGCTAAAGGTGAATTTCGAGCCAAGGTGGTCATGTGTAAGGCGTTCGTATCGTATCTGGAAAAATGCAATGCCTTGCCCAATATTTTTACCATGAAAAAAGTTATGCTAAAAAAGCATACTAAGGGGATAAATAATTTTAAAAGCAATAAAGAGTTATCTAGCAAATTTTTACTTTCAGACGCGAACATAATTACCACGGCGGCGCAAAGAAAGATAAGCTGTAAAAGATCACCTTTATCTGATACGAAATCTCGTAAGTTATAGGTATCTAATATAAAATACCTAGTGAGCATGGCGGCCATAAAGGGGATGCATAAAACAAAAATAACACTTTTGCTCAAAGCATACATATCCATATTTGCCGAGTTTCCTAAGAAAATAAGCAGATAAAGAGGCAGTAAAGCCACTTGTAAAATTAGATTTATGGGCAGTAGAGACATATTCATTTCCACATTGCCATGGCTTAATTTGGTGAAAACTAAATACCAATCGGTGCACGGTGTGACCAAGAGCATAAGCAGGCCTATGCGTATTTCAATATTGTTTTCAAAAAATAGTAAACCCAATAGATATGCGGTGATGGGTGTTATGACAAAATTAACAAATACGCTTGTGCTGATATATTTTGCATGAAGGATAGATTTTTTTAATTGACTTAAGTTTATGGATAAAAATAAAATATACAGCAGTAACATTAAAAACGCTTCTACTAAGCTTGAAGAAGTATTGCCCATGTCAGTAAAGCTTCCAAGGCTCACACCCACGAGGGCAGACAATATAATGATGATGGGTTGCAAGCGGGCAATGTTGTTCATGGAAGATCCTTAAAAGCGCAGGCCTCTGCCTGCAAAAGCATGGGCTGTTACAGGCAGAGGTGTATAAAAGAGGCTATTTGGCGTCTAAATTACTAAAAATGGTTTCTTTGGCGTGATTAATATGTTCTTGCATGGCAAGGCTGGCACCTTCGGCATCGCCTTTTTCAATATTTTCCACAATACGTATATGATCTGTGTCAGACCATGCGGCTTCATCGTGGGTAATGGTGGGGCGTAAAAGGCGCTCTACCACGCCATCAAGCTCTGTTAGAAGCTGGGCCAGCAATGGGGAGTGTGCAGCTTCGCGCAAAATACCATGAAAAGCTTCATTAAGCTCCACTAGGGCGGTGATATCGTCTTTGGAAGTGGCGCCAAATTGGTTTAAATTGTCCCGCAGTGCTTTTTTTTGTTCTGGTGTGCTACGCATGGCAGCAAGGGAGGTGGCGTAGGATTCTAACATGGCACGAATGGCAATGGCATCTTCAATTTCTGTGCGTTTTAGGGTACGCAAAATATAACCACCGGTGCGTCTTTTTTCCAATAAACCTTCTTGGGCTAAACGATGTAGGGCTTCACGTAAAGGCGTGCGGCTTATGCCTAAATCTGAGGCAATGCGATCTTCTACGAGACGCTCTCCTTCGGTAAACTGTCCGTCCAGAACCATTTTTCGAATAAGATAGGTGGCTTCTTGTCCCAAAGAACTCTTTTTAAGTTGCATTTTTACCTCCCATAATGTGATGCCGTATTTTGCATACAGTATAAGATATTTGAGAAGAAAGTCTAGAGTTACAAAGAGGAAATTTTTGTTTTTTTATATGTTTTATGAGGATGTGTATACCTTATGTAGGTGAACCTGAAAACGTATTTTTATATATTTGCAGGTTCGCCTACATAATCGGCATGACGTGTTTTTGTTTACGTCTTGTGCTTAACAAAAAACTTTTTCATGGCGGCAGGCCATAAGGGAGCTGTGTCTGAAAATGGTAACGGCTCTTGTGTTACTTAATTTTATTGGCGCATGCCATTTTCCACATCCACTCCCTTGGGCGGGGTGAAGGTGAAGGTGTTTTTGTCCAATGTTTTATTAAGTTCCACCTTGGTGAAGGCCAGGGTATTGCTATTGCCATAAAAGTCGATGATGCTGGCTTTGCGTATAAGGTTTTGGTTATCCACCCAAATAATGGCTTCTACCATGTCTGGCGTGGGCTCATGTGGGTAGAGGACAAGTTTGGTATTGTCACCGTCTTTTCCCATATTTTTTACGGCAAAATCTTTACTGAGCTCTGCTTGTCCGGTGATAACTTGTACCAAGGGGCGTGAGCCTTCTACAATGTCTGGCTCATAGGTATAGGCTACTTCTTCTTCGGGTAAATAATTCCAGACCATATCTTTGCCAATAAGTAAGAGTTCTGGGTGTGGCGCTTTGGTTTCCCAGCGTACGAGAAAGGGTTTGCTAAAAAGCAATTGGCCTGAGCGCTTTTGTACAGCGCCGCTTTCTTTATGGGCAAGTTCTTGTTCAAAAGTGGTGCTGATGCTATTAATTTGTTGATATTTTTTTTGAATTTTTTGTTCTAAACTTGCGGCGTGAGCTGTGGCTGAGAGGAGTAGAACACTTATGGCTATACATATTTTTTTCATATTTTATTCCTTACGTAGGCGCCTTATGAAAAGCGCGTTTTGAGGGGGGTCTGGGGGGAACTTTTTGGCGCTAGCAAAAGTTCCCCCCAGAAAAATCTCAGAAAACTATCCAGAAAACTATCTTATAACACTACGCGGCTTACTGCCATCGGCTGGGCCAATAATGCCATCGCGCTCCAATTGTTCCATGAGCACCGCAGCTCTATTAAAGCCAATGCGAAAACGCCTTTGCACCAAAGAAATGGAAGCTTTGCCTTGCTCTTCCACAAAGGCGCGTACTTGAGGATAGAGAGAATCATCGCTGTTATCGCCAAGGCTGGCGGCGGCAGCTTCATTTTGCTCTTGTCCCCAATTGGCAAAGTCAACCTTATATCTGGGCGGAGATTGGCGCTTCCAATGCGCCACCACGGCTTGTACTTCTTCATCAGGCACAAAGGGGCCGTGCAAGCGCATGAGGCGCCCGCCATTGGGCTTATACAGCATGTCCCCTTTGCCCAAGAGGTGTTCTGCTCCCACCATATCTAAAATGGTGCGTGAGTCATGCTTACTGGTCACTTGAAAAGAAATACGGCTGGGGAAGTTGGCCTTAATAATACCTGTGACCACGTCCACGGAGGGGCGCTGTGTGGCCAATATCATATGAATACCGGCAGCGCGCGCCAATTGTGCCAAACGCACAATGCTTGTTTCCACTTCGCGGGCGGCAGTAAGCATAAGGTCTGCTAATTCGTCAATGATAATAACAAGGTAGGGCAGGGGGTCGAGTTCTGCCAATTCAGGGGGCTTGTTGTGGCCAAAATCCTTCAATTTTTGATTATAGCTGGTGATATTACGCACGCCCACACGCGCCATGGATTCGTAGCGCTTATCCATTTCGGCTACGGCCCATTCAAGGGCTGTTTTGGCATATTGCATTTCTGTTACCACGGGATGCACCAAATGCGGCAAATCGGCATAGACAGCCATTTCGATACGCTTGGGGTCGATGAGGAGTAGTTGCATATCCTCGGGCTGTGTGGTGTAGAGCAAGCTCATAAGAATGGTATTAAGCCCAACGCTCTTTCCTGCACCTGTGGCACCGGCCACCAAAAGGTGCGGCATTTTAGAAAGCTCTGCCACAAAAGGCTTACCGGCAATATTTTTACCAAGCACCATATTTAAAGGGCCGCCGGCGTCGGTAAAGGCTTTAGATTCCAAAATTTCTCTAAAATTTACCATGTCGCGGTGCACATTTGGAATTTCAATACCCACGGTGTCCGAACCGGGTATGGGCGCTTGAATGCGTATGGCCAAAGCTTTAAGGGCTAGGGCTATATCATCAGTGAGGTTGGCAATACGGTTTACCCGAATACCTGCGGCAGGGCGAAATTCATACATGGTAACCACAGGCCCTGGGGTGATGCGCACCAGTTCCCCTTGGATACCAAAGTCTGCCAAGCAAGTGACTAAAGATTCCCCTTTTTTCTCCATTTCACCGCGCGCTGTGGGGGAAGAGGGGCTAGCGCTTTGCAGCAAATCCAGAGAGGGAAAAGCGTACTTTGTTTTTATTCCGGCGGCGGCTTGCGGCGCCACATGGCTTGCTGTGGATTTAGGCGCAGGCGGTGGCGGCGGCGTGATGATGGGGGCCGATGGCGTTTTGTTTACTTGCGTACTTTTAGAGCCATGGTCATGGGCAGAGTCTTCGTCATATTCTGCGTCATCATACTCTGTATCGTCATACTCTGTGTCATGAGGGTACGTTTCGTCATAATCATCATAGCTTTCTAGCTTATCATCATACTGATCATAGTCATTTTCTTTGCCATGGTCGTCGTCATGATCTTGTTCATGTTTTTGACCATGCGCATTCGAAGATGTATTTTCAGCGTAACTAGAGTCAATATACGGAGCCGCAGCGCCGGATGAAGCCTGCTTTTTGGACTTTTTCTTAGGAGGCACTATACGAATATGAGGATCGTCTGTACTTTCGTCATGGGGGGAAACTCCCTCCACATCGTAGATTTCCGGCATGCTTTTGTGCTCAGGTTTGGATTTCATTTTATCCATAATACCCTTGGCACTGGGGAGAGCCGGCATTTTAAATTCCGGTAGGGCCGGCATATGTACGGCAGAAATACGTGTTTGGCATAGGCTTTTTATTTTACGGCATACATTAAGCCAGGAAATACCGAAGGTAAGCTGTGTGGCCATGGTAAAAAGAAAAAACCATAAAATGACCGAGCCCCAATAGCTGAGCAGAGAGGAAGCATGTTCATACAAGGTGGCACCCACCATGCCGCCGCCGTAAATTTCGCCCAGTTGAATATCCCAAGCAGCGCCAATGAAGAGAAGGCAAATGGTAAGCAAAAAATAACCTAACCAGCGCCACCAGACCAGTTCATAGGCCGGCACAATGCAGGCTATACCCACGGCGCTGAAGACCAGAGGCCAAACATAGGCTGCAATGCCAAAAAGATCGCTCAAGGTTCCTGAAATATAGGCGCCAAGCTTTCCGGCATAGTTTTGCACCATGCCATCATCACTGAGTACATGATTTAAGCTAGGGTCCACTTGTGAGTGCGTGACTAAGCTCAGTAAGATGAAAAGGCCTAAAAAGACAAGGAAGTATCCCGTAAAGTCACGGGCAAGATTGCGCGGTTCCGTAAAAATACCCTCCGGTGTTCCTATTGGTGGCGTGCTTTTTCTGGGGGAGGAAATTTTTTTAGGAAAAATCCTTTAAAAGTGAGTCCGTCCCAGACTCTCTCCCTCAAAAAACAAGTGAATAGCTTTGGATGGTTAACTGAAATGCTTTTTAAGTGAAGAGTTTTGTAGTTGTGGTTTATTACTTTAATATATAATCATAAATAGTTCAAAAAGGGGGCAGATGCAAGGCAGGCGTAGTTTTTTGCGGCGGGAGTGTATAAGAACATACTCGACCAAAGCAAAAAACAAGCCTAACGTAGCAGGTACCCCCTTTTTGAGCTATTTATTAAGATTCGCGACCAAGATATTCTTTGGTGCGTGTATCTACTTTAACTCTATTGCCTTCGTTAACAAATAAAGGTACTTGAATAACAAGGCCAGTTTCTAATGTGGCAGGCTTGGTGACGTTAGAAACCGTATCTCCCTTGGCGCCGGGTTCGGTTTGGGTTACTGTAAGCACAAGGGATACAGGGATTTCAATGTCAATGGGCTGCTCATTATAAAGAAGCACGCTACATTCTTGACCGTCTTTTAAGAAACCGGACTTACCATCGGTGGAAGCTGCGCTGATTTGCAATTGCTCATAGGTGGTCATATCCATGAATACCAATTCATCCCCTTCATGATACAAAAATTGCATATCGCGCGTTTCAAGGTTGGGGCGTTCTACTTTTTCACCGGAGCGGAAGGTGTTGTCCACCACGCGGCCGTTTAAGATGTTACGCAATTTTGTACGCACCATGGCGCCGCCTTTGCCTGGCTTAAAGTGCTGAAATTCAACTATTTCATAGGGAGTGCCGTCGATTTCGATTTTCAGGCCTCTTTTAAAATCTGTGGTTGAATACATAAAAACTCCTATTTTTTAATATATGACGCCAAGGCTTGTACACCAAGGGCGTAACTTTGAATACCAAATCCTGCTATAACGCCAATGACATGGCGCCCAATGAAGCTTTTTTGGCGTATTTCTTCTTCACGCGCCAGCACATTACTAATATGAACTTCCACGCAAGGCACGCCAATCCAGGCGAGGCAATCAGCCAAGGCTAAACTTGTGTGGGTAAAGGCGCCGGCATTAAGCACTACGCCGTCTGTTCCGTCATGGCGAGCGGCTTCTAATCTGTCTATCAGCGCCCCTTCATGATTGGATTGGAAAAAATCCAATTGAATTTCATGCGCCTTATGGGGCATGAGTTCTTGTACGGCGCCGGGAATGGCTTCTAGGCCATCATGGCCATAAATTTCTGGTTGTCTTTGCCCAAGGGATTTAAGATTTGGGCCATTCATTATGAGAATTTTAAGCATATTTCACCATTTGCAATTTATGGAATACAGGGCTATAAGTGCTTAGCACGAAAGCTCAGAATTTTTACTTATTGGTTTTCCTTTGTCAAGGTAAAGTCTTGTAAGAAATTTTGAGAAGCTGAATTTGTACTCTTTTGGGAAAGGCATGCGTCATGTCAGAATATTTCCCAAAGACGCTTCCTATAAATAGTTCTCACTAAACATACATTTTATTTTGTTAGAGTAAGAATAACCTGTCCATGACTCAGTACACTGGGGGAATATATGCAATCTCAACTCGTTTTAGAAACCACAGCTTATACTTTTGAGCAAATTATTACCTTAGATAGTGTGCAAATAGCTTTAGCCGGACGCTCCAATGTGGGTAAATCCTCCTTGGTCAATGCTTTGGCTGGGCGTAAGTCTTTAGCTAAAACCAGTGCCACCCCGGGGAAAACGCGCTCGCTAAATTTTTATCATGTGGAACCCGATGATTTTTACGTGGTGGATTTACCAGGCTATGGCTATGCCAAATGTAGCAAGACGGAGCGCAATGCTTGGGGCAAGCTTATGCAGCGCTACTTGGTGGGTTGTCACTCCCTTAAGGCCTTGGTGATTTTGCTTGATTGTCGCTTGCCGCCACAAAAGATTGATATCCAATTGGTGGAATTTGCCAAAAATCATGGTATTCCCTTGTTCCCCATTTTAACCAAGGCCGACAAGTGTAAACAAAAAGAGCGCGCTGAAAAACAAAAAATGTGGGCTGCGCATTTGGATGGAATGATGCCACTTGTGACCTCATCGGCCAGTCGTTTGGGGCTGGAAGCTTTATGGCAAGCTTTGCGTGATATAGCAGAAAAAGCCAAGGCAGAGGAAGGGCTTTATGAAAGCCATGATGGTCATGATGACATGGAATTTGAAGAAGAATAATACTTATAATAAGGAAAGCCAAGGCAAATGCCTTGGCTTTCTTCATATTTAGTTAGATCCGCAGGAGGAACTGCTGGAACAACCACCGCAAGAGCTTCCGCCACTAGAGGGCAAAGGCTTGGTGGGGTTAATGGCAAAGCCCATGTAGCCAAAGTCAAGGGACACGCCTTCTACTTGGGCTAAAAGTTCTTTGTTAATGCAAAATGTAAAACCATCCACGTCGAAAGAGCTATCTTCATCTGTTGGCTCATCCAGAGCCAATGCTA
>CAYJHH010000047.1:0-19696 GCA_964369995.1 uncultured Desulfovibrionaceae bacterium
ACGTTATCACCGGCGCCCATATGGAAGGCATGAAAGACGAAGCCATTGTGTGCAATATTGGCCACTTCGACAATGAAATTGAAATGAGCTATTTGGAAAATACCGCGGGCATCACCTGCTTAAACATTAAGCCTCAAGTGGATAAATGGACGCTTAAAAGCGGTCGTTCCATTGTGGTATTGGCTGAAGGCCGCTTGGTTAACCTTGGCTGCGCCACAGGCCATGCTAGCTTTGTTATGTCCAATAGCTTCACCAACCAAGTATTGGCACAAATCCGCTTGGCCAGTGATAGCACCTTAGAAAAGAAAGTGTACACCCTACCCAAAGAATTGGATGAAGACGTGGCTCGCTTGCACCTTGATCGCCTTGGTGTAAAGCTTACCACCTTAACCCAAGAACAAGCCGACTACCTTGGCGTTAACGTCAATGGTCCTTTCAAGGCTGATCATTACAGATATTAATCTTAACTATAAAAGGGCGAGAAATGTACTCTCGCCCTTGAACTATTGTATATAATACGTGACTGGAGCAAAAAACAAGTCTGACAAAGCAGTTTAGCCATTTTCAGCGAACTGTTACTCCCACCACCAGGCGGCACGATTAACAAGTAAGTCAATATCTCCGCCGGCAGCCACTTGCAAAAACTTACTATACTTACGCACCAATTGTTGACTATAAGGGTTAGCCTCGTAAAGGCCGGCAAAAAGCGCCGCATCTTCTGTAAGTAATTTATGCGCCGCATCTTGGCGTCTTTTGAAGGAAGGCGTCAAATACGGTAACAGCTCTTCATCTTGAGCAAGAGCCGCAAAATAGGCCAGAGAAGTAATAAAATTCAAATTTTGAATGGCAGCCATGGCTTTATCATGCTCTTCTGCCGTGGCGCGAAACACACGACAACCAAGATCCACAAACAGCTTTTCCACAAGGCTTGTGGCGGCTTCCTCTGTATGCGGCGCCGGCACAATGGTTACCGGTAAATCGGCGCCGCGCTGTGGCTTATTGCCAAAAAGCGGATGCGTACCCACCACAGCCCCTGACCAATGCTTTTGCATGATAGCCAGCGCCTGCACCTTCACCGAAGTAATATCGGCCAAGATGCACGAAGGCGGCATATGCGGCGCCATAAGTTCCAGTACTTCCCCCATGGCATGTGCCGGCACACACAAAAGCACCATATCTGCCCCAAGACAAGCCTCTTGCACCAGAGACGGCGTCAAGGGCATATCAATACCACGCACCGTATAAGCAAGCCTTTGCAAGCGACGCATGAAATAAGCTCCCATGCGTCCCGTACTGCCCACAATGACAATATGCTTACACACTGATGCGCTTCCAAACATCCCAAAAATGCGGGAAGGATTTTTCCACCACTTGCCTATCATCCATGGGAACATCTTGTCCATGCAATGATAATAAAGCCAAGGACATGGCTATACGATGGTCATTATGCGTAGAAAATACTGTATCTTGTGGCACATGAGGTACACGCCCAAGCCCTACAATGCGCATGCCATCGGGCAATTCTTCCACATGCACCCCAAGCTTACGCAATTCCATGGCCGGCGCTGTGATGCGGTCAGATTCTTTAATACGCAAATGAGCGCAATTTTCAATGATGGTTTCACCGCTGGCAAAAGCCGCCATGACCGCCACCGTGGGTACAATATCAGGACAAGCCCCCATATCCACCCGCACCCCCTGTAAGGGGACAGGTTTCACATGCAAGCCTTCTGCATCCCAAAAAAAGTCACCACCCATTTTTTGTAAAATTTCCAATATGGCGCTATCACCTTGTAAGGAATTTTCACGCAAGCCCTGCACGCATAAAGCCTGCTTGCCCAATGCGCCGGCGGCCACCAAGTACGATGCGCCAGACCAATCCCCCTCCACATGATAGTCCCCCACCTTATAGGTGCCGGACTTAATGCAAAAACGCGTGGCATGAGGCACAGCTTCATGAAGTTCACGCCAAGGCACAGCCACCCAGCTCTCCCCTTGTTTGCACTCCACAGTAAATGCAATGCCAAAATCTTCCAAAGTTTGCAAAGTTAAGCCCACATAAGGCCATGATACTGGCTTTTTGCCCCCCAAAGTCACGGTGAGCCCGCCAAAATTACGCGCTGCAGCCAATAATAATCCCGAAAGATATTGACTGGAAGCGTCGCTATCAATGATAATACTGGTTTTGCTAAATGTAGAACCAGTAATAATCATAGGGGCATGCCCTTCTTGCCCTTCAAAGGCAATGGCTATGCCAAGCTCTTGCAAAGCATCGGTGAGGGGGCGCATGGGTCTTTCATGCAAACGCGCCGCACCATGCACGCGAAAGATACCGGGGCAGGTGCTTAAAATGGCAGAAAGCAAACGGCACGAGGTGCCGGATTCATGCATATCACAAGAAATAGGCCCCTCAGTGCTTAAGGCAGGCACATCGCAAGCCCCCATGCCACACACCACAAAGGACTTGGTGCCTTCTGCCGTGGCCACATCATCCATAACCGTAACACTGGCACCGGCAGCGCGCAAAACGTCGATGGTGCATAAAATATCGCGACTCATGAGCACATTACTTACGGTGGAAATACCATCGGTCAAGGCAGCCCCCATAAGCACTCGATGCGAAATGGATTTAGACGCAGGCGCTTGTATTTTTAACATGGGCTATTCCCCCCTTCTCTATTGGTAACAAGAGGCATTGCAGCAGGATACGCTCCCAGAATTCTAAAAGAATTACATAAAGATTGAATACTTTCCACCAAAGGAGCATATGAGGCTTCCAGTAAATCGCATTCAAGGTCAGCAAAAAACACATAACGCCAACACTCACCGCTGGAAAGACGCAAGGGACGCGACTCCAATTTACGCATATTCACGCCGTATTCTGCAAAAGCCGACAACACCGACGACAAAGAACCCGGTTTATCAATAAGGGTAAAAAGTAGGGATGTTTTTTTAAACAGTGGCTTCAGGGCTGCGCCATCTTGTACGGCTTGAGGCGTAGCTTTGGCACCATGCAAAGCAGATGCATCTTGCGGTGCAATAATCACAAAGCGCGTCCAATTATCCACACTGGATTCTATGGATGAAGCCAGCACCGTAAAGGAGTGTAATTCTGCCAAAGTAGCATTACCAATGGCTGCATAGGTAGGATTTTCTAAAGCGCGTCTGGCCGCTGCTGCCGTAGATTCCGCCGGCACCAACTGTGCCTTTGGTAAATGCGCTCGTAGCCATACATCGCATTGTGCCAAGGCTTGCGGGTGCGAAAACACATGCGTAATATCACTTAAGGACTTACTTAAGCTTAATAAGGAATGCTTTATATGTAAGAGTAGCTCCGCCTGAATACTGACAGAAAAATTATAAAACAAGTCAAAGCATTGCCCCACAGTACCCTCAAGAGAATTTTCAAGCGGCACCACACCAAGCTCGCACCTGCCATCGTACACAGCGCGAAATAAATCATGAAAATGAGAAAAAGGACACATATCCACACTTTTTCCCAAATATTCCAAACCGGCAAAGTAAGAAAAAGTGCCTTCAGGTCCTAAATAGGCTACTTTTTGCGGTCTTTGCAAAGCGCGCGACGATGAAAAAATCTCGCGCCAAATAATGTCCACATGCTTTTGTGGTAAAGGACCTGTATTGTGCGCGGCCAAGTTAGTCAGCACTTGTTGCTCTCGCTCTGGCTTAAAAATAGCGCCGGCCACAGCCTTGGCTCCACCTTCACCGCCAAGCTTAGCGTTTGATTTACCATCGGCATCGCCTTGGGCATTACTTTGAATTTCTCGCGCTTTAATACGCCCCACCTCAAGGCTTAACTCTGCGCGTTTATTAAGCATGCGTAGTAATTGCTGATCAACGGCATCAATTTCTCCGCGCACATGGCGCAATTTTTCTGCAAGTTCTTTCTCATTCATGGCTAATCACTACACTTCTTGAATTTCTTCGCTAATGCGCATGCCAAAATGACGCCCAGCACTGTCTGTATGGCATAAAACCTTATCACCGGGTTTTAAATCCACCACACTTACAGGATTTCCCCCAGGCTGTGTTAAGCGTATGGTTTCCGCATTTTGTAAAAAAATGGTTCCCACCACATCTGCTGCGCCGGCCTGAGAAATTTTCGCTTCCACTAAAAGCATGGGGCGTACTTCAATTTTTACTCTACCCACCGCAGCCAAGGAGGTACTACCATCGGCATTGACAATGAGCACCTCTTCGCCGGAGCGCAATTCACCAAGATAGGTGGTTTTGTCTTGCGGCAATTGTGCATACGCATGCACAGCGCCGGCATTAACCCTAAAGGGACGCGCCGCCACATATTCATTATGCTCCGTTTCTCCATGTACAAGAAAGGTAAAAGCACTGGAGTTACCCACCAACATGCCTTGGCCTTTTTGTAATAAAGATAAGGTATCCACACACACCCTATGCCCAAGCCCCACCGATTGCACCTTGGTGATCACAGCTTCTTGTAAACTCACACTGCCTTGAGAGAGCTTCAGCTCTTTAATGATGCTTTTCATTTCTGCCACGGCTTCAGGCAAAAGCACCACTGCGCTTACCCCGCGCTCAAGCACGCCGGCTGCTAAACGAGCTTCATCAAGATTACGCGCCTCAGCTGCCACAAAATCGCATTGTGCCAAAATGTTTTCCACAGGAATGATTTCCCACCCTGCCGCCAAAACAGCTTTTTCGCCCTTTTGTAAAGCCTGCACAAAAGCTTCTTCATCTTCTTTTTTGCTCAACACCTTTGAAGGCATGGCATCCACACTCATGACGGTGCAACGAGCAAGACCAGAAACGCTTTTCACATCTTTTGCGGGTACAATGAGCCCATCCACACCAGATTCCAGCGCAAGAGTCACATCTTCCTTGCTCATGGGTACACTTTTAAACCATACAGCTGTCATATTACACTCCTGCCTCTTGCATCATGGCTAAGGCTGCGTCCACTTCCACATCATCATGAATAATGGCACGTAAAGCACGCATAAGATTAATACGGTCAGGATGTTGAAACACATTACGCCCCACAGAAAGACCAGAACCACCAGCTTGAATGGAATCATATGCCATTTGCAAAATATCACGCGTGGAGTCCATTTTTTCACCGCCGGCAATGAGTACAGGTACGCAGCAACCATCTACCACCTTGGAAAATCCTTCCACAGAGCCAGGGTAAACCACCTTAACTATATCAGAGCCAAGCTCCACACCCACACGAGCGCAATGAGCCACAATGTCTGTGTCATAACCATTTTTAATTTGTGGACCACGCGCGTACACCATGGAAAATAAAGGCATTCCCCAGCGGTCACACGCTTCAGCCACCATACCCACATCTTTAAGCATATGACGCTCATCAGGGTCGCCAATGTTCAAGTGCACTGAAACACAATCGGCGCCATGGCATAAAGCTTCTTCCACCGTGGCCACCAAGGTTTTTCCATTACCATGAGGGCACAAAGCTGTAGAAGCAGACAAGTGCACAATAAGACCTACGTCTTTTCCGCTCATGCGATGCGAACAACGAATAAGCCCCTTATGCATAAGCACAGCATCCGCGCCGCCTTCTGCCACATCGTTCACCACGGTGCGCATATCCTCAAGGCCAGCAATGGGTCCTAAAGTTAAACCATGATCCATGGGGACAATGATGGTACGTTTACTGTGACGGTCAAGAATACGCTCTAATCGAATTTGTTTTCCTAATTGCATGGGAAGGCTCCTCACTCTGCTCTGGTTTAAAATTGAAAACCGCTTCAGCCATCTTTTGAGCAAAAAAAAGACCGCTGGTTATGTACCTGCGGTCTCATGAACTGTATTATTTACGTAAAATCATACACGTCCTTCACCACAGGCGCTTCTAAAATAGCTAAAGAACCAAAACTGAGTAAAGCTTTGGCTTGCAGAAGAAGATGTGGTGAATTGTATAGTTTGCATGTCTATTTCCGTATATATTTTTGGGACTTTTTTTTCTAGCACCATAGCTAAGCTTTTGTCAACACCGTTTTGTGAATTTCATGGCGCTTTTATTTTTATGTAATTTTTCCCATCTAAGCTTTTGATATATAAACTTATGAACCCCTTGTGGCACATTTTTTCTTGGTTATTCCTCTAGGCCCCAATTTTTTATACACAAATTCGGCCACATTGGCTCCTTCCAAAGCTTCCAAGGGGATTTCTGCTCTAGCCATAACCCTATGCCCACCCGCAGAACCTAAGGAGTCAAAATGCCTTTGTGCCACTGCGCCAATATTAGTACTGCCATCACCGCGGAAAATAATTACCAAGGTTTGTTCGTATACCCCGCTCACCGCCACCCAACGTAAACCGTGCACGCGAGTAAAAAAGTCTGCAATGGCCACCAACATATCCGGTGATTTTACGGAACCCACATGGGCATAGGCGCCATTTTTACATGTGCGTAAAGAGCGAAAAGCATGCGAAAAGAGCGGGAGCCATTGGGGTAAATATTCACTGCGTAAAATGCGGCGCAAAAGAATAGAATCACTATAGCGCGAAAGCCATTGGAATGCGCGAAAATCCGTTTCGGTGCCACTGCGCTCAAAAAGTGCCGTGTCGGTACGAATGCCATACACCATGGCTGTGGCCAAAAGTTTACTGGGGCGAATGTCTAATTCACGCAAATATTGCCATAACATGGTGCATGTGGCACCAAGTTTAGGACGAATGTCCATGTATTCTGCCATATGACAATAATCATTGGGTGAAGGGTGATGGTCTATAATAAGTGAAAAAGGAATGCCTTCAAAGGCTTTATTGTGGTGGGGCTGCGAATCCACTATGGCAAAGCGTTGAAAATCTTTGGCCATGCTCGGCTCCCACGTCACCAAAGGAATGCGCAAATACCGTATCATGGCCAAATTGTCGGGCCTTGTCACCTGATTAGTACTGGCTATGACAATTTCTCGCCCTTTTCGTGCCAAAATACGTTTAAGCGCCATGGCCGCCCCCAAAGCATCAGGGTCTGCCGTAATAAGAATACACCAGCGTTCATCCTTGGGCAATTCGCTCATCCATTCTTCAAATCGCTGATATAGCTTAGCTTTTCTCCCCATGGGCTGACTCCAACGTTTGCTGTAAAAAGTCCACAGACTCGCATATACCCTGCCATGAAAACACTTCTATCATATGTTGCGCTTTAGCCGGCAAACGCTGCGCCAAGAGCTTTACTAGGGCTTTTTGCTCAGTCGTAAAGTGGGGCAAAGGCAAATGTTCATCACGCTTGCCAGGCGCTGACCAATGCACCAATTGTACCTTACGCAGTAAGTCCGGCCTTTGCAAGATGCCTTCTTGACCAAAAGCTAACATATGCCCCACATCCAAACAAATACCATAGGCCCGAGATATATTGTGAGGCGCATTCCGAGATACATTGTGAGAGGCATTTTTGCCCCCTCTTGTCTCATTATTTTGTACAGGTAGGCCAAAAAGTTCCGCACTTAGCTGCTGCACATCGCCATGTTCAATATTTTCCAGCAAGAGGGGCGCAGAGCAATGCTTATGCCATGTATGCAAAAAATCCTGTAGCAATACATGTAAAGCCGTAGCATCTTGAACAAAAGTGGGCGGATGCAAAACGGCATAACGCGGGCGCAAAAAGGCCACTTTTTCCCATAATTTTAAAGCCATGTTAGCCGCACCTATGCCACCCTTTTGCCGTGGTGACCAATCAAAATCCACCGGTAAGTGCACATGCCATTGCAAGGGTAAGGCGCGTAGGCTTTGGGGCAACTCTTTTTCTGTGTACATGAGGCAAGAACGCGCCTCAAAAAAACATAAGCCCACTTCTTGCACCTTATGGGCTAAAAAAGCGGCATTTTCTGCCACATCTGCCGGAATAACAAAAGATGGCGCTGCCCAAGGCAATGTACGTGTATATGTCATGAATGCCCTCCATGGCGGTGATGTGTATTTTTATGTCACTTGCCTAAGGATTCGCCTGAGTATTTACCTAAATACTCACCCCTGTATCCGCCTCTGCATTTGCCCTGTATCCGCGTATTATTTATCTTTGCACAGGCACATTTGATTGAATAAGCATAAACATGCCGCGCAGCATGCGGTACACAAACCACAGTAAAATACCCCCGCCAAGACATACAAAAGTCAAGGCATATTGCACAGCCTGCCGCAAAGTAGGGTCGGCCCAAAGCTGTTCAAAATTTGTAATGTGTGCCGTGCTTGGCAACTGCGAAAAGTCTTCTCCCATCATATGCAATGCCCCGAAAAAGACCAAAGCCGAAAGGAGAGCGGTGACCCAAATACTACGAAAAAGCCACGTACAATGCGCTATAACAAAAGGCACACCTTCTTTATGCGCCACTGAACGAGATACCACAGCACCCGCCGCCGCCACCAAGAAAGTAAAACCCGTCACCACGGTGAGCAAGGCGCAAACATAATAGAGCAAAAGTGTGTTGCTGGAGGTTAAAATAGACTTTCCCCCTTGGCCACGATTCATATATTTTTTCCTTCTTTATGGGAAAATTTTTTTATTTTTATCTCAGAAATAACTAAACCCGTCAAAGCCAGTGCCGTTCCTAGCATGGCTAAAGGGGTGATATTTTCTTGCAAAATAAGTGCCGCGGCAAAAACCGCCACCACAGGCACCAAGTAAATATAAGCACTGGCTTTCACCGCGCCAAGTACCTTCACCGACCAACTCCACGTGGCAAAACATAAAGAAGATGCCACAACAGATAAAAACATAAAATTCATGATATTTATGGGGCGCAAAAAAACATCCATGTCAAAATGTACCCCTTGCCACGCCACCACAGGTAGCATAAAACTTACCCCATAAAAAAAGACGCGCCGCGTGCATAAAGCCATATTATAGCGCAATTCGCCAATCATACGCATGAAAATAGAATAAAAAGCCCATGTCAGCGCCGCCCCTGCCGCCAAAAGATCTCCCAAGGGATTTAAGGCCAAATGCACAGCGCCGTTAAAAACAATGAGCCCTATGCCCGTCATGGCCACCACAAAGCCTGCGAAAAATGTCCAGGTCAGCGCCTCCTTGGTATAACCGCGCAACAGCCACTGCGCCAATAGCGCCGTACAAAATGGCGCCAAGGCCACAATAATGCCCACATTGGAGGTTAAGGTATATTTTAAAGCGATGTTTTCTAAAAGAAAGTAGAGTGTTACGCCGCTTAATCCGGCACCCATAAAAAGGCGTTCTTCTGCAAAGCTTTTTATGGGTAGCATACGCGGGTAAAAAATAACTAAGGTAATATAGCCCAATATAAAGCGAAAAAAGAGCACTTCCAGCGGGGTATAATCGTTGAGTAACACCTTGGTGGAAGCAAAAGTCAGCCCCCACACAGCCACAGTGCCCAATGCCACCAAATGGCCGCGTACTTCTAGGCTTAAAGCCATACTTCCCCCTGAAATTTATTCCATTTTTATAAGTAAAGGCTGTATGCCCTTGGCAGCACACAGCCTCTGAGATGCTATCTTGCGTATAATACCAATGTGTTATGCCGGAATAATCTGCGCATTCTCCACCATAAAGCGTTTACTTTGCCCATGGTTTTTCTGTAGCATATCCGCCATATGAGGATGGCAGGTGAAGAATAAAATTTGATGCCTTTTGCCGCTTTGGCTTAAATCAAGCAAAGCTTGCGCCGTGCGTTCAGCACGTTCTGGGTCAAAATTCACCAAGATATCATCCATAATCACCGGCAAAGCATGGGCATGGGCAGCATGGTTACGAATATAGGCAAGGCGCAAGGCCAAATAAAGTTGCTCTTGCGTACCACGGCTCAGCACTGTGGGTGATACAGGCTCCCCAAAGGGCGAAATAACTTGTAAGGAGCTTTCTTCCAAAGAGGCCGTAAGTCCTTTCCACCTATTATCCGTAATTTGAGCAAAAATTTCCGATGCCATGCGTATAACTTGCGGCTGACGCTCTTTTTCAAAGCGCTGCTTAGCTTGCAACAGCATTTGCCTTGCCACGGCGTATTGCGCCCATTGCTTTGAGGCCATGTGTAAGCTTTCTTGAATATCCTTTTCCTCTTGGCGCAATTTAGCCAAGGTGTCGGCATGTTCAAGGCCATGCAAGGTGGCAGCCACGGCGGCAAATTCATGCATCTTTTCTTGCTCTTTATTAAGAAAATCTTGCAATTCCGTCTCTTTTTGCATCAAGAAAGCTTCGCATTCATGCTTTTCACGCTGAGCAAAAGAATCTAAAAATTCTTGTAAATCTTTGTCTCCTGCGGCAAGGCGTAAAGCATCTTCAAGGTCATTACGCCTGCGTATAAGCTCCAAAGTTTCAGCGCGTACATGGGATAAGCGAATAAATTCTTCGGGATTTTCCGTCTGCCCAAGGCGCAATAAATGCTTAATGGTGGTATCCGCATCAAGCAAAGCGGTGCTGGCCTCATGCACCTCTTCTTCTTGCTGTGCCAACTGTTCATCCAATTGCATGCGCGCCTGTAGGGCTTCATGGCTGGCTTGCATGTCAAAGAGCAAGGCGTCCAAAGCCTGCAACCAATCTTCTTGATAAGGCTCCGGCGAAGCACTTTCTGCCGGTAAGGGACGTTGTATTTCTTCCAAAATCTGTCGTAATGGCGTGATTAAGTTTTGACATTCCCGCTCCATACGGCCTCTTTCCTCTTGCAAGCGCTGTACTTCTGCGTCTAAATTCAAGCATTTTTCCATGCACTCTAAAACCGTGCGTAACATACGCGGCGCAATTTCCATATCAATGCCCAATTGCGCCAAAGTAACGCGCCATTTTAGCGAAGAGTCTTGCAATTCTTTTTCACTTTTTTTCAGGCTTTGCACCAGCTCTTCTTGCGCTTTTTCTGCCATTTCAAGACTATATTCACAATTTTGCACCGCAGTACCGGCCTTAAGGCGCTGTTCCAAGGCTTCATCGGCAGCGCGGCACAAATGCAGTACTTCATGGACGGCGGCAAGCACCTGTTCACGCGTATACACAGCCCCCAAAGCCTTGCCCGCAGCATGTGTGATCATCTGCTGATGCAATGCAGCGTCTGCCATGCTTGGCTCTGCATCCATATTTTCTACCGTGGCATCAGATTCAGACTCTACATGTGTCGCTGGCTCATTGCCATCCATACTGAGGCAAAGCTCCTCACCCTGCATGGGATCTGCCTTGCCTTGACTGTGTAATACCCGCACCACAGCTTCCATGGAGCTAAGCTTTTGCACATGTTCTTCTAAGCTTTGTTTAAGCTGCGCCACTTCCTCTTCCAGATTTTGCGCTGAAGCCTGAGCCACCAAAGCCGCCTCCACACGAGCAAAAAACGCTGCCCCTGCATCGGGTGAAGGGATATTTTCCACATGATGGGCGCGCAAACGATCATGCCATTGCAACAAGGCACGTTGCTCTTGTTGTTGTGCGGCCGTGAGCTCTTGACGGCGTAACTTTATTTTTTCAAAGCATTCATCATGCTCTGCTTGTAATTGATCCAAATCCATTTGCATGCGTTCATCGGTGGCGCATTTTTCCCTTTCTCTTTCCAATAAAATTTCCACCGCATCCAAGGTAATGGGATCAGCATCGGTAACTTCGGCCAAAACGCATTGCTCTTGAATTTGCCCTTCGGCATGGGTAAGCCCCAATTGCATGGCGGTGACGCGCTCCTCAAGCACTTTCATCTCTTGCTCAAAGCGTTTGCGCTCAGGGCCGGAACGGGGTAAACCACCAGCCAAAAAGGCCGCCCCTGCCACCACCACCAAGTAGGCAGACCATTGCGACAACGGCAAAACCAAACGCGGTGTAATTTGCACACTTTCCATGCCAAAATATATGGGCAAAGCTAAGCCTGTGAGCCCGCAAGCCACAATGAGTGAGCCCAGAAGCATCAAGAATACACTTTTAACAGGCTCCGGCGCCACAGCCTCCTGCATACGCTGTTGCACCTCAGCAAGCCTGTCTTTTTCCAAAGAAAAACCATTGTGTAATTGACGCAAAGCACGTATGGCCGCGGCACGTTTATCAATATTTACGCGCGAGGTGGTGACGCTTTTGCGCAAATGCTGACGCATACGCTCCACTCTGCCTCGAGCATTTTCTTCATTTTCTTGAGCCACAGCCACCACGCTTTCCACATGTTGGGTGTGCTTTCTGGCCTCTTGAGCTTTACCTGCCAAAGCAAGAGCGTCTTCTTGAACTTCGCGCAAAGCTTCCAATTTGGGGAGCACTTCAGTGACACCTAAAGGCTTTTGCCCAAACCCTCGTAAAGAAAGCGGCGTTAAGGTGCGCTGAAATGTTTTTTGAAAAGCTGTAAAAGCTTGCTCTTTTTCCGCCAAAGCCTGTACGCTTGTTTCAATATGCGTCACACAGCGGCGCATTTCATGACGCGTTTCATCATCGGCTAGAGCTTCAGCTTCGGGCAAGTGCGCCAGCGTATTTTGCGCCAATTCCAAAGCATGACGTGCAGCAAGCACAGAAGCATTGGCTTTTTCCAAATGCGTGGTGGTGGCCACATGCGTTTGCTCAGTGCTTTGAATATGCCCGGCAAGGGATTCCAGCTCACTGCGAGCCACCAAGGAACGATTGGTCACGCGAATGCGCTCGCAAGACCATTCAGGCCCAAGTTCAGCCAAATTTTGAGCCAATAATTGCTGCGCCCTTTGCATATGCACCGTTTGGGTGGCTAAGCCCTCTTGAGCCTGACGAAAAGAAGCTTTATGCTCTGCCAAAGATTGCAAAACAGCCTTCTTTTCCAAAACGCGTTCATCCACCATAAGGTCATCGCGCTTACGCTCCAGCTTTTGATAGCGTTCCTTTTGCGTAGCTTCACGTCTGGCCGCATCCTGACGCAATAATTGCGCCCTTTCCAAGCGCCCTGCACCATCCTCAGGAAAAGTGTCCGCCACCGATTCCAAACGCGTTAAAGCACCTTCTATGCTGCGCCATTCATCCCATTGCTTCCACACGCCAAGCTGTCTTTCCGCGTGGCGTCTTTCTTTTTCACAAGCGCTTTTTTGTTCGCGTAGTAAAGTTAGGCCTTCTTCCAAGGTATTTTTTGTCAGGGTCAAATCATCATATTGAGCGCATTGGCGTTTTAATTCCAAAAGCTCTTTTTGCACTCTTTCTAAATTTTTGAGCGTATCATTGATGAAGGGTGTGGAGCCTTTTACTTTAAAAAGCTTTTCCATATTCCCTTCTAATTCTTTAAGCACAGCCCCTGGTGAGCGCAGCCCCGTACCAAAGCTGGCACCGTACAGAGCATGGCGCACGCCTTCATCCTTTAAGCTATCAAAAACCTGTAATTCGCTTAAAGAAAAGCCAAACACATTACGATACACATCGCGTGTGACGCCGGCCAAAACGCTATCCAATAAAGTACCTTCCAACACTTGCCCTGTGTTATCACTGAGCACCACAGAATCTCGCCCTTTGTCGGGACGGCGCGTCACATGCACAAGGCCACGATTTTCCAAGTGCAAAGCCAAGGATCCGCCGGCCTGACCGGATTTTCCGACGAGCACCTGCGTATAATTACGCCCCTGAGCTTCTTTACTACGTGCATGCGGATACCCTGTGAGCATGGTGCGAAAAAATTCCAAACATGTGGACTTGCCGGCTTCATTTTTCCCCAAAAAAATGGTGAGCCCTTCAGATAAGTCATCCACACCAATTTGAGAAAAGACACCAAAATTATCTATATGAAAAGATTGAATATGCATTATCTGCTCTCCATAATATCAGCACAAAGCCGTGCGGCATCTTGTAACATTTGCGCCACTTCTTGTTCTGTGGGGCGTGTGAGCACAGCTTTAGCCCGTGTATGCCCAAATAAAGGCGCTAGGGTGCTGTGCACAAAATCTTGCCCGGCGGTGGAATCTTCTTGTAATTGCTGCCCAAGGCGTACTGTTTCGCCCAAAAGATCATCGCGGCGTAGCAACTCCTCCATGGCCAAAAGCGGCGTGGTTTCCACCACTATATCTTTAAGCCATATAAAGGGCTGCCCTGTGGCCATGCCTTGCATGCGCTGCATAAGCTCTTGGCAAACATCTTTATGGCGCAATTCGCCGTCCAATGCCGTATGCCCTTGCAAACAAATACGCACCATGACAGCCACATCCTGCACCGAAGCCGCAGTACCCACCGCATCCAAAGCTTCTTGAATACGCTCTTCTACCACGGTTAGCTGCTCTACACCTTCCAAAGAAATATCTACCTTTTCCCAAAGTACAGGCCCCAAGGCATAAAATTCTTCTTCCACACTAAAAGCGTGTACAGAGCCTTCAGATTGCGGCGTCACCGTTACCAGTAAACAGCCTCGACTGCCCTGCTCATTGATATGCAAGCCCTGCGTATTGCCTGCATAGGCCACAAAGGGATTTTTACTGAGCACCCGCCTTTCATGCACATGCCCCAGCGCCCACGCATCCAAAGCGCTTTGATGTAAATCTTCCAAAGTGCAGGGAGCATAACGCTCGGCATGGGGTACACTTTCCACAGCGCAGTGCAATAAGCCCAATTGAAACACTTTTTCTAATTCTCCCTGCTCTCCTTTAAGACGAGTAAAGGATTTTGCAAGGTTACGCCCCTCACGAGAAGAAGCATGGCTTATGCCATGTACCACAGCCAAGGGCTGCGAAGGGCTTAAGCGCGCGTCCCTTTCCACCGCTTCTGGGCGCGGATAAATGCTTTGGCTTTGTAGCTCGCCGGAAAATATTGTTGTATTTTCTGGCCAAGCAATCATTTTTAGGCGCGAAGATAAAGGATCATGGTTACCATGTACTATGAGCACAGGAATATGTATTTTATGCAAACGTGCGCAGGCGTCACGCAAGGCCAATTGAGCCTTAAGACTTTGGTCTTCTTCATTATAAATATCACCGGCCAAGACTAAAAAGTCCGGCCTTTCGCGCTCGCATAGTGCCACCAATCGTTCTAAAGCTGTAAAGGTTGCGGCAGCTAACAAAGGCTCTAGCTCAGCATGCAAAGCGCCGCTTTGACGGCAAAGGCCTTTGAAAGCGGCGTCCAAATGCAAATCGGCAGCGTGTATATATCGTACAGGAAACATAGTATTTTTCCTCCAAATCTCTTCTCATAAATGGATGCCACATGTAAGATAGACACCCCAAGTACAGCCATAAAAAACGTTACATTAAACCAATAGACCTAAATACAAAGCTATACATTGAAAATTTTAGGTTTTTTCCAAAAAAAAGCAAGTCTTTTCACACATAAGTATACAAAAGGAAAAGACCTGCCCCTAAGGGTACAGGTCTTAAAGGTGTAACAAAATTCTTACAGGCCTTTGTTATTCTTTTTTATCTTTTATAAGGAGGCACTGTTCATACAATTCTTTAATTTTGGCATTATCAGGCGCTTCAATAACACCCTTAGATAAATACGGAAAAGCTCTTTTAGGTGCATTGGCCTTCATGAAGGTTTCACCAATCATGGCAAAAAGGGAATGCTCGTCTTTATAATAAGTGAGCGCATCCCCAAAGCATTTATCGGCTTCTGTAATTTCACCATGCTGCACACATTTTACGCCGGCATTGTAGCATTGGTCTAAATTAAGCTTACGTCTACGCACTGCGTCGCGATCTTCGCGCGCTTGTGCTTCCACAAAAAATTTATACACCTTGGCAAGAGCCACAAGCATGGCTTTTTCTTGCCCCAATTGAAAAACTAAGGGCTTGCCTAAAACTTCCACCACGGCCTTTTCTCTGCCAATGGCATTGACCATTTCGCGCATGATACTTGTTAAGTCTACAGGGTAGCTTTTACCGTCCATACCTTTAAGCACCATAACCATGGCGCCTAAACATTCCACATTTTTTCTTCGAGCATAGGCAAGCTTAGCGCGAGCCATGGTGTCCAGAGCGGTTTTTGCATTCATACACTAGTTCCGTAATCTTTATGCTGTATACGCTTATGTGTTCACAGCGCATGTTTATAAAAAGTATTTTCCTTGCTATTTAGATAAAATACTTTAACTCGTCAAGCTTTGAAAAGATTACATTTACCCGCAGTAGTTGTAAATCTATGCTTAAGCCATGCTGGGCTTAGTATTTGACCTTGCTCGCGCTTTTTGTTACAAGGATTTACCTTTAACATATAGGAATATTTATGGCTCGCATACTTTACGGCATTCACGGCACCGGACATGGTCACGCCATGCGCGGTTTAACCATTGCCAGACAATTGGCTCAGCACGAATTTCTTTTCGTAGCAAACGATGATGCATTAAGTATTTTACAGCCAGAATTTTCCGTACACCCCTTGCCAAACCTTGGCACCGTGTTTAAAAATTATAAAGTGAACATGCCAGCCACCATTGCGCGCGCGGTACCTACCCTTTTACAGCGCGAAAAGTACATACGCCAAACCATGAAGCTTATGGAAACTTTTAAGCCTGATGTATGCATGACGGATTTAGAATACTTTGTGCCACGCGCAGCCGAGCGCCTTGGCATACCGTGTTTAACCTTAGATCATCAGCATGTTATCACCTGTTGCGAGCACGATTTACCGCGGGACATGCTTTTTGATTATTATCTACAAGGCTTAACTCCCAAGTATTTATTCCGCCCCACAAAGCAAAATCTCATAGTTTCTTTTTATGCCCCTCCTGTCAAAAGACAGTATAAAGCCAGAATTGTGCCGCCCATTTTACGTGAAAAAGTTCTTAATGCCACCCCTCGCGATGATGGGCATGTGGTCGTATATCAAAGCAATAGCACCCATAGGGCTCTCATTGATTTTTTGCGTACCAGTACGGATAGAACATGTTATGTGTTTGGTTATCAAAATGAAGAAGGCCAAGAAGGCAATGTTATTTTCAAGAAAAAATCTGAAGAGGTTTTTTTAGAGCTTTTGCAAGGAGCATCTTATGTCATACAAGGCGGAGGCCACACACTTATGACGGAATCGCTCTACCTTGGCAAACCTATTTTCACGCTGCCCATTATGGCCATGGTAGAACAGCGCTTTAACGCCCTTTATATTGAAAAACTAGGTTATGGCGTGCAGGCAAATATCCAAAACCTGCACAAAAATAGCTTGCAAAATTTTGAAGAAAACTTACCATGTTTCAAACAAAACATGAGCCAACATAATTTTTGTGGCAACAACCTTGTTTTTTCCTTGGTGGACAACTTTATAAAAAGCGGAAACTTAGACCTTATCTAGTCACAGTTGTGCCCTATCCTTATACGTCCGGAGAAGAGATATATGAGCAATCAAATTATAACTAAAGAAGCTATCATTGAAGCCTTTAAGGACGCCACAAAACATGTTCTAGGGTCCATGACCAATAGCATGCCTGAACCCGGCGATGCCTTTGAAAAAGCCAGCTTTGAAGCTTATGGCGATATCTCTGCCATTGTTACGGTAAACGATAAAGAAAAAAGAATTGCCAGTATTTCTTTCACCATGTCCCAAGAAGCGGCTTTGTCCATGACCCAAGATGCTCTTGGTGCCTTGGAAGACCCTGTCAATGATGTGCAAGAAATGGTGGGCGAGATGATGAATATTCTTTCCGGAGATGCCAGACGCCGCCTTGCCGATGCTGGGCTCTTTTTACAAGGAAGCACTCCTTCCATGATTTTGGGTGCCAATCACGAAATTGTACACCCCTGCGGCGAAAAAACCATGGCCATTCCTTTCACCTTACCCATGGGCTTTTGCGTAGTCGAATTTAACTTTGAAAGTATTTTAAGCTAGTTTTTACGTTAAAATTATATTTTTTGCTTTAGTAGCATGCTCAAATATGACAAAGTCCGTCTTTTTTATAAAAGGCGGGCTTTTTTATTCATGAAAAAAGCCGCTGTAAAAGTGGCTTTCAAAATGAGCGTGCATAAAAAATATTTTAGGCTTGCTTTTGACGACGACGCAAAGCACCAAGTCCAGCAAGACCTGCGCCCATGGGCAACATAGTAAAAGGTTCTGGCGTAGGCAATGCACCTTCCATGGCAGAATACCCAAAGCCACATCAACACCTACAGGAGTGAGAAGAATTTCTGCACGAAGAAGCCATACTCTGGTGGAGAACCTTTCTAAAAAAAGCATCTCCACCAGTAGGCTTAGTCTATAAGCTTAAAAAGGCCAGATGATAGGAATAAGCACCACACACAAAATAAAACTTCCAATTTGCAAAGGCCAACCGGCTCTTACATAATCCATAAAAGTATACGAACCCGGGCCAAAAACCAAGGTATTAGGCGGCGTTGCAATGGGGGTTAAAAAACAAGCAGAAGCAGAAATGGCAATGCCCATGGCTACAGGCAAGGGCGAAACACCACTTTGCACAGCAATAGGTATGGCAAGGGGCGCCATAAGGGCTGCTGTGGCGGTATTGGACATAAAGTTTGTTATGAGCATAGTTAGCGCACATGTTACCGCTAAAATTGCATAAGGATTAGAAACCAGCGTCACCACATTATTGGCTATCAAAGCCGCGGCGCCAGTATCTTTCATGGCTTGGCTCATGGAAATCATACCCGCAAAAAGGAATATGGTAGTCCAATCAATGGAGTTAAAAGCCTCCTTCATAGTAATACATCGCGTTATAACCATGGCCATGGCGCCCAGCATGGCAGCTGGCACTAAGGCAATCATCTTGGTGGCCATGGCAATGATAACAAAGACGAAAATCCCTATGGCTATGGGCATTTTATCCACGCGCATAATTCGAGGTTGTTTCAACTTTATTTCATCAAGATTCACTTCCGAAGCATGGTCTGGTAGCATTTTGCTCCCCACAGTGGCGTAGAAAAGAATTCCCATAATCAACATAGGTACGCCTATGAGAGCAAATTCAAAAAATCCAAAAGGAGCTGCACCCACCTCGGCGCCCATTTTTTCCAAAGTGGCATTAATAAGCAAGTTTGGAGGTGTACCCACCAAGGTGGCCGTACCACCTAAAGAAGAAGCAAAAGCAATGGGCATGAGCAATTTACTGGGATTAATAGAAGCAGCCGCACACATGGCTAAAATCATGGGCAAGGCCACGGCGGTGGTACCGGTATTACTTAAAAATCCCGATAAGATACCAATGGTAATGATGGAATAGACCAAAAGGCGTTTTTCACTACCCTTGGAAAAGTGCACAGTGGCCTCCGCCACACGTGTGGCAAAACCTGTGGCAAAGGTACCTTCGCCCAAGATAAACATGGCCATGAAAAGGACAACGCTGGAATCTCCAAAGTAAGAAAAGGCTACTTTGGCCGATAAAATACCTGAAATACTTAAAGCGCAAGGGACAAGCATAGCTGTTACGGGTAAAGGCAAAGCCTCAGTAAAAAAGAGCACTGCCGCCACAGCTAAAATGCCTAAGGTGAGATAGGCTTCGGTCATGTCTTTACTGTTTTCTGCTGTTGCAGCGGCAAAGCTACATTCTGGCAAAAACAACATGCAAGCCATGAATATGAACACAAAAAAACTGAATAACCGTCTAGCATCTTTCATCATAACTTCCTCCCAAGGGATGATTTTTCAGAAAACTCTACAGTCCTATCATTACTCCTTATATTTTAAATTCAATAAAAATTCAAGACATTACACAAAAAAAACAATTTTAAATTATCAATTAAGCACTTTATACTCTAAAAAATAATCAAAAAAAGCCACTGTAAAAGCGGCCTATATTTACTTAGTCGGCGCTTAACAACGTGTTTTCACACGTTTTTAAGAAAGGCACGCTCACTTCAAACACCCCTTTGG
>CAYJHH010000048.1:0-18705 GCA_964369995.1 uncultured Desulfovibrionaceae bacterium
GGTAGAGCCCTGTGTCATCACCGCTGCCATTGGTGTTGGCAGTGGCCACAAAGCGGAATAGCGGATGCGGCGTGATAAGTTCACCGCCATTTTCCGCTATGCACAGAGGCGCACCATCTAAAATGGTGTTGAGCCCCGCCAAGGTAGAGGGTGAGCAGAGGTCAATTTCATTGAAGAGAAAGAGCCCTCCCATTTTCATGGCCTTGGCAAGTGGCCCGTATTCAAAACGCATGGAGCCTTCTTGCACGGAAAGGTGGCCTATAAGGTCTGCCATCTCCACACGTTCATGCCCATTAATTTCAAAGACTGGGTAATTTAGTCTTGCGGATAATTGACGTATAAGGCTGGATTTTCCACAACCTACAGGGCCATAAACGTATAAGGGGTCGGCGTTTTCCATGAGAAACCACACGATAATATCACGGCTACTGTCATGGAATTGGTAGGAAGATTCCATGACAGGCGTGTAGTCGCTGGGGGCATCAAAGCCGGTAATCATGGTGCCGCTGGCTTTACCGCTGAAGATGGTGCCGGCGTCAAATTGGGTTTGGTTGATAATTGTATCCATTTTATATTCTCCATTTTTATTGTTTGTAGAGTCTAGTTTTCAGGACTTTGAGATGCCTTGAGAACGGGTTTATGCTGGTCGCTGATGTACACCCCACGGCCTAAATCCATCTCGAAAGGATTTTCATAATAGGACCCGTGTACTTCAATGTCCTCATACTCTTCACCTATGCGCACAAAGCGGTACTGCAGAGGGCTGTCGTCATCATCGGTAAGGCTTGCTAGGAAGCTTTCTATGAATTTCACTTCCTTGAATTCGCTGTACCATTTGAGCCAAGGCCAACGGTACAATGTGCTTTCTTGATTATCCTTGCTATGGGCTTGGTATTTTTCTGCATCGTTGAGCAATTCTTGAACTTCAGATTGGATGCTACTGTCTTGGTTCTTGAGTTCTGCCAGTATGTTGTCATGTGCGGCTTTATTGAGGCATAGGCCTACTTCTGAATAATATCCCATGATTTTCTCCTTTAGTTGATTTTGTTAATGGTAAGTTTTTGGAAGGGCTTACCTTCTTTTTCGCAAAGGTTTAGTAAATCGTCTGCGTCATCGCCGTATTTCTCTTGTAGCAAGAGATTAAGGGCATCTTTATTTAAAGTACGGCGTCCCTTTTGCGGGCTGACTTTGAAACGATAGCCCCCTGTGTTTATCCAATCTCCTTGAATATTTGCTAGAGTGTACATATTTTTAAGGTCTTGCTCTGCAAGAGTTATTTTCTCATCCAGCGTGTTACGTTCTTCTTTGAGGGCTAATACTCTTTCCAACTCGCTATCCCATTTTGACCATTCTGTTTTACTCTCAGCATCTTGGAATTTTGGGCAGTCGCTATTCCAATCACAGTAAGCGCAAAGGGCGCGAAAACCTGTGGCGTGGGGTAGATCATTGGGGGTAATGTTTCCATGTTCAAAGGCAGTTTTATTTTCCCAAAGGCTTTGGGCAGTGCTTAGGCAAAGGTCGCACATGCTTGTATTGGACGTATAAGGGCCAAAGGGCTTGGCATCGTCCATGGACATGGCGAGTACCCAAGCTTCTATATCCACTTGGTTCACATCATTGGGTAAGTTTATGCCAAAGTGGTATCCACATATTTCAGGCATGGTGTGATTTGCATGCAAGATTTTACCATCGTTACTACGCAGGTTAAATGTAGGCTTATTCCACATTTTTGCTAGCAATGAGGCTTGTCCGTAGAGCTGCATTTCATAGGAAGTATACAGGGTTTCGGGTATAATCTTGGTACTTTTGAGTTCCAAAATACGAATGGCAGGACGTGGGTTTTCCCAAGCAAGTACAAAATCAAAATGAGCCTTAATGGGCGTATTGTTGTGGGTGAAGGATAATTCCAATTGCGGTAGAGCATGTATGCCTTGGGCGTTGATAGCTTGGCCTATGCCGTGTTCTAGCCAGTGACCACGCTGTAAGGTAAGTAGCTTTTGTAAGTCAGCTTGTGGTTTTGGAAATGCTTTATTGCATAAAGCGGCTCTAGGACATTCCAAGGTTCGCCCTATGTCTGATAGGCCGATGTACTGTGAACGGTCACCCAAGTGGATGGCGGTACTTTGCTTGTCGTGAAGTTCAAGGCCATACTGAATACAGGCCAAGAGGTTTTGGGCTTTCTCTGAAAGTTGCATGTGCATTGTTTTTCTCCGTGAAAATAAAAGACCATCCCCCATTTTCGGGAGGATGGTCTTTAGCTTGTTTTGTTTAATGTTCCATTAAGCTGCGTCGGCATAACGCCACCACATTTTTCTTTGCGGGTTCCATTGAAAGCCAGCCCCTTTGAGCAGCTCTTTCTTGGCCTGAGTATTGCCAGTGGCTACAATGCAGTGGCGTCCATCGCTGGCAGTCACCTGCTGATAGGCCACGCCATCAATGCGTGGTAGATGGGCGAAATCATGGTGTTGTATGGTTTGATTTGAGACTGTCTTTTGATTGTTTTTGGACTGTGTATTGCCATAAGGGGCTTCGTTAACGAGAGGTGGGTTTGCGGTCTGTTTTGGGGGTGAAGGCCTTTTAGGCGTCGTTTTTGTCCCCAAAATCGCACTTTGTCCATCATCATCTTCGGTGACGATGCCCAGCATGGCACATAAGGCGTATCGCCGAGCGTAGGTCATGGCTGAGCCCATGCCTTGCGGATCTTTCTTGGGTAACGGAACCACCATGAGTGAAGACTGCCACTGCCCTGAGGTAGTGTGGGTGAGCTTGGTCATGAGTCCCATATGCCCATCACCCATATGCGCCGGCGTGGGCATGGGGAGCTGCGTCATCCAAATGTGATTGGCGTGCAAAGCCTCCCGACACGCCTCCATGACAGAATTGAGCGTGGCGTAGCTGCTCTTGGTGAAAGGATTAGCTGCGTCTTTTAGCGCTGGTAATAGTTGCTTTTGTACAGCAAGCAAGGCCTTTGCTAGTGCCGTCACGTCTTGAGATTGATATTCGTACATTTTTTGCCTCCTGAAAGAAAAATCCCCTTCACCGCACATGGCCGATAAGGGGATTTTGTTTGTTTTTGTATAGGGTTTATGTTTGTTCAATAAAGTTATGTATAAATGAAATCATTTGAACAGCATTCTAGTTGTTAATATTAGCATATTTATCTCGACCTACAATACCAATTTTGCTATGTGTAGTAACAGGAGAAATGTAGGTGGTAGACTATGTTTTTTTTAGTGGGGATATGCAAAAAATATATTACTGCAAGGGGTGAAATTATGAATAAGTATAGAATTTATTTAGTATTCATTGTGTATTTCTTTGTATTTCCAGTGTGTTCACACGCTTTTCTTAATGTCTTTGGAGATAACTCCGTTGATTTAGTGAAAAATACAGTTTTATCATTTGATAAAAGCGTAACTGTGCAAGAAGCCCTTGAAGGCCACCAATTATTGAAAAATCAAAAATGGCAAAGTATTGAAGATAGCCAGAAAAGAAAATATGTAATATTTACCGCAGATATAGATACACCTTCATTACGTAACCATCTTAAAAGATTAAAAATATGGACATCTCTATCTGAATTGTTAAGCGCAACAACTATTCCAATAAATCTAGAAATTCAATTTACCATTAACAAAGATGGGACATCTTTTCCTAATTTTTTAAAGTTTTACACGCCAATTGATTCAATATTTTCTCCAAAGACTTTAGATGATGTTTTAGCTGTAATGAAGGTTTTATATCAAAATGACTTTCCAGAACTTTTAATATCTAGCATTTTTATAACATTAGACTATGGATTGATTTATGCTGTTGAAAAAGAAGACTTAGATATGACATTGAAATATTTAGAATATGGATTTGATCCCGATAGAAAAATGGATCGGGGAAATTTAGGGCCAGCAATTGAAAAGGCTATGCATACAAACAATCTTGAAATAATTTCTGCATTATTAAAATACGAAGCAGACGCGTCTTACTTGTTACGTAGTAGTAATATTGAAGTTATAAAAATAGCAGTTGAATCAGGAGCAGACGTAAATTCAATAGTAAAATATACAGATGACGAAACAGTTTTAATGCGCTCTATAGCTCAAAAAGAAATAGATATTACTAAATACTTACTAGAAAACAACGCTAATGTTAATTTTAAAAATAAATCAGGAGGCACAGCTCTTGATGTTGCAGTTTATTCGTTACAACCAAATATAATCGATTTACTGTTTAAATATGGTGCAAATATAAACAAAAACAGATACATTGAGCATGCAATAAGAAGTGAAAATTTTGAAACTATAAAAATATTACTAGAAAATGGATGCGAAATTAGCGATAAAGATATTTTAGATAGCATTTGGAAAAAAGATTTTGATATTGTAAAGTTGCTATTAGAAAACGGTGCAAATGTAAACGCAAATACTTCAGAAAATAGTAGTGCACTAATGCTAGCAATAGAACGTAGAAGTTTTGAAATATTTCAACTATTGATTGATAATGGTGCTGATATTAATTTTAAAACAACTACAAATCAAACCCCTCTTTCTGTAGCCATTAGGTATGGCAATGAGAGGATGGTAGAGGTTTTACTTAAAAAAGGTGTTGATGTAACTAATGTTGATAACTTGCATTCAGCATCAAGCGCCATTGGTAAACTACTCAATCAATATATTGAGAAAAAGAAGCCAGTACCTACTCCCCAAGAGACCGCAAAATCTAAAGTAAGCCAGCATGAGCTTGTTAAAGCAAACAAAGTCCTTGCACAGCCTCGTCATGCGCCTCTTACGCCAAACCCGCCACAGCCCCAAAGCAAAGATAAGCACACAGATTTTTCGGACATGGACGATGTTGAGCCTCCAGACTGTGAAAGTAAAGATGTTGTGAAGCTGCTCTTGAAGAAGATGGCAGAAGGCGAAATCCCTAAAGGACAACTGTTTGATGTTGTTGCTATTCGCTCTGAGACTCTTTACTCATCTATGTGCGGTGCAAGACTAATATTACATGATGGCAGCGAAGCAGGCTTTTCTTATCTGGTTATGAAGAGTGGAGATGAACAACTTTCACTCGAATTAGGAAAAATTAATATAAAAAGTGAAAAGTATAAACTACCACTTTTAACCTCACAAGAAAAATACATTGGGTATGTTAAAGATTTTTCTGAATCAAGGATGCGTTTTGGAGAATTAGTAGATAAAGATGGAAAAGAAATTGTTTTTATAGGTGAATTAGCTCCGTACATATTTGATGAAAAAACTTTAAACTGCCTAAATAACGCTATTGAAAATAGCAAATTAGTAGAAATTAAAGGTGTTCCAGTAATATGGAGTAATGGGGAAAAGATGCTAAAAACTGAAATGCCAATAACTTGCTCAGTGATAACCCCTGAAAATCACTACACAGCATTTGGTTTAAAAGAAGATGTCATGAACTTTGTTGGCCTGGAAAAAGATATAAAAAAATGTGGGAGCAGCATCCCAATAGATGAGCTTGAGTGTTTAAAATTTAACCTGTCAAATGAGGATTTATATTTGTCAAAGTATAAATCCTCATATTCTCCAGGACCAAATCTTGGTAAAACTCTAGTTAAGTATGAACTTGGAATCAAAGATAACATTTTTTATGCTTCATCACCTATACCGCAACAGTATGCACCAAGAGTGATCACTGGTTTATTTAAAGGTATGGATGACTCTGAACAATATTTTACTTTAACAGTTAAAGGCGGAGAAGATTTTTTCCTTGTTTGTAATGAAACATTTTGCCAGGACATGCTTAAATATGTTGGCAAACAAATGGAAGTAGAGTCAAAAACTATATATTTTTATGATGAAGGTGGAGAAAGCTATGGAATAAATAATTATATCACAAAATTTAAAATGATTTCAGAATAATTTTTATTAAGTGTTCTGACCATGTCGGATAATGAGCTATACTGCTTAAGCAGTATAGCTCATACATGGTATTGTTGCATTGTGTTAGGGGTGCAACTGGCTAAGAAAGCGACTAACTCATCTGTTTGTCGTAAAACAAAAGCTCTTTCCTCTTTATTCAACCAAGATAACATGTCTCTTAAAGTTAATGCTGTGGAGTTTATTGTCTCTTCAAGTGGGGTAAATAAATCCACAACACGACAATTTAAAGCACCTGCGAACTGTTGCAATCTTTCAAATTTCGAAGCAACGATGCCTTGCTCAAAAATCTTGCCGCCACGTTTAAAGCTTCTAAGCCGCCTACTCGGCGGATAACGAAGTACAGAATGTCATTCAAGAGGCTATGGACTTCTAAGCCGCCTACTCGGCGGATAACATAAAGCTACCTTTGATATGGCATGGCGTCAGCTTCTAAGCCGCCTACTCGGCGGATAACTAAAAGCGGCTCATTCAATGTGATGGGCTATGTCTTCTAAGCCGCCTACTCGGCGGATAACCTTTTGAGTAATTGCTGAATGTTTGTCCACAACTTCTAAGCCGCCTACTCGGCGGATAACATATTTCCAAAAATACCGCCACCGCAGTTGTTCTTCTAAGCCGCCTACTCGGCGGATAACGCGGTACTCCCTGTCAGTCGTTCAGCCTCGCACTTCTAAGCCGCCTACTCGGCGGATAACTGAACCAAGAGCGGTACGAAAAGGGGCTTGAACTTCTAAGCCGCCTACTCGGCGGATAACATTTTGTTGGTTTCGGTCCCTGCTTTTCAACACTTCTAAGCCGCCTACTCGGCGGATAACCTTTTGCGAAATTTCCGCATGCTTTGCCACAACTTCTAAGCCGCCTACTCGGCGGATAACTGGCTGGCACCGCTTTGGGTTTTGGTATTGGACTTCTAAGCCGCCTACTCGGCGGATAACACGTGGTGTGGGAAATGATATCTATGCTCACACTTCTAAGCCGCCTACTCGGCGGATAACAAACGCGTGTAGTGACTGGTTTGAAAATCACACTTCTAAGCCGCCTACTCGGCGGATAACAAGGGCAATGTAAACGCGCGTCATCTGCACAGCTTCTAAGCCGCCTACTCGGCGGATAACTAAGGTTCATCCGTGAACATGAACCTCCAGAACTTCTAAGCCGCCTACTCGGCGGATAACGCTCTTCTCTGCCTTTAATCGTTGACCCCATACTTCTAAGCCGCCTACTCGGCGGATAACGTGAGATTGAGTTTCAGCAAGGCACGCCAAAGCTTCTAAGCCGCCTACTCGGCGGATAACTGCTACTTCAGCGGCTTGCACAGGGCTTGTAACTTCTAAGCCGCCTACTCGACGGATAACTGTCTTTTGACCATCAGAAAGGCCGCCCTGTTCTTCTAAGCCGCCTACTCGGCGGATAACCATTTGTGTGGCTAGTCTATTGCTTTCCTTGCCTTCTAAGCCGCCTACTCGGCGGATAACTTAAGCCTGTTTCTTAATATGAAAAAACCGTTCTTCTAAGCCGCCTACTCGGCGGATAACTGGGGCGCTTTTTTTGGCTTGCCTACTCCGTACTTCTAAGCCGCCTACTCGGCGGATAACTACTATGGCAACTAAACACCGCCGTAGCAAATCTTCTAAGCCGCCTACTCGGCGGATAACCTTAAAGCACAAATGCAGGGAATACCCTTTGACTTCTAAGCCGCCTACTCGGCGGATAACTGCCATTGTGGCAACTTGTGCTTGTGCCTTTGCTTCTAAGCCGCCTACTCGGCGGATAACGAAGAGTATGCTCAGGTTGACGCTTGGGCGAACTTCTAAGCCGCCTACTCGGCGGATAACGCTTTGACTCTATGTCTGTAGCCGGTTTTAGACTTCTAAGCCGCCTACTCGGCGGATAACCTAATGCCGTGGGTATAAAAACACCTTTAAGCCTTCTAAGCCGCCTACTCGGCGGATAACCCGGCTATGATTTTTTAGAGATGGCCTCTGTGCTTCTAAGCCGCCTACTCGGCGGATAACGAATTGGAAGTTCAAGAAAAGAAGCGTCAAATCTTCTAAGCCGCCTACTCGGCGGATAACCAATAGTTCATGCTCATAACCTCATTTCTGGTCTTCTAAGCCGCCTACTCGGCGGATAACTAACAGATACGACCGAATATATACCCCTCAGCCTTCTAAGCCGCCTACTCGGCGGATAACGAATGTTTGCCAGCATCCGACCGTTTCTATGACTTCTAAGCCGCCTACTCGGCGGATAACTGAGCAAACCCTAGGCATGGTACCAGCATTTGCCTTCTAAGCCGCCTACTCGGCGGATAACTAGTTGACGTTGTTACGTCTCGCAACTCTTGGCTTCTAAGCCGCCTACTCGGCGGATAACTTTCAGCTCCGCTTTTTTAGCATTACCCCATCCTTCTAAGCCGCCTACTCGGCGGATAACACATAAGGGGTGGACAGGCCAGCCGCTAGCGTCTTCTAAGCCGCCTACTCGGCGGATAACAGTAGGAAATAACGTTCCATGGCAGAGAACTACTTCTAAGCCGCCTACTCGGCGGATAACATCTGGATTTAAAGGACTTGTAGGATATATGACTTCTAAGCCGCCTACTCGGCGGATAACACGCGCAAGAGCAATCTGGGTTTGAGTATATGCTTCTAAGCCGCCTACTCGGCGGATAACAAATTGACAGCTGACGACCTCATTTTTTGGTCCTTCTAAGCCGCCTACTCGGCGGATAACTTGCGGCTTTTCAGCAACTTGGGGGCGCAATCCTTCTAAGCCGCCTACTCGGCGGATAACATGAACGTCCACTCCAGTAGTCAGTCCATTGTCTTCTAAGCCGCCTACTCGGCGGATAACTGTACTGCATTGGCGTACCAGATGCCGATGTTCTTCTAAGCCGCCTACTCGGCGGATAACGATTGCAAAACTTGCACGTCTATACCCAAGTACTTCTAAGCCGCCTACTCGGCGGATAACTAAAAAGCCTTACTTTTAGCCGTTCTTCCAGCCTTCTAAGCCGCCTACTCGGCGGATAACCGCTCAAAAAGATGCAGAAGTAATAGGCGGCACTTCTAAGCCGCCTACTCGGCGGATAACAGATTTAGATATACCTTATCTACGCATAAGTGCTTCTAAGCCGCCTACTCGGCGGATAACTAGACTTCCATCAACAAAAGTTATGCTATTACATAACCCTATCATCTACATAACGAAAAACACTTCCTCACAACATAAAAATTGCAACACACTACAATTACATATGTTTTTCACATATCCTTATAATGAAGTTAAAAAGATAGTCTAAAGCCTTTTCTTTTTGACACAAAGATATAAGCGCAAGCCTAAAATCCTTTTCACTCATTCTTTGTTTCATGGCAATAAAAGCTGTAGGCATAACAAGAGCGTCTTTTATAAGGTCTGCCATATCAAAAACTAGAGCTCCGCGACGTGTTTTCCCATGCAAAAGAGGTAAAGAAAAACTTATACCAAGACCACATAAGGCAACACTTGCATACCCATACGCAATATAGTTTCCATGATCTAAAAAGCCATTACAAATATCTGTTTTTGTGGATTTGCTCCTTTTTCCTTCCTCTCTTGTAAAAGAGATTCCAAAGGTTTTTGCAAAATGCGCATAGCAAGACTTTGCCCAACGCGCCTCTGTTAATAAGAGTTGTTGTGTATTTTCTGCCTTTTCTAAATGCAGTAAATACGCTTCCTTTTCTTTTACAGGAAAAACAAAAGTCTCTTGTGCAAGCGCTTTATTTTTTCCCCATTGTTTTTCAGTATATGCCACACGCTCAAGAAGAAGCTCTTTCCCTAAAACAAAACGCTTTTCTTCATCAAGCCACAAGCGCATCCACGTTTGCATATACTCTGTAGGGCGATACTCACTTTGCGGTACCATAAATGCCATATCTAAAGCACCAAAAAGTGGCGAACCGCCTGAACCACAAAAACCCACCATGACATTGGCTTCTGCAAGGCGACGTGCAGCAGCATCTGTGATAGAAGAACCTTTTCCTAACAAAATAAATGCCGTATTACGTTCAGGCACATTGAAAAAATGCTCTATGTCTCCACCATCTTGTGTTAAGTACACAATACGATGATTTTTTTGCATAACGCGTACATGTTCTAAATAAAAAACGTTTGCACGCTTAGAAAGCATAATCGGCCGCGGATTAGTATCTCCTTTTGCTACCATACCATTTCTCACTCTACTATAGGCAAGTAAAAAAGCCTCTGTGCGCTGGCAAAACCATAGGAATTAGGATAGCACTCTTCTTTTTGCGCTTCCCCATCCTCACATTGCACAGCAAGGGTGAATTTTTGCTGCGTGCTTTTACTATACAAGATAAAATACTCTAAGTGATTATTTCGCACGGCTTCAAGTCTGCGCTGACGTAATTTTCCGTAATCCTCTCCTTGCTTACGGTCAGCTTTGAGTGTTGGAATACGATAACGTCGAAAAGCTTTCCACTGTCCGGAAAAATCCTCTGGTACAGCCAAGGGATAATGCAAGCGCACATAATCACGCACCCAAGGAATAGTAGTTAGTGACTGTACTAGAAGGTCTAGCTCTTCTCGCAAAGAAGCAAATACGCGCAAAGTTCCGCCCGCTTGCCCTTGCTCCCTAGAGGGAACAAGAGCAATGGCATACGTATGTGGAGAATTTTTAAAAATGCCGTGCAAAAGAACAAGCATACGTCCACGCAGTAAGGGAGGGCTCATATCCATATCAGGATTGGAGGCAAGAGCTTCCATATCAAAATAGACTTTAGGTAACATAACTACTCACTCCCAGAGAAGACACCACCACGAATAATACACGCTAATAAAAACATACCTTCTGGTGAATTCGGCTGCACAGTGCCCACACGAAGTAAATATTGAAAACCAGAAGTTTCTTTATTGTTACGGAAAAAGCGTTGCGCATCTAAGCTGGCGCCATTGGGTTCTACAGGAAGAGGTAAGCCGTGTTCTTCAAAATCCGCATACCATGTGTCAATGGTGCGCAAGGCATTACCAATTTTTTGATCACGTAAAGCTGCTTGCCCACGTTCTTGCATGCTACTCGTATCTTGCTGTAAAGAAACGCCGCCCACACAATATAGAGGACGTGCAAAACCTGTGCTTTTATTTTCTAAATAGTTTTGTGAAGGAAAGACCTCTAAACCGCCTTGAATGCCAAAATCCACATCCGCTTCAATGCGTAGTACAGCATCTCTATTACCTTGCAACCCTTTTTGAATCTCTTGGGCCACCCGTTTCTCATCTTCACTATATTTTTCAAAACTATTCAGCGGAATGTCTAAGCTTTGAAAATGCACTTTGTCATTATTTCCAAAAGATACAGTGGTCGTAATATTTTCAGCTATAACACGGTTACGCCACAAAAAACGCCCGTTGGCAATATTACGCGCATAGCGACAAGAAAGCTCAAACAAAGCCGCACTTTCTTTGCTGGTCGTAATAAAATGCGTTAATTGTTCTCTAAATAACTGTAAGTCTTCTTCAGTGTCAGACTTACTTGGAGCGCAAGAAAATAATGCGGCGTCTAAATCTATAAATCGCAGACCTAGCGTAACACGTAACTTTGTGGCTTGTGGATCAAGTTTGGCAGTGTCTGTGGTTTGAATATTGGATACTTCTTCACGTTTGGCTGTTTTTGCGGTAGATTTTTCTTTTTTTCCAAACTTATTGATATTTTGCGTTCCTCGAATACCATGACGCACCACCATAAGTGGCGAGGTTGTACCATTGGCAAACACATTGAAGAACAAGCCGTCACTCACCATAAGACAACGCTGAAATGAAAGAACACCGGGAAGTTTTTTAAGAGCTTTTGTCATATATTTTTCCTCTATGAATTTGTTTTTTGTAGAACTCTAAACACGTCATCCGCCAGCCACTCTGGGCGCCATAAGGCTTCTTTTGCCCTGTCCTCTTCTAAACATTGCCGTACAGAAAGGTATTGCACAAGGCCGGCTAAAGGCTCTGCAAAGGCATGTTCATACCCTTCACGCGCGCCGCCGCGTCGCGCATATGGGCTTATATTGGCATAGCCAAGGCATGTGGCACTAAGCCATGCAAGCCCATCATCTCCGTGAGATATATGCCCAAGCGCGTTCACAAAAGCCTGTGCGCGTTCTTGGGCATTTTTATTTTCCAGTAAATCCCGTCTGTCCATAACCACAAAACCATTTTTCAACTTCGTAAGCGCCTCTTCAATATCATCAGAAACATGAAGCGCGCCGAGGCTCATAATAATTCCACCCGAAAAACGCCCTCCAAGAACATGCTTACGTATATCCTCTAAAGAGGGTTCTTCTTTAAAGCCTATAATTAATGACACTTGCATATGCGCTGTTGCCACAGGTTGTAAGGAAAGGGCGTGCTTGTTTTTTGAAGAATAATCTGAGCTATTTTGCGATGGCCCAAATGTAAATGAGGCTGACCGTCGTTGTTGTGGATTAAAAACACCATAAAATGTATCGCCCAAGGGGGTATAATCATGAATAGTTAGCGCCACAGAACGTACAGCTTCAGGCATATAAAGCTTACGCCCTAAGGCATGTGCCATAAAATATGCCGGTAATACTGGAGGGCCGCCCATGAGAAAGGCTGTATTGTATATATTTGCCCCTTGAATACGCATGCGGGCTAGAGTTATGTATTGCATGAAAAAAACACCTCCTCCAGAATACCCTCAATATGATTCTGTGCTGCGCTGTCTAATGTAAACAGCCTATCACCATCTTTTGCCGCGTACATTTTCCTCATGATTTCTTGAGCCATCAAGCGTGGCCAATTATCACACAAAGGGCGTAAGGCAGGGTCTACTAAAGCCCGTAAAGCTTTATTGTCAACAGATTGCGACACCAAAGCGTAGCGCAAAGGCTCTTGGCTTAGGCAATGCTCTTTAGGTAATCGATCGCTATGATTCAGTAAGACCTCATAGGCTTCTGCGCCCATATCCAAAACAATATGCGCAATAGCCTGTATAAGACGCTCTTCTTGTTGCCTTTCGTGCATGCCCACAGAAAGTTTTTCATTAAGGAGAACTTTTTCTCTAAAGGAAGCGTATTGTAACACACTTTCTCTAAAAGCCCCTTGTTTAAAAACACTTATGGGAATTTCTTTATGGTATAAAGAAAAAGCTGCTTTAACAGAGGATTTTTGTTGTGGAGCGCGGACAAAAATAGGGCGCTGCATACTACGTACTAGAGAGCCAATATTTTGCGGATTAGAGCCACCAATCCCAAATTGGGCCTGCTGAATCTTTCTTTGCGCCTTATCAGAGGACTTTTTTACTTTTTCATTATGTTGCCAAACTAAACCTTGTTCCGATTTAAAGAACAGAGGGCAAATACTACTGGCAGTCATAGGACTTATACTGACATAGCCCCCTGGCGCGTCCTCTTTAGGAATAAGAATTTGCCGCAAACGATGATCAACATATTCCGTTCCAACACTATAAGGAGTATTTTTAATGTCTTCAAATGTTTCTCGAATGACACTAATTTCTTTGGCACTAGCTTCTTTAGCTGCCTCATCGCCTTCAAGAAGCATATTCATTTGCTTAATAACAGTACCATTAGCAGCACCGCCTTTACCGTAATCTAAGGGTAAAGCATATTCACTATCTATAAGAGTGCGCAAAGATATATATGGCACATCTAAAGAATACTCTTTTGTTAAACGTATGCCAACCAAGGCTGCATTAGAATTAATAGTTTTTGAATTATAATGAATCAATGTTGAAATACTTTCTCGATACTTCTCTTCGTCAATGTGCTTCCACTCAGTACTCATATGACTCCTTTTGCATAGTAAAAAATTACAAGTAGCCTATACTTTTCTACTCGTTGTAGATTCCGAAGCCCTTATCGTAAACAAAGTTTTCTTCTTTATATTCTCCATTTTTTTCATAGACGGTTAACTCTACAAAGAGCCCATCTTTTTCATTTATACCAACTTTTTCGCAAAGACAAAGCATTTCTACAGGGGAAAGACACAACCACGCATTTTGTACAGCGTCATGTTCTTTTAAATCTTTACTGCCTACCCAACACTCTTTTTTTCCATCACTGTCAAGACGCTCAAAAGTAGATAATTCTGTATCTTTATCTACACACATTCGCCATTCTTGTTTATACGATGCAGAGCGTAAAGGTGTTTCTTTATAAGGAGCTGTGGACATGCGAGAGGACGCAATGGGCAACTTTGTAAAAATGCCTTCCACTATCTCGTCGTCATCATCCATGCGAGAGCCAAAAAATTTCGTCACTCTTTTAGAAATACATGCATCATCAGCTTGAGCAAAAGCGCTACCGTCTCCTAGACGCAGAGCGGCATTGATGGCAAGAATATCTTCTGTGTTCCACGGCAAAAGCTTTTGTAAATCATGGTTTACATAGGCTTTATCCCATTTTATTTCATAGCCAGGATATATAAAAGCAGATTTTTTACTTTTTCCTGCATCTATATTTTTGCAATGGCGTAGGTTATACTGCAAGATGGCGATATTATTCTTATCTTCTAAAAAGATCATTCTGTGCCTGTTAACACGTCCTGCGGTTTGCACAATAGATTGCGCGCTAGAAGGCTCTATAACAGCCCAGTCAAAATCATGATCGCGTCCAACTTCTTCTACCGGTGTTGCCACCACAATGAAAAGTACATCAGGCTCATGACGTTGAGATACAAGCTTTTGCACCTCCGCATCTTGCAAGATACGCTTATTTTTTTCATCTTTACGTGTAAGAAGAAAATCCAAACGTTGTTCTTTATGATGCCGATTGATGCGCCAATCATTGGCATGGTAGCACGCCACGTAAGCATGTGGTATGGCGTGCGCTATACAACGCGCCATATGCACAGCCCCTTGAATATTTGCCATGCGGATAAGGCCAAAAGAAATACGCTTTTGTGGTAAAAAATTCCATGCATTTTCTGTATGCAAACGCTGTACTGCACATAACGTTGAAGTATAAAAGCCCTCTACTGTCGGCTCTGTTTTTTGCAAGAAAGCGCGACGATATACAGGCGCTTTATGAATGGCTGTTATGAGCTCTTGTAAATATACGGCATAATCTTGAGAGAACGATTGTTTTTCGTCTGTATAGGTATGCATCTTAGGGGGTGACGTATCATCAATAAAGGCGACACCATAAACCTGCTCATGTACATCATTTGCTTCTTGTTGCAAAAGAGCTTGACGTAACTGTAAGCCTGATTGCCATGCTGCATGTACAGCATCGGCAATGGATTGAGACAATGTAGCCGATGAGCATATAAGATTTCGCTTAAAAAAGGCACATAACTGTATTAAACGCAGCACAGAAACAAAGGCTTCTGGTTCATAGCTATCTATTTCATCTAAAATAATATCTGAAGTAAGAACACGTAAAAAAGCCTTTACATGATGCCCTTGCCTATGCGGATTGCCTGCACCGTCTAAAAAATCAATGGTAGAAACAAGTAAAGGGGTGCTTATGAGTGTTTTCTGTTTTGCATCCGTGAAAAGAGGTTGCATCCAAGAAGGCAAAGAGACTGTTTCACCGTGGCAATAAAATTCTGGTTCGTAAGCATTTTCATCACTATCCACAAAAGCATCGTCTTTATATTGGAAAAGTTTTTGTGTCACGCTGTCACCAATAATAGTAGCAATATCTGTAGATAAAATCCCTAATGAATCTTCTAAAGCTTTCCCTGTTTGTAACGTGAGGGAGCGCAGGTTGAGCGCTATAGAACAGCGTACCGTGTCGCTTTGCGATAAAACGCACGCATTGCGTATATTAGAACGTGTTTTGCCACTGCCTGTACCTGCCACAGTAAACACCAAACACGGCGCATTTTTATGTTCATGTCTCCATGAGGAAAGAGCTTGTGCTGCTATATTTTGCCAATGAAAGCGAGAGTTTTCATCAGCAGGCTCTAAAATAGCTGCCAGCGAGGCCTCTTGTAAACCGTCTAGGTCTGAGTAAGCTTGCTCTGGGTGCGCAAAGTACTGCCCTATTCGCCATGTTGTTTGCCCTGCTACATGCGCTACATTTTCTAAATGCCAATCCAAGGATTGATTAAGTTTTCCTGCATGCGTATTAGCTGCGGCTTGGTATGGCTTTAAAGGAGTTTTATTGATTTGCGCAGAAACGGTATGATCAGCAAAGATAAGCCCCGCACGTGCAAGCGTGATAGCTGCCCACCAGTATGCGCTTTGCTCTTCCATACCCTTACTTTCAATGAGCGTTGTCAATTTAGAAAGCTTTTGCAAGCTTCTTGAAATATTTTGCAAATGTGTATCTGAGATAGCTATAAAAGGTACAGTGTAAGCATCTGAAGGAAAATCTTGGCGTCTATGAGATTCGAGTGGTGTGGGGTAAGAGTTATCATTGGCAAATAAGCGATGATGCGTAACTACAATAAATTCAAGAACCTCTCCTAAAGTATAAGGAGCATGCTTCCTTCTTGCTTGATTTGATTGTTTTAAAAAAATATCTTCGGCATGTGGTGTAATACTCTTCCAAGCCTCTTCCCAACGATACTTATGAAGCTGTAAAGCACGAAGTACGCAAAGAGAAATCCATTCATGACGAAAAGCATCTCGCGTTTTTTGTGGCGTGACAGCACGTAGTTTTTGCTGAAAATATTGAGAATACTTTCCTAAATCATGCACAAGTCCAGCACTTTCTGCTAAAAGAGCTATAACTCGTTGCCATGGCGGAGATGTTTGTTTTTGTAAAGAACTTTGCCTTGCGGTATGTACAGGAAAAGCGCCTTGCTGTGAAAAGGCTGTTTTTCTCCCAACAATCCATAAAAGCTTCATGCCTTTTCGTCCATCATTTTGATAACATGCAACAGCTGTTTGGCGTGTAGCTATGCGGCGTAAAGCTACATGAATTTCCTGTAGCCCTTCTTGTGTCATGGGGCTTACCCATGCTTGTTGTCCAATACGAACTGCATAACTATCAAGTATTGCATTTACTTTTACGATAGCTTTTCTCTGACTTTCTGAAATGAATACTACATGCATAGACACCTCCCAGAAAGACTATAACGTATTTCGTATGTTTTCAACATTAAAAGGTTGAGGTATTTAGTCCTAGAGAATTACAATAAATACTTTTTCCCTCTTCATATATAAGGTGTTAGGTATTATTTACAGCGTATAGATATCATAAAAAATCATCATAAACAAAGGAGTTAGCATGAGGAAGTTATTCTTTTTAGGTTCTAAAATAAGCATTTTATCTCTCACTCTGTTTTTTGTTTTAAAAACCTCCATTGCTTTATCCGCTGGACTCCCTGTTAATTTAGACAACTGCGATTATGACACTGTTATTATTGGTTACGGACATGAATTTGAAATACAAGGAGATAAATACTCTGTAGAAATAGAGAGTGGTGGTAGTGGATATGTTGTGAACGGAATTGTAAATGACCCTTTATACACACAAATAACATATGCAAAAAACAGCGCCAAATCAAAGAAATACACTTCACAAGCCCTTCAGGAGTTACACTTAGCTGAAGGTATGTTGCCTTGCTTACAAGTATGGACGAAGTCATATGTGCAGCTCCATTTGATATTGAACACCTCTATATTCAGCCACTTTTAATTGAAAAATCAGAATTTTATGTTGTGGATGTGTGTACACCTGAAACTGACCATTGTTGGAAATTGAAAATTAGGAAATTCTCAAGTTTAGGTTCACGAATTAAACAAAATAATGGTCGTTTACAAGAAGAAGGACATGTTGCCAGAGTCTACTCTTTACCAAATAAAGAAATAGTTTCTTTGTTTGAAGAGCAAGAACCGTAACGTGTAGCAAAAATTTAAGTTTTAATTGAAAACGTTGATTTATACATCATTACTTCAACTAGGGTAGGGCCTTATGGTGCTACCCTAGTTTTCATTAAGCACGCTGCCTTTTTATTATGGCTTTAATCTCTGCCTTAGCCACATCATAAAGCTTTCACGCTCGTAGCCAACCTTAGAGCCTAGACGTACCCTAGGTGGTCCTTGTCCAAGCGAATCAAGATTTGCAAAGGTCTTAGGGGCAATTATATTACCTAAAACCTGTGAAGCTGTTTGCCTACTGAAAGTGGGCGGGAGAGCTTTTTCTATAGCTTGGAAAAATTGATCTGAGCCTATGGTGATGGCGGTATTTGTTTGGTTGAAACTATGAATGGAGTTACACAGCCAAAGATTATCCATGCGACACCTCCTGCTTGTTAATTACTCCTGAAGTGTTTGAATAATAAGTCTGCATCATAGCTACTTAAATCTTGAAAAGGTTTATGTGTTACTTCCAAAGCAGCTGCATTTAAAGTAGTTCCTTTGCGAGTAGCCAGTTCTTTTAAAGTATTTATTTGCTTATGAGATGCAGGTTTGTTCTGACTGTGCCTATAGGTTCTAGGTGGTGATGCTTGTGCGTGAGGCTGTGTCGCTTCTGAAAAAGAAGAGGCAGGGGGAGGCGTAGGCTGCTGAGGGCTAAGTGCAGTGTTGCCTTGTTGGCTTTGTACTCTGATAATCGCTTCAGTGCGGGCATGTTCTATGATTGTTCTTGGTGTTTGGTTTCCTGTGTCTGTAGGGTCAGCAATAGCAAAGTCAGTGATGCAGCTTCCGTCTATGCATTGGGTAGCCTGAACAATAGCAGTAAAGCTGTTAGCGCTTGAGGGGGCTTGTGTAACTTCAAGGACGAGCTTGTTTTTGGTAGTCATGGTAATTCCTTTTATCAGCCCGTTGAAAAAGTCGCTCTATCCCAGTAAACTCCTTCTCACAGGGAGA